>NZ_JBHUBB010000003.1:267559-371304 GCF_042789485.1 Streptomyces sp. NPDC056835
GATCAAGCGGACGGAGATCGCGGGTGAGTTGGCGGTCAGGCTGGGGCTGCCGGTCGACGGCGGCGCGGAGTTGGACGGGCTGAGCGCGGCCCGTACCGCCGCCGGGATCGCCGGGCTGCTCACCACCCGGCTCGGCGGAGGGGAGACCTCCGGGACGAGTGGCGCCCAGAACGTACCCGCCGCACCCGAGACACCCGCCGGGCCCTCGGCCGAGATCGTGCCCCCGCAGCGGCTGGAGTTCACCGAGGCCCAACTGCCGCCGGTGACCGGGACCGTGGACAGCGGAAGCACGGTGCTGCTCCTGGGCGGCGGTGAGCTGGCCCCGGTGGTGGCCGACCGGCTGCGCGCGGCCGGCGCCGAACCCCGGCTCGTACCCGCCGGAGAGCTGCCGGAGACCGGCGCCGACGCCGTGCTCTATCTGGACGCCCTCGACGCGGCCGAGGCGCCGCTGCCCGAGGCCTTCCCGCTCTTCCAGACCGTGCTGGCCGGCGCCCCGCGCCGACTGCTCGCCGTCGAGCGCAGGACCGAGGGCGCGGCCAGCGGGCTGCGCGGCTTCTTCCGCAGCGTCGCCCGTGAGTACCCCGACCTCGCCGCGACCCTGGTCGAGGTGGCGCCCGGCGCGGCACCGGACGCGATCGCCGACGCACTGGTCACCGAACTCGCCGCCACGGAACGGGAGCCGGTCGTCCTGACCGACGGCGGCACCCGGCGCGCCCTGCGGCTGACCCTCACCGATCTGGGCGCGCTGGCCGCCACCGGCGCGGGCCCGGCCGGTGACGGGGTCGCGGAGGCCGAGGCGGCGGGGCTCGACCGGGACGCGGTCGTCCTGCTGGTCGGCGGAGCCCGCGGGATCACCGCGCGGTTCGCCCGTACGGTCGCCTCCGTCAGCCGGTGCCGGATCGAACTGATGGGCCGCACACCGGTCCCCGCCGACACCGAGGACCCGGCCACCGCCGGGGCCACGGACCGCGCCGGGCTGCGGGCGGTCTTCCTCGCCTCCGGGCTGACCTCGCCCGCCGAGGTCGAGCGCCGGGTGTCCGCCGCGCTCGCCGCGCGCGAGGTGCGGGACACGATCGCAGGACTGCGCGCCCTCGGCAGTCAGATCCGCTACCACTGCGTCGATGTGCTCGACGCGGAGGCCGTACGGGCCACGGTGAAGGACATCCACGCCGAGCACGGCAGGCTCGACGGTGTCGTCTACGCCGCCGGGGTCATCGAGGACAAGCTGATCGCCGAGAAGCCGGTCGAGTCGTTCCGCCGGGTGTTCTCCACCAAGGTGGGCGGGGCGCGCGCGGTGCTCGACGCGGTCGACTCGCTGCCCACCGGGCCGCGCTTCGCCGTCCTGTTCGGCAGCATCGCCGCCGCCCTCGGCAACCGTGGCCAGTCCGACTACGCCGCCGCCAACGACGCGCTGGAGGAGCTGGGGCGCCGCTGGTCCACCGCCGACCGGCGCGGGCTGACCGTCCACTGGGGACCCTGGGCCGCCGCCGAGACGAACGGCGGCATGGTCACCCCGGAGCTGATGCGCTCGTACGCGTCCCGTGGGATCAAGCTCATCGACCCGGAAGAGGGACCGCTGAGCCTGCTGCGTGAACTCGCCTGGGGCGCCCCCTCGGCGCACGCCGCGGTCTACACCGCCTCCGGCTGGTGACCGGGATGGATCCCCGGACGTCCGCGGGCACCGGAACACCGGTGGCCATCGTCGGGATGGCCGCGTTCTTCCCCGGCGCGCGGGACCTGGACAGCTACTGGCACAACATCGTCAACGGGGTCGACGCGATCAGCGACGTACCGGCCGACCGGTGGGACGGGGAGTTCTACGCGCCCGACGGGCCCCGGCGCAGCGACCGGGTGTACTGCCGGCGCGGCGGATTCGTCGACCAGGAAGCCGAGTTCGATGTCACGCGGTTCGGCATCATGCCCACCTCCGTGGCGGGCACCGAGCCCGATCAGCTGATCGCGCTGGATGTCGCGCACCGGTCCATCGAGGACGCCGGCGGGGACCCCGTACTCCCCGCCGACCGGCAGCGCGCCGGGATCGTCCTCGGCAGGGGCGGGTATCTGACACCCGGTCTGGTCCGGCTCGACCAGCGGGTGCGTACGGCCGGCCAGCTGGCCCGTACGCTCCGTGAGCTGGCGCCCGAGCTGGGCGAGGACAGGATCGAGGAGGTACGGGCGGCGTTCGCCGCGCAACTCGGCCCCGAGCAGCCGGAGTCGGCCATCGGGCTCGTGCCCAATCTGGCCGCCTCGCGCGTCGCCAACCGGCTCGATCTGCGCGGCCCCGCCTACACCGTGGACGCCGCCTGCGCCTCCTCGCTGGTGGCGGTCGACCACGCGGTCCGCGAACTGGCCGCCGGGCGTTGTGATGTCATGCTGGCCGGTGGTGTGCACCACTGCCACGACATCACCCTCTGGAGTGTGTTCAGCCAGCTCGGCGCGCTCTCGCCGAGCGAGCGGATCCGCCCGCTGCACGCGGGCGCCGACGGGGTGCTCATCGGTGAGGGCACCGGCGTCGTGGTGCTCAAGCGGCTCGCGGACGCCGAACGCGACGGCGACCGTGTGTACGCCGTGGTGTCCGGGACCGGAGTGGCCAGCGACGGCCGCTCCGCCAGCCTCTTCAACCCCGACCCCGGCGGCCAGATCCGCGCGGTACGGCAGGCGTGGGACGCGGCGGGGCTCGACCCGCGCGCGGCGGACGCCCTGGGACTGCTGGAGGCACATGGCACCGCGACCGTCGCCGGTGACCGCGCCGAACTGACCACGCTCGCCGAGGTGTTCGGCCCGGCCGTGGGCGAGCGGGCCGCCATCGGCTCGGTGAAGTCCATGATCGGGCACACCATGCCCGCCGCCGGGATCGCCGGGCTGATCAAGGCGGCGCTCGCGATCCACCACGGGGTGCTGCCCCCCACCCTGCACTGCGACGAGCCGAACCCGGCCCTGGACGGCACCCGGTTCGCCCCGCTCGCGAAGGCCAGGCCCTGGGCGGAGCCCGCGACCGGCGCCCCGCGCCGGGCGGGTGTCAACGCCTTCGGCTTCGGCGGCATCAACGCCCATGTCGTACTGGAGCAGCCGGCCACCGCCCCGTCCGCGCGGCAGGCCCGTACGACGGTGACCGAGCCCGAGCGGGTGCTGCGGCTCGCCGCGGCGAGCCAGGCGGAGCTGGCCGCGCTGCTGGCCGCCGACGACTCCACGGTCCTGGCGGCCGGGCTCGACGAGCGCGCCCCGGCGGCGGGAGCGGCGGCGGGCCCCGTACGGCTCGGGATCGTCGACCCGACCGCGCGCCGGCTGAAGCTGGCACGCAAGGCCGTCGGCAAGGGCACCGCCTGGCGCGGTCGCAGCGATGTGTGGTTCAGCCCGCGCCCGCTGCTCGGTCCGGCGGGCGGAGGGCGGACCGCGTTCGTCTTCCCGGGCCTCGAAGCGGAGTTCGAGCCCCAAGTGGCCGAACTGGCCGAGCGGTTCGGTCTCACGTGGTCGGCCGGCGAGGACGCCAGGGTCGGTGATGTGGGACGGCACGGAGCCGCGGTGTTCCAGCTCGGGCGCGTCCTCGACACCGCGCTGCGCAGGCTCGCCGTCGTGCCCGACGCGGTCGCCGGGCACAGCGTGGGGGAGTGGACCGCCATGGCCTGCGGCGGCATCCACGCCGCCGACGAGGTGGACACCTTCCTCGCGGGCTTCGACCCGGACGCGCTGCGCGTCCCCGGCGCGGTCTTCGCCGTGCTCGGCATGCCCGCCGACAAGGTGCTGGCCGAGCTGGGCGGGCGTACCGATGTGGTGCTCTCGCACGACAACGCGCCGAACCAGTCGATGATCTGCGGCCCGGAGGAGGCCGTCGGTGAACTGGTCCTGCGGTTCAGGGGCCAGGGGGTGATCGGGCAGGTGCTGCCGTTCCGGTCCGGCTTCCACACCCCGATGCTCGCGCCGTACCTCGATCCGATCCGGCGCGCGGCGGAGACGTACACCCTCCATCCCCAGACCACTCCGGTCTGGTCCGCGACGACCGCCGCGCTCTATCCGGCCGAACCGGCCGCCGTACGGGAGCTGTTCGTCCGGCATCTGCTCGAACCGGTGCGGTTCCGGCTCATGATCGCCGCGATGCACGAGGCGGGGTACCGCGCGTTCATCCAGCTGGGCGCCGGGCAGCTCGGCTCGCTCATCGACGACACCCTGGCGGGCAAGGACCGGCTCGTCGTCTCCGCGCACTCCACGGTCAGGGACAGTCTGGCGCAGCTGCGCCGGGTGGTCACCGCGCTCTGGGTGGACGGCGCCGCCCCCGACGTCGCCCCGCTGCTCGGGCCCCTGACCGCCACGGCGGCCCGTACGGCGACCACGTCCGCGCGGCCGGCCCGGGCCGGGGTGCGGCTGGATCTCGGCGGGGCGCTCGTGTCCCTGCCCGAGCGGACCAGGAAGGCGCTGACCGGGATCGTGCCCCGGCCCGTCACCCCCGTCACCCCCGCCGCCTCGCCCGCGCTCGCCGTCGCCGACGGCGGGGCGCTGGAACTGCTCGGCCGGGCCGGCGCGCGGTTCCCGGTGGCCGCCGAACTCTCCGCGCTGCTGAACGACACCGCGGCCCTCGCGAACGAACTCATCGGCGCGGGTGCCACGCAGCGGCGCCACGCACCGGCCCGCCGGGGACCCTCGACGGGCACGCCCGCCCCCGCCCCCGCTCCGGCCGTGGCGCCGGTCCCCGAGGTGCTGCGGGTGGACGTCGCCACGATGCCGTATCTGCTCGACCACTGCTTCTTCCGGCAGCGGCCCGGCTGGCCAGACGAGGCCGACCGCTGGCCGATCGTGCCCGCCACCACGGTCATCGGCCATCTCATGGAGATCGCCGAACGCGCCGTGCCCGGAACGCGGGCCATCGCCGTGCACGAGGTGCGGCTGCTGAAGTGGATCGAGGCCATGCCGTCCGTCGACGTACCGGTGGTGGTACGGCGGCAGGCGCCCGACCGGGTCGAGGTGAGCCTGACCGGCTACTCCCGGGCAGTGGTCGAACTGGCCTCGCGCCATACGGAGGCGCCCGCGCCGTGGCCGGTGGACCCGGCCGCCGAGCGCGCCCCCGGGCTGCGGGCCGAACAGCTGTACAGCGAACGGTGGATGTTCCACGGGCCGCGCTTCCAGGGCGTCAGCGAACTGACCGCCCTCGGGGATCTGTCGGTACGGGGCGTCATCACCGCGCCGGACGCCCCCGGCGCCCTCCTCGACAACGTCGGACAGCTCCTCGGCTACTGGATCATGGCGACGCTCACCGAGCGCACCACGGTCTTCCCGATCGGGATGGAGCTGATCCGCTTCCACGGGCCGGAACCGAAGCCGGGAGAGCGGCTGGACTGTCTGATCCGGATCACCGAGGTCACCGACCTCACCCTCACCGCGGACATGCAACTGGTCCACGAGGGCAGGGTCTGGGCGGAGTTCACCGGCTGGCAGGACCGGAGGTTCGACACCGACCCCAACATCCGCGCGGTGGACCGCTTCCCGGGCCGCAACACCCTCTCCACGGCCGAGCCCGAGGGCTGGACGAAGGTGCACGAGCGCTGGCCCGACCTGGCCACCCGCGAGCTGATCATGCGCAATATGCTCGGCGGCGCCGAACGCGCCGGCTATGACGCGTTGCAGCCCGTCCGCCGCCGTCAGTGGCTGCTCGGCAGGGTCGCCGCCAAGGACGCGGTCCGCGGACTGCTGTGGCGTGAGGGCGCGGACGAGATCTATCCGGCCGAGATCGCCGTGCGCAACGACGACACGGGGCGTCCGCTCGCCCACGGGGTGCACGGACGCGTCCTCGGCGAGCTGACGGTGTCGATCGCGCACTGCCGGGAGACCGGTGTGGCCATCGCCCGGCGCGGATCGTGCGGGATCGACGTCGAGGAGATCACCGACCGGCCGAGGTCCGCCGTCGAGATGGCCTGCG
The DNA here is from genome assembly GCF_042789485.1 of Streptomyces sp. NPDC056835. Classification (NCBI taxonomy): domain Bacteria; kingdom Bacillati; phylum Actinomycetota; class Actinomycetes; order Kitasatosporales; family Streptomycetaceae; genus Streptomyces; species Streptomyces sp. NPDC056835. The sequence continues at coordinate 273,468 of NZ_JBHUBB010000003.1, forward strand.
ACCGCGGCGAACTGGCCCTGCTGGACCGGCTGGTGGCCGCGGCCCCGGACAGCGGGCCCGGCTGGTTCACCCGGTTCTGGACGGCCAAGGAGGCCGTCGCCAAGGCACGCGGTACCGGCCTGCGCGGCAGGCCCGCCGACTACCGCGTGGTGGCGGCGGACGCGGAGCGGCTGCGTGTGGTGACCGAGGGCCGGGCGTACGAGGTGAGTGTGCGGCAGGTGGCCAATCCACCGGGACTGCCCGAGCGGCGGTACATCGTCGCCTGGACGACCGATGACAACGAGACAGGAGACTCTGATGAGCACTGAGGCGATCGGGATCATGACCACGGAGCCGCTGGACACCGATGATGCCGCTGTGCTGGCGGACATCACCCGGATGCTGCGCGAACTGCTGGAGGAGGACGGTCTCGACGACGCCGAGATCAGCCGGGAGACCACCTTCCACGACGATCTCGAACTGGAGAGCATCGATCTGGTGACGCTCGCCGGCATCCTGCGCGAGCACTACGGGGACCGGGTCAACCTCGCTCTGTTCATCGCCGATCTGGAACTCGACGAGATCATCGCCCTCACCGTCGGCGAGCTGGCCGACTATGTCGCGGCGTCGCTGCGCCCCACCGGGCAGGGCTGAACCGATGACGAAGATACGTACCGGCGAGATCACCACGCATGTGCAGCGGCTCCCCGCCGCCGACCGGCCCGCCGACGGCGCTGAACCGCCCGTTGTCGTGTTCGTGCACGGTCTGCTCACCGACAGCCTGGCCAGCTACTACTTCACCCTGGGCCCGGCCTTCGCCGCCGCGGGCCTCGACGTGATCATGTACGACCTGCGCGGCCACGGCCGCAGCGACCGGCCGGCCACCGGCTACCGTCTTGAGTCCTTCGTCGCCGACCTCGCCGGGCTGCTCGACGCGCTGGGCGAGACCCGCCGGGTGCATGTCGTCGGCAACTCCTTCGGCGGTACGGTGGCCGCCGCGCTCGCCGCGTGGCACCCCGACCGGGTCGCCACGGTCACCATGATCGAGTCCGAGCCGCCGGTCGCGGAGTGGACCCGGCACATGGCCGACGGACTCGCGGACGCCAAGAGCCAGCTCGCCCGCGAGGATGTCATCGGCTGGATCTCCGCCCATCACGGCGCGCACACCGCCCGGCTCTCCCGGGGCGCCGGCCGTATCCTGCGGGTCACCACACTCGCCGAGGACATCCCCGCCGGACGCGTCATCGACGACGATCTCTCCGCGCTCGGCTGCCCGGTCCTGGCCATCTTCGGCGACGAGTCCGGTCTGAGCGCCCAAGTCGACTCCCTGGAAGCCAAGTTGGTGTCCTGCCGCACCGTGGTCCTGGCCGAGCAGGGCCACTCCGTACTGGTGGAGCGGACCGAGGAGACCCGGGACCTGATCCTGGAGTGGGTACGGGAACACACCCTCGCCGGGGCGGTGCGGTGACCCGCTTCCTGCTCGTCGTCCCACCACTGGTCGGGCATGTCAACCCGCTGGTCGGGGTGGCCGGTGAACTCGCCGGGCGGGGGCACCAGGTGGCGTGGGCGGGCCAGGCCGACCAGATCCGCCGGCTCGCCGGCCCGGACACCACGGCCCTCGACTGCCCGATGCCGGAGAACGGACTGGTCAGGCCGCCGGAGCTGACCGGACCCGCCGCCTTCCGGTTCCTGTGGGAGGAGTTCTTCGTCCCGCTGGCCGACCGGATGGCGCCCGGGGTGGAGGCCGCCATCGACACGTTCCGCCCGGATGTCGTCCTCGGCGACCAGCACGCCGTCGCGGGCGCGCTGATCGCGGAGCGCAGGGGCATCCCCTATGTCACGTCAGCGACCACCTCCGCCGAACTCATCGACCCGCTGGCCGGGATGCCCAAGGTGGCCGCCTGGCTCGGCGAGCTGCTGGGCGCGCTGCGCGGGCGCATCGGTGACCCGGCGAGCACGGCCGACCCGCGGTTCTCCCCGTACGGTGTCATCGCCTTCACCGGGCGCGAACTGCTCGGTGACGCGCCGCTGCCCTGGGAGCGTACGCATCTGGTCGGACCGGCCATCGCCCCGCGCGCCGACCGCTCCGACTTCCCGTGGGAAGAGCTGGATCCGGGGCGCCCCATCGTGCTCGTCTCTCTCGGCACGGCCAACGCGGACGCGGGCGGCCGGTTCCTGACGGAGGCCGTCACCGCCCTCGACGGGCTCGGGGACGCGGTACAGGGCGTCGTGGTCGACCCCGGCCGTACGCTCTCCACGGTGCCGCCGGGAGTCCTCGTACGCGCCCACGTACCCCAACTCGATCTGCTGGCACGGGCCGACGCCGTCGTCTGCCACGCCGGACACAACACCGTGTGCGAGTCGCTCTGGCACGGGCTGCCGCTCGTACTCGCCCCCATCCGCGACGACCAGCCCATCGTCGCGCAACAGGTGGTCGACGCGGGCGCGGGGGTACGGGTCCGCTTCAACCGGGTGAACGCCGCCCGGCTGGCCACGGCCGTCGGAACCGTACTGGACAGCGCCTCCGGCCACCGCGCGGCGGCCGAGGCGATCGGCCGGTCCTTCCGCGCGGCGGGCGGCCATGTCACCGCCGCCGACCATCTGGAGCGGATCGCCGCGCGGCCCGCGCCCGCGCCCGTCCCCGCGACCCACTGAACACCCCGCCCCCCACCGGCGAACACCGGCGAACACCCCTCCCGACCAGCGAACCCGGACCCCCCATGACAACGGTTTCCGCTCCTCCCGCGACGGCTGAGACCCCTTGGCCACCCGCGCCGGCCCAGACCCCCGAGCCACCCGCGACGCCCCCGCTGCGCGTACTGCTGCGCTACGCCCGCCCGCACCGGACGGTGCTGCTCGCCACCCTGCTCCTCGTGCTGGCCGCCAGCGCCGCCGGACTCGTACAGCCGCTGGTGGCCCAGCACGTACTGGATGGACTGAGCGACGGGCGCGGGGTGCTCGGGCCCGTGCTCGTGCTGGCCGCGCTCGTCGTCCTGGGCGCCGGGCTCACCGGACTCCAGTCCTGGTGGCAGCAGCGCACCTCGGAACGGGTGGTCCGGCAGATCCGCCGCGACCTGGTGTTCCGGCTGATACGGCTGCGCGTACCCGAGCTGGACCGCCGTCCTCCGGGCGATCTCATCTCCCGTGTCACCTCCGACAGTGCCCTCGTCCAGAACGCCGCCACCGAAGGGCTGGTGATGGTCTCCAACGGAGTCCTCAGCATCCTCGGAGCGGTGGTCCTGATGGGCGTGGTGCATCTGGGACTGCTCGGGGTCACCGCCGCCGTGCTGATCGCCGTCGCGCTGGTGATGGTGCTCGTCCTGCCCCGGATCCGTGAAGCGGTCGCCCGCGCGCAGGAGTCGGTCGGCGCGGTGGGCGCCGCGCTCGACCGTACGCTCGGCGCCGCCAGGACCGTGAAGGCCAACGGCGCCGAGGGCAGGGAGACCGAACGCGCCGGAGAGGCCATCGAGGGCGCCTACCGCGCCGGACTGGCCGGCGCGCGCTATGTCGCGCTGGTGAAGGTCCTCTCCGGGGTGTCCATCCAGGCGGCGTTCCTCGCGGTGCTCGGCGTGGGCGGCGCGCTGGTGGCCTCCGGCGGCCTCGAAGCCTCCGCCCTGATCGCCTTCCTGCTGTACGTGTTCTATCTGGCGAGCCCGGTCGGCTCACTGGTCGCCGGGCTGAGCATGCTGCAACAGGGGCTCGGCGCCGTCGGCCGTATCGAGCAGGTCAAGCACATGCCGGTCGAGGACGATGTGGACGACCCGCGCGAACCGCTGGGCCCGGTCGCCGTGGCCGCGCCCGGCGCGCCGCCGGTCGAGTTCCGGGACGTACGGTTCTCCTACCCCGGCCGCGCACCCGCCCTGCGCGGTATCTCCTACACCGTCGCCGGCGGCACCCAGACCGCGCTGGTCGGACTCTCCGGCGCGGGCAAGACCACGATGTTCGCCCTGCTCCAGCGCTTCCACGAACCGGCCGCGGGACAGATCCTGATCGACGGCGTCGACATCGCCACCCTGCCCCGGGCGGAGGTGCGCAGGCGCATCGCCTACGTGGAGCAGGAATCGCCGGTGATGGCCGGCACCATCGAGGACAATCTGCGCTACGCCGCGACCGGCGCGTCGGACGAGGACATCACGGAGGTCCTGCGGCTCACCCGGCTCGACACCCTGATCGACCGGCTGCCCGACGGACTGCGCACCGAGGTCGGCAACCGCGGCGTCACCCTGTCGGGCGGCGAGCGGCAGCGGCTGGCCATCGCGCGTGCGCTGCTGCGCCGGCCCGAGGTGCTGCTCCTTGACGAGGCCACCGCCCAGCTCGACGCGAGCAACGAACGGGCGCTGCGGGAAGCGGTCGACCAGGCGGCCAGGCGCTGCACCGTGATCCTGATCGCGCACCGGCTGTCCACCGTGACCGGGGCCGACCAGATCGTGGTCCTCGAACACGGTCTGGTGCGGGCCGCGGGAACCCACGCGGAGCTGGTCGAGGCCGATGTCCTCTATCGCGAACTCGCCTCCTCCCAGATGCTGGTGAGCGAAGGCAATGAGGACATCGGCGCATTGAGCGACGTGCCGCGCTGACAAAGGGATACGGCAGTGGGGGCGTTCCGCCGAATGAAACGGAACGCCCCCACTTATTCAATCCGTAGGCCGGTCGGCCGATCGCTCCGTCAGCCGGTGAGGGCGTTCAGAGCGGCCAGATAACCATCGCGGTGGCCCGCGGTGTTCGGGTGGTAGGACTCGTTGAGCTTGTCCCATTCCAGGCTGGTGACCCAGGTGGAACTGGATGAGCAGATCGTGTGCGGGTCGAATACCGGCCGGGCGTCCAGGAATTCGAAACCGGCGGCCGCCGCACGGGAGGACATGACGGCGGCCAGGGTGTCGGCCGCGGAGTTCAGCGCGGTACGTTCGGTGTCGCTCAGTCCGAAAATGCCGCAGGAACCCCCGATGGTGTAGAGCCGGGGATAGCCGACGACGATGACTCTCGCGTTGGGCGCGGCGGCACGCACCGCGCCGTAGGTCTGCGCGAGCGCCGGGGACAGAATCGACTCGGCCGCCTGCTTGGCCGCCGCGACCCCGTTGAGGCAGTCCCGGTCATCGATGGTGAGGACGCAGTTGGTCAGTACGTCGACGAAGCCGACGTCATTGCCGCCGACCTGCACCGTCACCAGTGTGGTGTCCGCGGTGAGCCGCGGTATCTGGGAGTTGATCACCTCGGTGGTGGTCGCACCCGAGCACGACGCCTCGACGAACGCCACGGAGCTGTGCTGAGCCGCCCACAGTCGCGGGTAGGTCAGCGGGCCGCGGCGGCACGCGTCGTTGGGGTCGTCGTAGGTACGGGTGCCGGGAGCGACCGCGTACGAGTCACCCAGCGCCACGTACTTACCCTCGGCCGCGTAGGCCGAGGGTGAGATCGTGACCGCGGCGACGATTGCCAGAAAGACGGCGAACAGTGCCTTTATTGAACGCACGGAGATACTTCTCCAGGAGTGGGGGGACAAGGACCCCACTTGGATAGCAGTTCACGGCGGCCGGCGACGACGGGTTCAATGAAAAACTGATGACGTTTCATCTGCCACATGGATCGCGGTGGCCACCAGGCCCCGTTCCGCGATCCAGCGGCCCTGGAATTCACCGATATGACGGCCATTCACGAAGGGGCCCGGTACCAGAAGCCTTGCCTGAAAGGTCCGTTCGACCGGATCGATGTCGATTTCCGCCTCGGAGAAGTCGAGTTCGCGCCCGGTGAGCGGATACCACACCTTGAAAACGCTCTCCTTGGCGCTGAAAATCAGCCGGTCATAGCTGACCCCGGGGTGACGCTCGGTCAGCGACGCGATGTGAGTCCGCTCGGCCGGCAGCGCGATGACATCCAGCACACCCTCGGGCAGCGGAGCGTCGGGCTCCGCGTCGATGCCGAGGGCCGTCGTCTCCCCGGACCTGGCCACCACCGCGGCGCGGTAGCCGTCGCAGTGCGTCATGCTCCCGACGATGCCTTCCGGCCACTGGGGCGCCCCGCGCCGGTTGGGCAGCAGCGGTACAGGCCGCTGCCCGAGACGGAGCATCGCGCGCCGGGCCAGGAACCGTACGGTGGCGAACTCCCGCTGCCGCTTGGGGACCGCGTTCGCCACCAGCGCCTTCTCCTGCGGGAACAGCTCTTCGCCCGGCTCGCGCCCGTCGTCGTACGCCGCCTCGGCGGCGACCGCCGCGGGCAGCACCTCCCCGATCACCGGGCGGCCTGTCCGGCCGGCTCGGGCAGGATCTGGCGCAACGGCTTCCGGGGTGGGCGTTTGCGCCACTCGCGCGGATAGCCGATCGACACCTCCTCGAAGCGCACCCCGTCGTGCCAGGTGACCCGGGGGATGTGCAGATGGCCGTAGACCACGGCGGCGGCACGGAAGCGCACATGCCAGTCGGCGGTCAGTTCCGTACCGCACCACTGCGCGAACTCGGGGTAGTGCAGGATGCGGGTGGGGTCACGGACCAGCGGGAAGTGATTGACGAGGACGGTACGCAGGGACGGATCGACGGCCGACAGCCGGCGCTCGGTCTCCTCGACCCGCGACCAGCACCAGGCGTCCCGGCCCGCGAACGGGTCGGGGTGCAGGAAGTACTCGTCGGAGCAGACCACGCCCGCCTCGTGGGCCAGCCGCAGTGACTCCTCCGTCGTGGTGGCTCCGGGCGCCCGGAACGAGTAGTCGTAGAGCACGAACAGCGGAGCGATCGCCACCGGCCCCCCGGCGCCCCGCCAGACGGGATAGGGGTCCTCCGGGGTGGCGATGCCCAGCCCCCGGCACAGCTCCACCAGATGGAGATAGCGCTTCTCGCCCTGCAGATCGCACGGATCCTGCGGATGGGTCCACAGCTCGTGATTGCCCGGGGCCCAGATCACCTTCGAGAACCGCTCGCTGAGCAGCCTCAGCGCCCACTCGATATCGGTGTACTTCTCGGCGACATCACCCGCGACGATCAGCCAGTCGTCGTCCGAGGCCGGGCGCAGTTCCTCGACCAGCGCGCGGTTCTCGTCATACACGACATGCAGATCGCTGACGGCGAGGAGTTTTCCGTCGGGCACAATACCGTCCTTATCGGTCGGGCTCGAACGCCGGTGGTCGGACCGGTGCGCTGACCCTTCGAGATTACGCGGAAGCGGGCGGCGACGCGTCAGCCACCGGCAACCAGCCGCTCGCCGTCCGCGGCCGGCCGGGGGGAGCCATGGGCGCGGGCGGCGTGCAGCCGCGCGTAGGCGCCCTGTACGCAGATCAGTTCGTCATGGGTGCCGCGCTCGACGATCCGCCCCGACTCCATGACCACGATGACATCGGCGTCGCGGATGGTGGACAGCCGGTGCGCGATGACGAAGCTGGTCCTGCCCGCGCGCAGGGTGTTCATCGCGCGCTGGATCAGCACTTCGGTACGGGTGTCGACGGAGCTCGTCGCCTCGTCGAGGACCAGCACGGCGGGCCGGGCGAGAAACGCCCTGGCGACCGTGATCAGCTGCTTCTCGCCCGCGCTCACGCCGGCCGACTCGTCGTCCAGCACGGTGTCGTAGCCGTCCGGCAGGGTACGGATGAAGCGGTCCGCGCAGGTGGCGCGGGCCGCCGCGACGATCTCCTCACGGGTGGCCCCGGCCTGGCCGTACGCGATGTTCTCGGCGATCGTGCCGCCGAACAGCCAGGTGTCCTGGAGCACCAGACCGAACTGCGCGCGCAGATCGTCGCGGGTCATCGCCGCGATGTCCGTGCCGTCGAGCAGGATCCGGCCCTCGTCGACCTCGTAGAACCGCATGAGGAGATTGCCCAGCGTGGTCTTGCCGGCCCCGGTCGGGCCGACGATCGCCACCGTACTGCCGGGCTCCACGGTCAGGGAGAGATCATCGATCAGCGGGGTCTCGGGGGAGTAGCGGAAGCCGACGCGGTCGAACTCCACCCGTCCGGTGACCCGTTCCGGCCGGACGGGGTGCTTCGGGTCGGGGCCCTGTTCCTCGGCGTCGAGCAGGGTGAAGACCCGCGCGGCGGAGGCGATCCCGGACTGGAGACGGCCCGCCACACTGGCGACCTGCACGATCGGCTGGCTGAACTGCCGGGAGTACAGGATGAACGCCTGTACGTCCCCGAGCGTCAGCGCCCCGCTCACCACCTTCCAGGCGCCCACCACCGCCACCACCACATAGCCGAGGTTGGCGATGAACATCATGGCGGGCTCGATGGTGCCCGAGATGAACTGGGCCCTGGCGCCCGCCCGGTACAGCGCCTCGTTGTGCGCGTCGAACTGCCGCTCGGCCTGCTCGCGCCGACCGAAGCCCTTGATCAGCGAGTGGCCCGTGTAGACCTCCTCGACCCGCGCGTTCATCGAGCCGGTGGCGGCCCACTGCTCCGTGAACCGGGGCTGGGAGCGCTTGCCTATCCACGCGGCGAGCACCCCCGACACCGGCACGCTCGCCAGCATGATCAGCGCCAGGGACGGCGAGATCACCAGCATCAGGATGAGCATGGTGATGATGGAGAAGACCGAGGTGATCAATTCGGCGAGGGTCTGCTGAAGGGTCCCCTGGAGATTGTCGACGTCGTTGGTCGTACGGCTCAGCACCTCGCCCGCCGGATTGCGGTCGAAGTAGCGCAGCGGCAGCCGTCCGAGCTTCTCCTCCGCCCGCTCCCGCAGATCGAAGACCACGCGCTGGACGACGGCCGCGACCAGCCGGCCCTGCGCCAGCATGAACAGCGACGCCGCGACGTACAGCACGAGCAGGAGCAGCAGTACGCGCCCCACCGCGCCGAAGTCGACGCCTCCGGTGGCGGCCCCCGTGACCCCCGGCGACGCGTCGCCGGATCCGTCGAGCAGACCGTCCACGATCAGGTCGGTGGCCTTGCCGAGCAGGAGCGGACCGAACGCGTTGAGCGTGATCCCGCCGATACCCACCAGCAGGGCGACGGCGATCCGGGGCCGGTGCGGCCGGAGCAGGCCGAGAAGCCGGCGGCCCGGCCCGCGGGGCTCAGTTGGGCTGGGGCTGGCCGGCGAGACCATGAACGGTCTCCTCCTCGGTGAGCTGGGAGTGGGCGATCTCGCGGTAGGTGGCGCTGTCGCGCAGCAGTTCGTCATGGGTGCCGGTGCCGACCACGCGTCCGCCGTCCAGGACGACCATGCGATCGGCGTATCGGACGGTGGCGACCCGCTGGGCGACCGTGATCACGGTCGACCGCGCGATCTCCGGTGCCATCGCGGCGCGCAGCGCGGCGTCCGTGGCGTAGTCGAGCGCGGAGAAGCAGTCGTCGAAGAGATAGACGGCGGGCCGGCGCAGCAGCGTGCGCGCGATGGCGAGCCGCTGGCGCTGGCCGCCCGAGACATTCGTGCCGCCCTGGGAGATCTCGGCGTCGAGTCCGCCGGGCATGCGCGTGACGAACTCGGCGGCCTGCGCGATCCGCAGAGCGTGCCACAACTCGTCGTCGGTGGCGTCCGGGTTCCCGAAGCGGAGGTTGGTCGCGACCGTCCCGGAGAACAGATACGGCTTCTGCGGTACGAAGCCGACGGCCCGGCTGAGGACATCGGGGTCCAGCCGCCGTACGTCGACGCCGTTGACCCGTACCGAACCCTCCGTGACGTCGAACAGCCGCAGGACGAGGTTGAGCAGCGTCGTCTTGCCGCTGCCGGTGGAGCCGAGGATCGCCACGCTCTCCCCGGGGCCCGCGGTCAGATCGATGCCCTGGAGCACCGGCTTCTCGGCGCCCGGATAGCGGAACTCCGCGCCGCGCAGCTCCAGTTGGCCGATGGCGTCCGACGCGGCCGGTACCGGCTCGGACGGCGGGGTGACACTCGTCGGCGTCGCCAGGATCTCCTGGATACGCGCGGCGGACACCTTCGCGCGCGGCACCGACAGGAACACGAACGCGACCATCACCACCGACATGAGTATCAGCGAGAGATAGCTGAGGAAGGCGCTGAGCGCGCCGATCCGCATCGCCCCGCTGTCGATCCGGTGGGCGCCGACCCAGAGGATGGCGACCATGAACCCGTTCATGAGCAGCAGCACCACGGGCAGCATCGACGCGATGAGCCGTCCGACCCGCCGCGAGACCTCGTACAGCTCCGTGCTCGTACGGGCGAACCGCTCGCGCTCGTAGCCGTCCCGTACGAAGGAACGCACCACGCGCACGCCGGTGATCTGCTCGCGCAGCAGCCGGCCGAGCCGGTCGAGATACGTCTGCATCCGCTCGTAGAACACCCCCATCCGGGCCAGCAGCAGCCCGAACGCGACGGCGACGACCGCGACGAGGACCACCAGGATCAGCGCCAGCGGAACGTCCTGCTGAAGCGCCAGTACGACGCTCCCCAGACACATCAGGGGCGCGGCCACCACGATGCCGAAGCCCGACTGCGCCAGCGTCTGCACCTGCTGCACATCGTTGACCGTCCGGGTCAGCAGCGACGGCGTACCGAAGCGGCTCACCTCACGGGCGGAGAAGTCGAGCACCCGGCGGAAGACGACACGGCGGATGTCGCGTCCCATCGCCATCGCGGTACGGGAGGCCAGGGACACCGCGCCGATCGCCGCGGCGACCTGGACGAGGGCCAGCGCGACCATGACCGCTCCGAGCCGCGAGATATAGCCGCTGTCCCGGGCGACGACACCGTTGTCGATCAGGGCGGCGCCGAGCGTCGGCAGCAGCAGTGTGCCGAGGATCTGGATCAGTTGCAGGAGGACCAGCAGGGCAGCGGCTCGCCGGTACGGGCTCACATGGGTACGCAGAAGTCTGAACAGCACGGAAAGACGCTCCGGTTGACAGAGCCGGCCCGAACGCCGACGCACACAGTGCACCGCATCGCGGTCCCGAAAATTACTAGTGTTCCGCCTGTTCGCGCCTTCCCCGCTCCGCTCCGACTCGGGAATTCCCTAGTAAGCACGGGTTTTCTTGACACCGTGGTCGGAGGCTTGCGAGCGTGCCGATGTCTATCGTCCGGACAGAAGCGTATTCGATGCAAGGTCGTCGACCGAGCTCTGCGTTTGGGCGGTCTCTCCGTGGTCGAGAAGGGGTTGGTATGACCAAGCGTGCGCTGATCACCGGAATTACCGGGCAGGACGGTTCCTATCTGGCCGAGCATCTCCTGTCACAGGGCTACCAGGTTTGGGGATTGATCCGAGGACAGGCCAACCCGCGAAAGTCCCGGGTCAGCCGTCTCGTCTCCGAACTCTCGTTCGTGGACGGCGACCTGATGGACCAGGGCAGCCTGGTCTCCGCCGTCGACACCGTGCAGCCGGACGAGGTGTACAACCTCGGCGCGATCTCGTTCGTGCCGATGTCCTGGCAGCAGGCCGAACTCGTCACCGAGGTCAATGGCATGGGCGTGCTCCGCGTCCTGGAGGCCATCCGGATGGTGAGCGGCCTGAACAGCTCGCGCACCGCCGGAAACGGCCAGATCCGCTTCTACCAGGCGTCGTCCTCGGAGATGTTCGGCAAGGCCGCCGAGACTCCGCAGCGTGAGACGACGCTGTTCCACCCGCGCAGCCCGTACGGCGCCGCCAAGGCGTACGGGCACTTCATCACCCGCAACTACCGTGAGTCCTTCGGGATGTACGCCGTCTCCGGGATGCTCTTCAACCATGAATCCCCGCGCCGCGGCTCGGAGTTCGTGACCCGGAAGATCTCCCTCGCCGTCGCCAGGATCAAACTCGGACTCCAGGACAAGCTGCACCTCGGAAACCTCGACGCGGTACGTGACTGGGGCTTCGCCGGCGACTATGTGCGCGCGATGCACCTCATGCTCCAGCCCGATGAGCCGGACGACTACGTGGTGGGCAGCGGCACCATGCACTCGGTACGGGACGCGGTGCGCATCGCCTTCGAACACGTGGGCCTGGACTGGCAGGACTACGTCGTCATCGACCCCGAGCTGGTCCGCCCCGCGGAGGTGGAGATCCTCTGCGCGGACAGCTCGCACGCCCGTACCAAGCTGGGCTGGAAGCCCAGCGTCGACTTCCCCGAACTGATGCACATGATGGTCGACGCCGACCTGAATCAGGTCTCCAGGGAACACGAATACGGGGACCTTCTGCTGGCCTCCAACTGGTAGTGGAACGAGGGACCGCGGAGGACTAGGGAATTCCCGTAGCGGTCCGTACGACACTCGCCACATGGCTTCCCGCTAAATGGCTGCGAAGCCATGTGGCTTTCTATTTTTCGCATTGCACGGCGAGCGCGAGATGCCCCGCGTGATTCATGTTCGGCCGCTGGCTGTCGAGATGGGTTGAGTTGAGATGGACAACGAACAGAAGCTCCGGGACTACCTCAAGCTTGCCACCGCCGATCTCCGACGGACACGGCAGCGGGTCAATGAGCTGGAGACGGCGGCCCAGGAGCCGATCGCCATCATCGGAATGACCTGCCGCTACCCCGGCGGTGTCAGCAGCCCGGAAGACCTCTGGCGGCTGGTCGAGGCCGGTGAGAACGGCATCACGGCGTTCCCCACCGACCGCGGCTGGGACGCCGAGGCGCTTGCCTCGTCCAGCACCTCGTCCGGCGGATTCCTGCACGACGCCCCCGACTTCGACGCCGACTTCTTCGGCATCTCGCCGCGCGAGGCCGTGGCGATGGACCCACAGCAGCGCGTCGCGCTGGAGTCCGCCTGGGAGGCGTTCGAACGCGCGGGCATCGACCCGACCTCGGTCAAGGGCAGCCAGACCGGTGTGTTCATGGGCGCGATGGCCCAGGACTACCGGGTCGGCCCCGCGGACGGCGCCGAGGGATTCCAGCTCACCGGCAACACCGGCAGCGTCCTGTCCGGACGTATCTCCTACACCTTCGGCACCGTCGGCCCCGCGGTCACCGTGGACACCGCCTGCTCCTCCTCGCTCGTGGCCGTCCATCTCGCCACCCAGGCGCTGCGCGCGGGGGAGTGCACCCTCGCGCTGGCCGGCGGTGTGACCGTCATGTCGAGCCCCGGCACCTTCATCGAGATGGGCCGACAGGGCGGCCTCTCCGCGGACGGCCGCTGCCGCTCCTTCGGAGACACCGCCGACGGCACCGGCTGGGCCGAGGGCGTGGGCGTCCTCGTCCTGGAACGGCTCTCCGACGCCCGGCGCAACGGGCACGAGATCCTTGCCGTGGTGCGCGGCACCGCCGTCAACCAGGACGGCGCGTCGAACGGACTGACCGCCCCCAACGGCCCCTCCCAGCAGGAGGTCATCCAGCAGGCCCTGATCAACTCCCGGCTCTCCGCCGCCGAGGTCGACGCCGTCGAGGCGCACGGCACCGGCACCACGCTCGGTGACCCGGTCGAGGCACAGGCGCTGCTCGCCACCTACGGCCAGGGCCGCGACGAGAGCCGTCCGCTGCTGCTGGGCTCGGTCAAGTCGAACATCAGCCACACCCAGGCCGCCGCCGGTGTCGCCGGTGTCATCAAGATGGTCATGGCGATGCGCCACGGAGTGCTGCCGCGAACCCTGCTGGCCGACGAACCCTCCTCGCATGTCGACTGGTCCCAGGGCGCTGTCCGCGTCCTCACCGAGAACGCCCCGTGGCCCGAGACCGGCGCGCCCCGGCGCGCGGGCGTCTCCTCCTTCGGCATCAGCGGCACCAACGCGCACACCATCGTCGAGCAGGCCCCGGCCGCACCGGAGCCCGGGGACGGAGCCGACACCCCCGTGGACGGCGCGCGCGTCGCGCCGGGCACCGTACCGCTGCTGATCTCCGGACGGACCCGTGAGGCGCTGCGCGCCCAGGCCGCCGGGCTGCTGGCCGCGCTGGAGAACGACCCCGCCGCGACCGTCCTCGACACCGCCTACTCACTGGCCACCACCCGGGCCGGCTTCGAGCACCGCGCCGTGCTCATGGCCGCCGACCGCGACGGCGCGCTCGCCGCGCTGACGGCGCTTGCCGAGGACCGGGAGACGGCCGGGCAGCTGCGGGGCGCTGTCCAGGGCGCCACCCAGGGCGACGGGAAGCTGGCGTTCCTCTTCACCGGCCAGGGCTCCCAGCGCCTCGGCGCCGGCCGCGAACTCCACGCCGGATTCCCGGTGTTCGCCCAGGCGCTGGACGCCGCCTTCGCCGCACTCGACCCACTGCTCGACCGGCCGCTGCGCGAGGTGCTCTGGGGCGAGGACGCCGACGCGCTGAACCGTACCGAGTACGCGCAGCCCGCGCTGTTCGCCGTCGAGGTCGCGCTGTACCGGCTGGTCGAGTCCTGGGGCGTCAAGCCCGACTATCTGACCGGTCACTCGATCGGTGAGATCACCGCCGCCCATATCGCGGGCGTGCTGTCGCTGACCGACGCGGCGGCCCTCGTCACCGCCCGGGGCCGGCTGATGCAGGCGCTGCCCGAGGGCGGCGCGATGATCGCCGTACAGGCCACCGAGGACGAGGTCACCCCGCTGCTGGCCGGTCACGAGGACGCGGTGTCGATCGCCGCGGTCAACGGCCCCTCGGCCCTCGTCCTCGCGGGCGAGGAGAGCACGGTCACCGAGATCGCCGCCCGGCTGGCGGACGAGGGCCGCAAGACCAAGCGGCTTACGGTCTCGCACGCCTTCCACTCGCCGCTCATGGAGCCGATGCTCGACGAGTTCCGCGCCGTGGTGGCAGGCCTGTCCCTCCAGGCGCCGCTGCTGCCGTTCGTCTCCAACCTCACCGGCGAGCCCGCCACGGTCGCGCAGGTGACCTCGGCCGACTACTGGGTGGACCATGTCCGGCGGGCCGTACGGTTCGCCGACGGCGTCGGCTGGCTCGCCGGCCACGGCGTCACCACCTTCCTCGAACTCGGCCCCGACAGCGTCCTGTCCGCGATGACCGAGGACTGCCTCGACACCGCGGACACCGCGGAGACAGAGGACCACGCCGCGCTCCCCGCGCTGCGGGCCGGCCGCCCCGAGACCGACACCCTCACCACCGCACTGGCCGGACTGTACGTACGCGGCGTCACCGTCCGCTGGGCGGAGTACTTCGCCGGCACCGGCGCACACCGTCACGACCTGCCGACCTACGCCTTCCAGCGCCGCAGGTACTGGCCCAAGGGCGGCGCCCGGAACCAGTCCGCCGACCTGCGGGCCGCCGGGCTCGGCGCGGCCCACCACCCGCTGCTCTCCGCCGCCGTCTCCCTCGCCGACTCCGAGGGCGTGCTCCTCACCGGCCGGCTCTCGCTCCAGTCCCACCCGTGGCTCGCCGACCACGCCGTACGCGGCACCACACTGCTGCCCGGCACCGCCTTCCTCGAACTCGCCCTGCGCGCGGGCGACGAGGTGGGCTGCGACCTGGTCGAGGAACTGACCCTGGCCGCGCCGCTGATCCTGCCGGAACGGGGCGGCATGCAGGTCCAGCTGTGGATCGGCAACCCCGATGACTCCGGCCGCCGCACCGTCAACGTCTACTCGCGCCCCGAGGGAAGCGACGAGACGGCCTGGACGCGGCACGCCACCGGCGTACTCTCCGCCGACGGGCGGGCCGAGGAGCGGGCCGCCGGGTTCGACGCGGCCGTCTGGCCCCCCGCCGGGGCCGAACCCGTCGCCGTCGAGGGTGTGTACGACCGGCTGGCCGACGACGGCTTCGCCTACGGTCCGGTCTTCCAGGGCCTGCGGGCTGCCTGGCGGCGTGACGGCGACGTGTACGCCGAGGTCGTACTCCCCGAGGGCGGCGAGGCCGACGCGGACGCGTTCGGTCTGCACCCCGCGCTGCTGGACGCGGCGCTGCACGCGGCGTCCTTCGTCGAACTCGGCGCGGAGAGCCGCGGCGGACTGCCCTTCTCGTGGGAGGGCGTGTCGCTGCACGCGACCGGCGCCTCCGCGCTGCGGGTACGGCTCTCCCCGGCCGCCGAGGACGCGGTCTCGATCACCGTCGCCGACACCTCCGGCGAGCCGGTCGTCTCCGTCGAGTCGCTGGTGCTGCGCGCGGTCGCGGAGCGGGAGTTGGACGCCGCCGCCACGGCCGCCCGCGACGCGCTGTTCGGCCTGGACTGGGTCCCCGTACGAGGGGGGACGCGGGCCCCCGAGTCCGTTGCCCTCGTCGGCCCCGACGCGTTCGGACTCGCCGGGCAGGGGGCACTGGCGGGCACGGTCGCGGTCCATCCCGATCTCGCGGCGCTGGCCGCGGGCGAGGAGCCGGTACCGGCCGTCGTCCTCATGACGATCGGTGGCACGTCCGAAGACGATCCGTCCCGGTCCGCGCACGCGCTGACCGCCGAGGTCCTGGCGGCGGCACGGGCCTGGCTCGCGCAGGAGCGGTTCGCCGGGTCACGGCTGGTGTTCGTGACACGCGGCGCGGTGGGTGGCGCCGATGTGGCGTCGGCCGCGGTGTGGGGTCTGGTGCGCTCCGCGCAGTCGGAGAACCCCGGCAGCTTCGGCCTGGTCGACCTGGACCCGGCGGAGCCGGTCGCGCTCCCGCTCCGGGCGCTGGATCCGGACGAGCCGCAGCTGATCGTCCGGGACGGCGAGACCAGGGCCGGACGGCTGGTACGCAGGGCGCTCGGCCGGATCGAGGCGGGGCCGGTCTGGGACGCCGAAGGCAGTGTGCTGATCACCGGTGGTACGGGCGGTCTGGGCGCGGTCATGGCGCGGCATCTGGTGGCCGGGCACGGCGTGCGCCGACTGCTGCTGGTGAGCCGCCGGGGCCCGGACGCCGAGGGCGCGCGGGCGCTGACGGACGAGCTGACGGAGCTGGGCGCCGAGGTCTCGGTCGCGGCGTGCGACGCGGCCGACCGAGACGCACTGGCCGGGCTGCTGGCCCGCCACACCGTCTCCGCCGTGATCCACACTGCGGGTGTGCTGGACGACGGTCTCGTCGCCTCGCTCACGCCGGAGCGGCTGGAGGCGGTCCTGCGCCCCAAGGCCGACGCGGCCTGGAACCTCCATGAACTGACACGGGGGCAGGACCTGGCCGCGTTCGTGGTCTTCTCCTCGGTCGCCGGAGTGATCGGCAGCGCGGGACAGGGCAACTACGCGGCCGGGAACGCCTTCCTGGACGCGCTGATGGAGCGCCGTCGGGCCGAGGGCCTGCCGGGTGTGTCCCTCGCCTGGGGCCCCTGGGACCGTACCGGCGGTATGACCGGCTCCCTGGCCGAGTCCGAGGCGGAGCGGCACGCACGCTCCGGAGTGCCCGCGCTCCCGGTCGAGCAGGGGGTGGCGCTCTTCGACGCCGCGCTGACCACCGGTGAGGCCGCCGTCGTACCCGTACGGCTGGATCTGCCGGTTCTCCGCGCGCAGGGTGAAGTCCCGCCGCTGCTGCGGTCGTTGATCCGTACCCGCGCCCGCCGGGCGTCCGTCGCCGGATCGAGTACGGCCGGCGGTCTCGTCCAGCGGCTGACCAGGCTGGACGCGACCGAGCGCGCCGAGCTGCTGCTCGATCTCGTACGCGGACAGGTCGCCCTCGTCCTGGGCCACACCAGCGGCGCGGACATCGACGCCGGGCGCGCCTTCCGTGAGCTGGGCTTCGACTCGCTGACGGCGGTGGAGCTGCGCAACCGGCTGGGCACCGTCACCGGACTGCGGCTGCCCGCCACACTGGTCTTCGACTACCCGACCGTGCGCGCCCTGGCCGCCTACCTCCTCGATGAACTGCTGGGCTCCGACGCGGCGGTGGCCGGGCCTGCCGCCACACGGACCGCCGCCGTGGCCGACGATCCGATCGTGGTCGTCGGGATGAGCTGCCGCTATCCGGGGGGCGTGGCCTCGCCGGAGGATCTGTGGCGACTGGTCACCGAGGGCGCGGACGCCATCTCCGGCTTCCCCACCAACCGTGGCTGGGACGTCGAATCGCTCTACCACCCGGACCCGGACCACCTCGGTACGGCGTACACCCGCTCGGGCGGATTCCTGCACGAGGCGGGCGAGTTCGACCCGGCGTTCTTCGGTATGTCGCCGCGTGAGGCGCTGGCCACCGACTCGCAGCAGCGGCTGCTCCTCGAAGCCTCCTGGGAGGCCGTGGAGCGGGCGGGCATGGACCCGACGACGCTGCGCGGCAGTGCGACCGGTGTGTTCGCCGGGGTGATGTACAGCGACTACGGCGCGGTCCTCGCGAGCCCGGAGTTCGAGGGCTTCCGGGGCGGCGGCAGCTCGGCGAGCCTGGCCTCCGGCCGGGTCTCCTACACGCTGGGCCTGGAAGGCCCGGCGGTGACGGTGGATACGGCCTGCTCGTCGTCGCTGGTCGCGATGCACTGGGCGATGCAGGCGCTGCGCAGCGGCGAATGCTCGCTGGCACTGGCCGGCGGTGTGACGGTGATGTCGACCCCGTCGGTGTTCGTGGACTTCGCGCGCCAGCGCGGACTGTCACCCGACGGCCGCTGCAAGGCGTTCGCCGACTCGGCCGACGGCGTCGGCTGGTCCGAGGGCGTCGGCATGCTGGTCCTTGAGCGGCTGTCCGACGCGCGGCGCAACGGCCACGAGATCCTGGCGGTGGTCCGCGGCTCGGCCGTCAACCAGGACGGCGCGTCCAACGGACTCACCGCCCCCAACGGTCCGTCGCAGCAGCGCGTGATCCGTCAGGCACTCGCCAGCGGCGGACTCGCGGCCGACGACATCGATGTGGTGGAGGCGCACGGTACGGGCACCACGCTCGGTGACCCGATCGAGGCACAGGCCCTGCTCGCCGCGTACGGCAGGGACCGCGACCCGGAGCGCCCGCTGCTGCTCGGCTCGGTCAAGTCGAACATCGGTCACACCCAGGCCGCCGCCGGTGTCGCCGGTGTGATCAAGATGATCATGGCGATGCGCCATGGCGTGCTGCCCCGCACGCTGCATGTCGACGCCCCGTCCTCGCACGTGGACTGGTCCGAGGGCGCGGTGGAACTGCTGACCCAGCAGACCGCCTGGCCCGAGACCGGCCGCCCGCGCCGGGCCGGTGTCTCCTCGTTCGGTATCAGCGGCACCAACGTCCACACCATCATCGAGCAGGCCCCGCGCACCCCGGCCCCGGCGCGCACCGCGCCGCGCCGCGAGCCCGGAGCGGTGCCCTGGCTGATCTCGGGCCGGACCCGGGACGCCCTGCGCGGCCAGGCGGCCCGGCTGCTCTCCTACGTACAGGCGCGGCCCGAACTGGACCTGGTGGACGCGGCGTTCTCGCTCGCCACCACCCGTACCCGGTTCGACCACCGCGCGGCCGTGGTCGCGGGGGACCGTACCGCGCTGCTGCGGTCCCTCACCGCGCTGGCCACCGACCGCCCCGACGCCGGACTGATCGAGGGCGAGGCGGCACGTCGGGGCAGGACCGCGGTGCTCTTCACCGGCCAGGGCAGCCAGCGGCCCGCCATGGGACGCGAACTGTACGAGCGGTTCCCGGCGTTCGCCGACGCGCTCGACGCGGTGCTCGCCGAGCTGGACCCGCTGCTCGACCGCCCGCTGCGCGAGGTGCTGTTCGCCGACGCGGGCACGGCCGAGGCCGCCCTGCTGGACGAGACCGGCTGGACGCAGCCCGCGCTGTTCGCGGTCGAGGTCGCGCTGTTCCGTCTCGTACGGTCCTGGGGCGTCACCCCGGACTTCGTGGCCGGCCACTCGATCGGTGAACTCGCGGCGGCCCATGTCGCGGGCGTGCTGTCGCTCGCGGACGCCTGCGCCCTGGTCGCGGCCCGCGGCCGGCTGATGCAGGCGCTGCCCGCCGGCGGCGCGATGGTCGCGGTACAGGCGGCCGAGGACGAGATCACCCCGCTGCTGGCCGACCGCGCGGACGCCGTCTCGATCGCCGCGGTCAACGGCCCCGACTCGGTCGTCGTCTCCGGGGACGAGGACGCGGTCCTGGAGATCGCCGCCGCGTTCGACGCGCGCGGGCGCAAGACCAAGCGGCTGCGGGTGAGCCATGCCTTCCACTCACCGCGCATGGCCGGGATGCTCGACGCGTTCCGCGCCGTCGCGGAAGGACTCACCTACAGCGCGCCGCGCATCCCGCTGGTCTCCAATCTGACCGGCGCCCTCGCCACCGACGAACAGGTGTGCTCGGCGGAGTACTGGGTCGCGCATGTCCGTGACGCGGTCCGCTTCGCCGACTGCGTACGCACCCTGCGCGACGCCGGCACGACCACCTTCCTGGAACTGGGCCCCGACGCACCGCTGTCCGCCATGGCCCAGGACACCCTCGGCGACACCTACGAAGCCGAACTCGTCCCGCTCTGCCGCGCCGACCGCGACGAGGAAGCGGCCGTCACCACCGCGCTGGCCAGGCTCCAGGTCCAGGGCGTGACGGTCGACTGGCCGGCCTACTTCGCGGGCAGCGGCGCCCGCCGCGTCGATCTGCCGACCTATGCCTTCCAGCACACGTTCTACTGGCCCGAACTGCCCCCCGCCGCCGCCGCGAGCGCCGACCCGGGGGACCAGCGGCTGTGGGCCGCCGTGGAGCGCGGCGACGCCGATGAGCTCGCCACCATCCTCGGTCTGGGCGAACACGAACACGACTCCCTCGGCTCCCTGCTGCCCGCGCTGACCTCCTGGCGCCGCGGCAAGCGGGAGAAGACCCTGCTGGACTCGCTGCGCTACCGCGTCGAATGGACCAGGCTCGACAAGCCGGCCGCCCCGGTCCTGGACGGCACCTGGCTGCTCGTCACCAGCGAGACCGACGGCTCTCCCACGGCGGACGGCGGCGATGATCTCGCCGAGCACCTGGCGGGCGCGCTCAGCGCCCACGGCGCGCGGGTACGCCGCCTCGTCCTGGACCCCTCGTGCGCCGACCGGCAGACGCTGGCCGCGCGGCTCGAAGCCGCCAAGTCCACCGACGACTTCGACAGCTCCGCGCAGGTGCTCTCCCTGCTCCCGCTGGACGAGCGCACGAGCGACAGCTACGCGCCGCTCACCCACGGCCTCGCCCTGACGCTCGCGCTCGTCCAGGCACTGGACGACACCGGATCCCGGGGACGGCTGTGGACGGCCACCCGGGGCGCTGTGTCCACCGGCCCCGCCGACCCGGTCACCCACCCCGCCCAGGCCGCCGCCTGGGGCCTCGGCAGGACCGTGGCCCTGGAGTACCCGCGGCTCTGGGGCGGACTGATCGACCTGCCCGGCACACTCGACCAGCGGGCCGCCCAGCGGCTCGCGGGCGTGCTCGCCACGAAGGACGCCCCCGACGGCGAGGACCAGGTGGCGCTGCGCGCCTCCGGAGTCTTTGGCCGCCGGCTCGTCAGGTACGCCGTCGACGCGCTGCCCGCCGCCGAGGAGTTCACCGCCCGGGGCACCGTACTGGTCACCGGCGGTACCGGTGGCCTCGGCGCCGAGGCCGGCCGCTGGCTGGCCCGCTCCGGCGCCGAGCACCTTGTCCTTACCTCCCGGCGCGGCCCGGACGCCCCCGGCGCCGCCGAACTCCGCGCCGAGCTGGAGGAGCTGGGCGCCCGTGTCGAGATCGTCGCCTGCGACGCCGCCGACCGCGACGCGCTCGCCGCCGTACTCGCCGGAATCCCGGCCGAACTACCGCTGACCGGGGTGGTGCACACCGCGGGCGTCGGCCAGTACGGCCCCCTCGCCGAGCTGACCCCCGCCGAGTTCGCCGGGCTGACCTCCGCGAAGCTGGCCGGGGCCGCGCATCTCGACGCCCTGCTCGGGGACCGCGAACTCGACCTGTTCGTCCTCTTCGGCTCCATCGCCGGTGTCTGGGGCAGCGGCGGCCAGAGCGCCTACGGCGCCGCCAACGCCTACCTCGACGCCCTCGCCGAGCACCGGCGCGCCCGGGGACTGACCGCCACCTCCGTCGCCTGGGGCCCCTGGGCCGAAGCCGGCATGGCCACCGACGAGGCGGTCTCCGGCGCCCTGAAGCGCCAGGGACTCGGCTTCCTGGAGCCGGGCCCCGCGCTGACCGAACTGCGCCGCGCCGTCGTCCAGCGGGACACCACCGTCACGGTCGCCGACGTCGACTGGGAGCGCTACGCACCGGTCTTCACCTCGGCGCGCCCCAGCGCGCTGCTCGCCGCTCTGCCCGAGGTACGGGCGCTCGCCGCGGCCGCCGAACAGGGCGGCACCGGCGGCGCCTCCGAGTTCGTCACGCGCGTACGCGCCCTGGACGAGCCCGAGCGGGACCGGTTCCTCTCCGATCTCGTACGAAGCGAGGCCGCGGCGGTCCTCGGCCACAGCTCCGCCGACGGCGTCCCGGAAGGACGCGCGTTCCGCGACATCGGCTTCGACTCGCTCACCGCCGTCGAACTGCGTAAGCGGCTCTCCGGCGTCACCGGCCTCACCCTGCCGAGCACCATGGTCTTCGACTATCCGACCCCGGTGGAGCTGGCACGGTATCTGGGGGCCGAGATCCTTGGCTCCGTCCTGGAGGTGGCGGGTCCGGTCGCCACCGGCGCCGCCGACGACGAACCCATCGCCATCATCGGGATGAGCTGCCGCTTCCCGGGCGGCGCCGACTCCCCGGAACAGCTGTGGGACCTGGTCACCAACGGCGCGGACGCGGTGACGGAGTTCCCCGTGAACCGCGGCTGGGACGCCCAGGGGCTCTTCGACCCCGACCCCGACCGGCAGGGCAAGACCTACTCGACGCTCGGCGGATTCCTGCACGAGGCCGACGCGTTCGACCCCACGTTCTTCGGTATCTCCCCGCGCGAGGCGCTGGTGATGGACCCCCAGCAGCGGCTGCTGCTGGAGACCACCTGGGAGACCTTCGAGCGCGCCGGGATCAGCCCCGCCGCGGCACGTGGCAGCCTGACCGGCACCTTCATCGGCTCCAGCTACCAGGACTACGGCCTCGGCGCGGGCGACGGCGCCGAGGGCCATATGGTCACCGGCAGCAGCCCGAGCGTCCTGTCCGGACGTATCTCGTATGTCTTCGGGCTCGAAGGCCCCGCCGTCACCGTCGACACCGCCTGCTCGTCCTCGCTGGTCGCGCTGCATCTGGCCTGCCAGTCGCTGCGCAACGGAGAGTCCACACTCGCCGTCGCGGGCGGCGCCACGATCATGACCACGCCCGCCCCCTTCGTCGCGTTCAGCCGGCAGCGGGCCCTCGCGCAGGACGGCCGCTGCAAGGCGTTCTCCGACGAGGCCGACGGCATGACGCTCGCCGAGGGCGTCGGCATCCTGCTGGTCGAGCGGCTTTCCGACGCCCGGCGCAACGGACACCCCGTCCTCGCGGTGATCCGCGGCTCCGCGATCAACCAGGACGGCGCGTCCAACGGACTCACCGCCCCCAACGGCCCCTCGCAGCAGCGCGTGATGCGCCAGGCGCTGGCCAACGCCCGCCTCGTCCCCTCCGACATCGACGCCCTGGAGGCGCACGGAACCGGTACGCCGCTGGGCGACCCGATCGAGGCGCAGGCGCTGCTGGCGACCTACGGCAGGGACCGCGACCCGGACCGCTGCCTGCTGCTCGGCTCGGTCAAGTCGAACATCGGGCACACCCAGTCCGCCGCCGGTGTCGCGAGCGTCATCAAGATGGTGATGGCGCTGCGTCACGGCGTCCTGCCGAGGACGCTGCACGCGGAGAACCCGTCCTCACACGTGGACTGGTCCTCCGGCACGGTGCGGCTGCTGCACGAGGCCGTCCAGTGGCCCGAGACCGGCCGTCCGCGCCGGGCCGCCGTCTCGTCGTTCGGCATCAGCGGCACCAACGCCCATACGCTGCTTGAGCAGGCGCCCGTCGCCGACGAGCCCGAGGAGACCGCTCCCGCGCTCCCGCCGGTGCCCGTCGCGGGCGGCGTCGTCCCGTGGGCCGTCTCGGCCAGGACCGGAGCCGCGCTGCGCGAGCAGGCGGCCCGGCTGGTCTCGTACGTCGAGAACGCGGACCCCGCGCCGCGCCCGATCGATCTGGGCCACTCGCTCGTCTCGTCCCGCTCGGTCTTCGAACACCGCGCCGTGGTGGTCCCCACCGAGGACAGCGACCCGCTGGAGGCCCTGCGCGCCGTCGCGGCCGACGGACCGTCGGCCGTGGTGGCCCGGGGCGTGGCCGATATCGAGGGCAGGACGGTCTTCGTCTTCCCCGGACAGGGCTCGCAGTGGGCCGGAATGGGCGCCCGGCTGCTGGCGGAGTCGCCGGTCTTCGCCGAGCGGATCGGTGAATGCGCCGCCGCTCTCGGCGAGTTCGTGGACTGGTCCCTCATCGATGTGCTGCGGGAGGCGGAGGGCGCGCCCACGCTGGAACGCGTCGATGTCGTCCAGCCCGCCTCGTTCGCGGTCATGGTGTCGCTCGCGGCCCTCTGGCGCTCCCAGGGCGTGGAGCCCGCGGCGGTCGTGGGCCACTCGCAGGGCGAGATCGCGGCGGCCGTCGTGTCCGGCGCGCTGTCCCTGCGGGACGGCGCCCGGGTCGTGGCACTGCGCAGCCAGGCCATCGGCCGGGCACTGGCCGGTCACGGCGGGATGATGTCCGTGGCGCTGCCGGTGGACCAGCTGGAAGGCCGGCTGGAGGCCTGGTCGGGCCGGGTGTCGGTGGCCGCCGTCAACGGGCCGCGCTCGGTCGTCGTCTCCGGCGAGCCGGAGGCGCTGGACGAACTGTCGGCGGAGCTGACGGCCGAGGACGTACGGGTCCGCCGGGTCGCGGTGGACTACGCCTCCCACTCCGCGCAGGTCGAGAATCTGCACGACGAACTCCTCGACGTCCTCGCGCCGGTCACCCCGCGCGCCTCCGACGTCCCGTTCTTCTCGACGATGACCGGCGACTGGCTGGACACCGAGGGGATGGACGCGGGCTACTGGTTCCGCAATCTGCGCCGGCGGGTCCTCTTCGCCGACGCCGTACGCGCTCTGCTGGGCGCCGGACACCGCGCCTTCATCGAGGTCAGCTCGCACCCCGTACTGACCATGTCGGTACAGGACATGATCGACGAGACGGCCGAACCGGCCGTCGCCACCGGCACGTTGCGCCGTGACCAGGGCGGCGTCTCGCGCTTCCTGCTGTCGGTCGCCGAGGCCTACGTACGCGGAGTGGAGGCCGACTGGGCCGGACTCTTCGCGGGCACGGACGCCCGCCGGGTCGATCTGCCGACGTACGCTTTCCAGCACGAGAGGCTTTGGGCCATACCGCCCGCCCCCGAGCACGCGGTCGCCGCCGACCCCGCCGACGAGGAGTTCTGGGCGGCGGTGGAGCAGGAGGACATCTCCGCGCTGACCTCCACCCTGGGCACGGACGAGGACTCCGTGGCCGCCGTACTGCCCGCGCTGTCGTCGTGGCGCAGGTCCCGCAAGGACCGTACGACCGTCGACTCCTGGCGCTACCGGGTGTCCTGGACGCCCGCGAGCACCGTTCCGCAGCGGTCGCTGACGGGCGGCTGGCTCGTCGTCTCCGCCGAGGGGCACGACACCGGTGAGGTGGCCGACGCGCTGAGCGGCCAGGGCGCCGAGGTGATCCGGCTGGTGCTGGACGAGGCGTGCGTGGACCGCGCGGTCCTCGCCGAACGGCTGGCCGCGGCCGGTGAGTTCGCCGGGGGCGTCTCCACGCTCGCCGCCGCCGAGGAGCCCGGTGAGCTCAACCCCGGACTGACCCTCGGACTCGCGCTGACCGTCTCGCTGGTCCAGGCCCTGGGCGACGCCGGAATCGAGGCCCCGCTGTGGTTCCTCACCCGGGGCGCGGTCTCCACCGGCCGCTCCGACGAGGTCACCTCCCCCGTCCAGGCACTGGTGTCCGGCGTCGGCTGGACCGCCGCGCTGGAACACCCGCAGCGCTGGGGCGGCGTCATCGACCTGCCGCACACGCTCGACCGGCGGGCGGCCGGACGGCTCGCCTCCGCGCTCTCGGGCGCGCTCGGCGAGGAGGACCAGCTCGCCATCCGCTCCTCCGGCGTCCTCACCCGCCGTATCGTCCGCGCCGGAGCCGGTGAGCAGGGGATCTCCCGCGACTGGACACCGCGCGGCACCACCCTCATCACCGGCGGCTCCGGCACCCTCGCCCCGCATCTCGCCCGCTGGCTGGCCGGACAGGGCGCCGAGCACCTGGTGCTGATGAGCCGCCGGGGCATGGACGCCCCGGGCGTGGCGGAACTGGTCGCGGAACTGGCCGCGTCGGGTACGGAAGCCGTCGCCGTCGCCTGCGACGTGACCGACCGCGCCGCCGTCGCCGCGCTCCTCGCGGACCTCAAGGCCGAGGGCCGTACCGTACGCACGGTCGTCCACACCGCCGCGCTCATCGAGCTGTACTCCCTGGCCGAGACCACCATGGACGCCTTCTCCCGTGTCCTGCACGCGAAGGTGACCGGCGCCCAGGTCCTGGACGAACTCCTCGACAACGACGACCTGGACGACCTGATCCTCTACTCGTCCACCGCCGGTATGTGGGGCAGCGGGGCGCACGCCGCCTATGTGGCGGGCAACGCCTATCTCGCCGCGCTCGCCGCCCACCGGCGCGCCCGCGGTCTGCGCGCCACCTCCCTGTCCTGGGGCATCTGGGCCGACGACATCAAGGCCGGCCGCGTCGACCCGAACATGATCCGCCGCAGCGGTCTGGAATTCATGGACCCGCGGCTGGCGCTGACCGGGCTGAAGCGGGCCCTGGACGACGACGAGAGCGTCATCGCGGTCGCCGACGTCGACTGGGAGACGTACTACCCCGTCTACACCTCCAGCCGCCCCACGGCCCTCTTCACCGAGGTCCCCGAGGTCCGCGCCCTCACCGAGGCCGCCGAGCAGAGCACCGGCACCGTCGTGGAGGGCGAGTTCACGGCCCGGCTGCGCGCGCTGTCCGCCGCCGAGCAGGAGCGGCTGGTGCTGGAGGTCGTCCGCACCGAGGCCATGGCCGTCCTCGGCCTCTCGTCGCCCGACGCCCTGCCCGACCAGCGCGCCTTCCGTGACGTCGGCTTCGACTCGCTGACCGCCGTCGGACTGCGCAACCGACTCGCCTCCGTCACCGGGCTGACGCTGCCCACGACCATGGTCTTCGACTACCCGAGCCCCGCCGCGCTCGCCGGATTCCTCCGCTCCGAACTGGCCGGCGCGCAGAGCGCCACCGGCACGGCCGCGCTCCCCGCGTCCCTCTCCGCCGCCGACGACGACCCGATCGCCATCGTCGGCATGAGCTGCCGCTACCCCGGCGGGGTCACCTCCCCGGAGGAGCTGTGGGAGCTCGTCCTGAACGGTACGGACGCCATCTCCGGCTTCCCCGCCGACCGCGGCTGGGACGCCGAAGGGCTTTACGACCCCGACCCGGACCGCTCCGGCAGGACCTACTCCGTCCAGGGCGGATTCCTGCGGGACGTAGCCGAATTCGACCCCGGCTTCTTCGGTATCTCGCCGCGTGAGGCCATGTCGATGGACCCGCAGCAGCGCCTGCTGCTGGAGACGGCCTGGGAAGCCTTCGAACACGCCGGGATCGACATCGTCGCCCAGCGCTCCAGCCTCACCGGCACCTTCATCGGCGCCAGCTACCAGGACTACGCGTCCAGCGTGGCCAATTCCGCCGAGGGCTCCGAGGGCCACATGATCACCGGCACGCTCTCCAGCGTGCTCTCGGGCCGGGTCTCCTACCTCTTCGGCTTCGAGGGCCCCGCCGTCACTCTCGACACCGCCTGCTCCTCCTCGCTGGTCGCGCTGCATCTGGCCTGCCAGTCGCTGCGCAACGGCGAGAGCTCCCTCGCGCTCGCCGGCGGCGTCAGCATCATGTCCACCCCCAGCGCCTTCGTCGGCTTCAGCAGGCAGCGGGCGCTCGCGGTCGACGGCCGCTGCAAGGCGTACGCCGAGGCCGCCGACGGCATGACGCTCGCCGAGGGCGTCGGGCTGGTCCTGCTGGAGCGCCTTTCCGACGCCCGGCGCAACGGCCACACCGTGCTCGCGGTCGTACGCGGCTCCGCCGTCAACCAGGACGGCGCCTCCAACGGCCTCACCGCCCCCAACGGCCCCTCGCAGCAGCGGGTCATCCGCCAGGCCCTGGCCAACGCCGGACTCGCATCCCGCGAGGTCGATGTCATCGAGGGCCACGGCACCGGCACCGCGCTGGGCGACCCCATCGAGGCAGGGGCCCTGCTCACCACCTACGGCCAGGACCGGGACGCCGAACGGCCCCTGCTCCTCGGCTCGGTGAAGAGCAACATCGGCCACACCCAGATGGCCTCAGGCGTCGCCAGCGTGATCAAGATGGTGCACGCGCTCCAGCGGGGCATCGTGCCGAAGACCCTGCACATCGACACCCCGTCCTCGCACGTCGACTGGTCCTCCGGCGCCATCGGTCTGCTGACCGAGCAGGCCGACTGGCCCGAGACCGGCCGGCCGCGCCGCGGCGCCGTCTCCTCCTTCGGACTCAGCGGCACCAATGTGCACACCATCCTCGAACAGGCCCCCGCCGAGGAGCCGGCCGAGGTGCCCGCCGGGGAGCCGGCCGAGGTGCCCGCCGGGGAGCCCGCCGAGGGACCGGCGCCCGACAGCGAGTCCCGCCCCGGCATCCTGCCGCTGGTGGTCTCCGCCAGGAGCGAGACCGCGCTGCGCGCCCAGGCGGGACGGCTGCTCTCGCTGGTGGAGGAGCACCCCGACACACGCCTCACCGACCTCGCGTTCTCCCTGGCCACCTCCAGGGCCGGCCTGGAGCGCCGTGCCGCCGTGGTGGCGGGGGAGCGCGACGAACTGCTGCGGGGCCTGCTGGCCCTGCGCGACGGACTGCCGGGCCCCGGGGTCGTCCAGGGCGGTACGGGCCGCGGCCGTACGGCGTTCCTCTTCACCGGCCAGGGCAGCCAGCGCCCCGGCATGGGTCGGGAGCTGTACGAGCGGTTCCCCGTCTTCGCCGACGCGCTCGACGCCGTACTGGCGCGGGTCGACGGCACGCTGGACCGGCCGCTGCGCGAGATCCTGTTCGCCGCCGAGGACTCGGCGGAAGCGGCCCTGCTCGACCGGACCGAGTACGCGCAGCCCGCGCTCTTCGCCATCGAGGTGGCGCTGTTCCGGCTGGCCACGTCCTGGGGCATCACCCCGGACTATCTGGCCGGGCACTCCATCGGTGAACTCGCCGCCGCGCATGTCGCCGGGGTGTTCTCCTTGGAGGACGCCTGCGCCCTGGTGGTGGCGCGTGGCAAGCTGATGCAGGCGCTGCCCGAGGGCGGCGCGATGATCTCCCTCCAGGCGGCCGAGGACGAGGTCCTGCCGCTCCTCGCCGGACGCGAGGAGCAGGTGTCCATCGCCGCCGTCAACGGCCCGGCGTCGCTCGTCGTCGCGGGCGCCGAGGAGGCCGTCCTCGACATCGCCGCGACGATCGGGGCCGACGGGCGCAAGACCAAGCGGCTGCGGGTGAGCCATGCCTTCCACTCACCGCTCATGGACGCCATGCTCGACGACTTCGCCGAGGTCGCGCGGGGCATCACGTATCACCCGCCGGTCATCCCCCTCGTCTCCAACGTCACCGGTTCGCTCGCCACCGACGGCCAGGTGAGCACCCCGGAGTACTGGGTCACGCACGTACGGCAGGCCGTCCGCTTCGCCGACGGGATCAACTGGCTCTCGACGCAGGGCGGTGTCCGTACGTTCCTGGAGACCGGCCCCGACGGGGTGCTCTGCGGCATGGCCAGGGACAGCCTCACCGACGCGCCGCGCACCGGACTGCTGCCGCTGATGCGGGCCGGCCGGCCCGAGGAGCGGACGGTCGTCACCGCGCTGGCCGGGGCGCACGCCCACGGCGTGGACATCGACTGGGCCGCGTACTTCGCGGACACCGGCGCACGCCGGATCGAACTGCCGACCTACGCCTTCCAGCGCGAGCGGTACTGGCCCGACACGCTCGCCGTCACGGCCACGCCGCAGAGCGCGGCCGGCGCGGCGGACGCCGAGTTCTGGTCGGCCGTGGAGCGCGACGACATCAGCTCGCTCGCCGCCTCGCTGGGCCTCGACGACGCGACCGTCACCGCGATGGTCCCGGCGCTGACCGCCTGGCGCCGCCGCCGCGACGAGCAGTCCGAGGTGGACGCCTGGCGCTACCGGGTCACCTGGAAGCCGCGGACCGGATCCACCGCGCCGACCGCGCTCACCGGCCGCTGGCTCGTCCTCACGCCGCCCCGTACGGAGGACGCCGAGTGGTCCGCCGAGGTCGTCCGCGCCCTCGCCACCCGCACCGTCAACTGCGAGGTCACCGGCGCCGACCGGACCGCGCTCGCCGCCCGGCTGACCGAACTCCACGCCGAACACGGGGAGTTCGCCGGAGTCCTGTCACTGCTCGGGCTGGCCGGCTGTGAGAGCGTCTCACGCACCGGCGTACCCGACTCCCTCCTCCTGACCACCGTCGCCGTACAGGCGCTCGGTGACGCCGGGATCGGCGCGCCGCTGTGGACCGTCACCCGGGGCGCGGTCTCCGTGGGCCGCTCCGAGGCGGTGGTCGGACTCGACCAGGCAGCCGTATGGGGCCTCGGCCGCGTCATCGCGCTGGAACAGCCCGACCGCTGGGGCGGCTGCGTCGATCTGCCCGAGCGCCTTGACACCCACACCGCGCGCAGGCTGCGCGGCGTCCTGGCCGGGACCGGCGGCGAGAGCGAGGCGGCCGTACGCGCCTCCGGCGTCTTCGTACGCCGGCTCGCCCACAGCCCCGCCGCACAGAGCGAGGGACACCCCTTCGACCCGTCAGGCACCATCCTGATCACCGGCGGCACCGGCGGCCTCGGCGGACATGTCGCGCGCGGGCTCGCCCGCGCCGGCGCCGAACATCTGCTGCTCGTCAGCCGGCGCGGCGAGGACGCCCCCGGCGCGGCGGCGCTGCGCACCGAACTGACCGGACTCGGCGCCCGGGTCACTATCGCGGCCTGCGATGTCGCCGACCGCGAGGCGCTGGCCGCCCTGCTCGGCTCCGTCCCCGAGGACACCCCGCTCAGCGCGGTCATCCACACGGCCGGTGTCGTGGAGGACAGCGTGGTGGACGCGCTGACCCAGGACAGCTTCAGGACCGTCCTGGACGCGAAGGTCGCCTCCGCGCGCAATCTGCATGAACTGACCGGCCGGCTGCCGCTGTCCGCGTTCGTCCTCTTCTCCTCCACGGCAGGCGTCTTCGGCGCCGCCGGACAGGGCAACTACGCCGCGGCCAACGCCTATCTGGACGCCCTCGCCGAATACCGGCGCGCACACGGACAGACCGCGCTCTCGGTGGCCTGGGGCCCCTGGGCCGGATCCGGCATGGTCGCCGACGCGGCCGAGATCGAGACCCGCGTACGGCGCGGCGGATTCGAACCGCTCGCCCCGGAACCCGCCGTCCGCGCCCTGCTCCGCGCGATCGAGCAGGACGACACCGCCCTCGCGCTCGCCGACATCGACTGGACCCGCTTCCTCCGCGCCTTCGCCGCGACCCGCCCCCTGCCGCTCGTCGGCGACCTGCCCGAAGCACGGCAGTCCGCCACCGCACCGTCCGGCGCCACCGACGGGGAGCCGGAGCTGCGGCAGCGGCTCGCGGAACTCCCCGAGGCCGAGCGCGGCGCATACGTGCTGGACCTGCTGCGCGGCCAAGTGGCCGCCGTGCTCGGCCACTCCGACGCCGGCGCCATCGAGGACGACCGGGCCTTCCGTGACCTCGGCTTCGACTCGCTGACCACACTCGAACTGCGCAACAGTCTCGCCGCCGCCACCGGGCTCAGCCTCCCCGTCTCCCTCGTCTACGACCGGCCGACCCCGCGCGAGATGGCCGACTTCCTGCTCACCGAACTCCTCGGCTCGCTGCCGGGACCGGCCGCCGCCGGGCCGGTGGCGGCGGGACGCCCGCTCGACAACGACCCGATCGCCGTCGTCGGCATCAGCTGCCGCTTCCCCGGCGGGGTCTCCTCGCCCGAGGAGCTGTGGCAGCTGCTCGAAGAGGGCAGGGACGGCATCACCCGCTTCCCGGACGACCGGGGCTGGGACCTCGACGCCCTCGGCGCGGGCGCCTCCGACACCCTCGACGGCGGATTCCTCACCGGCGTCGCAGACTTCGACGCCCGCTTCTTCGGCATCTCGCCGCGTGAGGCGCTGGCCATGGACCCCCAGCAGCGCCTGCTGCTGGAGGCCACCTGGGAGGCGCTGGAGCGGGCCGGGATCGACCCGTCCACTCTGCGCGGCTCCACCACCGGCGTCTTCGTCGGCACCAACGGCCAGGACTACCCCAATCTGCTGCGCCGGTCCGTCTCCGACGTCCAGGGGTATGTGGCCACCGGCAACACGGCCAGCGTCATGTCCGGCCGGCTCTCCTACGCCCTCGGTCTGGAGGGCCCGGCCGTCACCATCGACACCGCCTGCTCCTCCTCACTGGTCGCGCTGCACTGGGCCGGGAAGGCACTGAGCGCCGGTGAATGCTCGCTGGTGATCGCGGGTGGTGTCTCCGTGATGTCGAGCCCCGACTCCTTCGTCGAGTTCTCCACCCAGGGCGGACTGGCCCCCGACGGCCGCTGCAAGGCGTTCTCCGACTCCGCCGACGGCACCGCCTGGTCCGAGGGCGTCGGCATCCTCGTCCTGGAACGGCTCTCCGACGCCGTACGCAACGGACACGAGGTCCGCGGCATCATCCGCTCCACCGCCGTCAACCAGGACGGCGCGTCCAACGGCCTCACCGCCCCCAACGGCCCCTCGCAGCAGCGCGTCATCCGGCAGGCGCTCGCCGACGCCGGACTGACCGCCGCCGACATCGACGCCGTCGAGGCCCATGGCACCGGCACCACCCTGGGCGACCCGATCGAGGCCCAGGCCCTGCTGACCACGTACGGCCGCGACCGGGAGCGCCCGCTGCTCCTCGGCACCGTCAAGTCCAACATCGGCCACACCCAGGCCGCCGCCGGTGTCGCGGGCGTCATCAAGATGCTGCTGGCGATGCGGCACGGCACCCTGCCCAAGTCGCTGCACATCAACAGCCCCTCCACGCATGTCGACTGGACGGCGGGTGACGTACGGCTGCTCACCGAGCCGGAGGCGTGGCCGGAGACCGGCCGCCCGCGCCGCGCGGGAGTCTCGGCGTTCGGTGTCAGCGGTACGAACGCGCATGTCATCGTCGAGCAGGCACCGGCCGTCGAGACGCCGATGGCGCGGGCCGCCGAGCCCGTCGCCACCCCCGCGCTCGTACCCTGGATCGTCTCCGGCAGGACCCGCGAGGCACTTCAGGCCCAGCTCGACCGCGTCACCTCCTTCGCCGCGCTCCACACCGGCCTGTCGCCGCTGGACATCGGCCGCTCGCTCGCCACGGACCGTACGGTCTTCCCGCACCGCGCGGTGCTGCTGGCCGGCGCCGACGGCGTACGGGAGAGCGCGCGCGGCGTCGCGAGCCGCGCCCCCGGCAAGTCCGCGTTCCTCTTCTCCGGCCAGGGCAGCCAGCGCGGAGCCATGGGCCGCGAGCTGTACGAGCGGTTCCCCGTCTTCGGCGAAGCCCTCGACGCGGTCCTCGCCCATCTGGACACCGAGCTCGAATTCCCGCTCAGGGAAGTGCTGTTCGCCGACCCGGGCACCTTCGAGGCGGAACTGCTCGACGAGACGGGCTGGACCCAGCCCGCGCTGTTCGCGGTCGAGGTCGCGCTGTTCCGGCTCGCCGAATCCTGGGGTCTCACCCCCGACTTCGTGGCCGGTCACTCCATCGGTGAGATCACCGCCGCGCATGTGGCGGGGGTGTTCTCCCTGGCGGACGCCTGCCGGCTGGTCGCGGCACGCGCCACGCTCATGCAGGCGCTCCCGCAGGGCGGCGCGATGGTCGCCCTCCAGGCCACCGAGGACGAGGTCGTGCCGCTGCTGGACGGCGACGTCTCCATCGCGGCTGTCAACGGCCCGCGCGCGCTGGTCATCGCCGGTACGGAGGACGGCGTCCTGGAGGTCGCCGAGCTGTTCGCCTCCGACGGCCGCCGCACCAGGCGGCTGCGGGTCTCGCACGCCTTCCACTCGCCGCTGATGGACCCGATGCTGGCGGACTTCGCCCGCGTCACCGAAGGTCTCACCTACGAGGAGCCCCGTATCCCGGTGGTCTCCAACCTGACCGGCGCCGTGGCGACGGCGGACGAACTGCGCTCGCCCGCCTACTGGGTGCGGCATGTGCGCGAAGCCGTACGGTTCGCCGACGGCGTGCGCACCCTGCGGGACGCCGGGGTGGGGACGTTCGTGGAACTGGGCCCCGACGGGGTGCTCGCCGCGATGGCCCAGCAGAGCCTGGACGGTGCCGAGCCCGCGCCCGCGGTGGTGCCGCTCCTGCGCAAGGACCAGGGCGAGGAGGCGGCCGTGGTCGCCGCGCTGGCCACGCTGCACACGCATGGCACGGGACCGCGCTGGGCCGCGTTCTTCGAGGGCCTGGGGGCGCGCCGGGTCGAGCTGCCGACGTACGCCTTCCAGCGCGAGCGGTACTGGCCCGAGCCCGCCGCGCTCGCCGCCGCCGGGACATCCGGCCCGGTGGACGCCGAGTTCTGGTCGGCGGTGGAGCGCGAGGACCTGGAGTCGCTGGCCGCCTCGCTGGACCTGGACGGCGACACCGTCACCACGATGGTGCCCGCGCTCTCCGCCTGGCGCCGCCGCCGGGGCGAGCAGTCCGCCGGCGCCAACTGGCGCTACCACGAGACCTGGACACCGCTCGCCGCCCCGGCCGCGGCCGAACCGTCCGGCGACTGGCTGGTGATCGTGGAGTCCGGCGCCGACTCGCCGTGGCTCTCCGCCGCCGTCGAGGCGCTGCGTACGGGCACGGCCCGGCTGGACACGGTCGCGGCCGACCCCGCCGACCCCAACGGGCTGATGGAACCGCTGGCCACGGCGCGCGCGGACCGGGACGGAGCCCCCTACACGGGCGTCATCTCCCTGCTCGCCACCGGAGCCCTGGGCGCCACGGGCACCACGGACCTGCCGTCCGACGCGGCCTGGCCCGACGCGCTGCTGACGGCCCTGGAAGCGGCCGGGATCGACGCGCCGCTGTGGTGCGTCACCCGGGGCGCCGTCTCCGTGGCCCCCTCCGAGCCGCCGCTCAGCGCCGGACAGGCCGCCGTATGGGGCCGGGGCCGGGTCACCGCACTGGAGCACCCCGACCGCTGGGGCGGTCTCATCGATCTCCCCGGGACGATCGACGACCGCACGGGCGCCGCCTTCGCGGCATTCCTGACAGCCCGTCAAGAGCGTGACGGCGAGGACCAGATCGCGGTCCGCGCCGGCGGAACCCTCGGACGCAGGCTCGTCCGTACGACCACCACGGAGGCCAACCCGTCCGGCGCCTCCTGGCGCCCCACCGGCACCGTGCTCATCACCGGCGGTACGGGAACGATGGGCGGCCGGGCCGCCCGCCGACTGGCTCGCGAGGGCGCCAGGCACCTCGTACTGACCGGCCGTCACACCTCCGACCTCGCCGGGTCCGACGCGCTCGAAGCCGAACTGAAGCGGCTCGGCGCCACCGTCACCTTCGCCGTCTGCGATCTCTCCGGCACCTCCGGCCACGAGGCGCTGACCGCACTGCTCGACGCGCTCCCCGAGGACGCGCCGCTGACCGCGGTGATCCACGCGGATCAGGCCACCGGCACCGCCGGCTCCGGATCCACGGGACTCGCCGCCGCGCTCGCCGGAGTGAACCGGCTCGACACCGTCCTCGGCGACCGGCCGCTCGACGCGTTCGTCCTCTTCGGCACGATCGCCGGAGTCTGGGGCGTACGGGGCCAGGCGGACGAGGCCGCGTTCGGCGCGTACCTCGACGCCTTCGCCCGGCAGCGCCGCGCCCGGGGCGCCACCGCGCTCGCCGTCTCCTGGAGCGCCTGGTCGGACGTGGTCGACACCACCATGGCCGCGCATCTGCGGATGAACGGACTGCCCGTACTGGACGCCGACGCGGCCCTCGCCGCGCTCGGCCGGGCCGTCGCCGACGGCGAGGCCGCCGTGACCGTGGCCGATGTGCGCTGGGAGACCTTCGCACCGGCCTTCACCGAAACACGACGCGGCGCCCTGCTGGCCGACCTGCCAGAAGCACGCAAGGCCATCGACACGGCCGAACGCGACCGGGGCGAGGAGCGGTCGGCGGCCGGCGCCTACCGGCAGGAGCTGCTGGAACTGCCCGAGGCGGAGCGCGCCGACGCCCTGCTCACCCTGGTCACCGACAAGGTCGCCGTGGTCCTCGGACACCCGGACACCGCGGTCGTCGAGTCCGATCTGCCCTTCCGCGACCTCGGCTTCGACTCGCTGACCGCCGTCGATCTGCGCAACCAGCTCACGACCACGACCGGCGTCACCCTGCCCGCCACCCTGGTCTTCGACCACCCGACCCCGGCCGAACTCGCCGGTCATCTGCGCGGCCTGCTCCTCGGCGAACTGCCGGACGCCGCTGCCCCCGTGGTCGCCTCGGCCCGGACCGGCGACGACCCCGTCGTCATCGTCGGTATGGCCTGCCGCTACCCCGGCGGTGTCGGCTCGCCCGAGGACCTGTGGCAACTCGTCATGGACGAGACCGACGCCGTAGGGGAGTTCCCCACCGACCGGGGCTGGGACCTCGACACCCTGCTCGGCGGCCCGCCGGAGGGCGGACGCGGACGCAGCACCACCGGAAACGGCGGCTTCCTCTACGACGCCGCCGACTTCGACCCCGCGGTCTTCGGCATCTCGCCGCGCGAGGCCATCGTGATGGACCCGCAGCAACGCGTCGTGCTCGAAGCGGCCTGGGAGGCGCTGGAGCGCGCGGGCATCGACGCGGCGACCCTGCGGGGCAGCACCACCGGCGTCTACGTCGGCGGCGGCAGCGGCGACTACCGGCCGCCGGCCGAGGCGGGCCAGTGGGAGACGGCCCAGTCGGCGAGCCTCCTGTCCGGCCGGCTCGCGTACTCCTTCGGCCTCCAGGGACCCACGGTCTCCGTCGACACCGCCTGCTCCTCGTCGCTGGTCGCGCTGCATCTGGCGGCCCAGGCGCTGCGCTCGGGCGAGTGCTCCCTCGCGCTGGCCGGCGGGGTGACCGTGATGGCCACCCCGGCGGGCTTCGTCGAGTTCAGCGCCCAGGGCGCGCTGTCGCCCGACGGCCGCTGCAAGGCGTTCTCGGAGGAAGCGGACGGCACCGGCTGGTCCGAGGGCGTGGGCATGCTCGTGGTCGAGCGGCTTTCCGACGCCCGGCGCAACGGCCACCACGTCCTGGCGGTCCTGCGCGGCTCCGCCATCAACCAGGACGGCGCCTCCAACGGACTGACCGCGCCCAGCGGACCCGCCCAGCAGCGGGTGATCCGGCAGGCGCTCGCCAACTCCGCCCTGACGGCCGC
This sequence comes from Streptomyces sp. NPDC056835, assembly GCF_042789485.1. Lineage (NCBI taxonomy): Bacteria > Bacillati > Actinomycetota > Actinomycetes > Kitasatosporales > Streptomycetaceae > Streptomyces > Streptomyces sp. NPDC056835. The sequence goes on from NZ_JBHUBB010000003.1 coordinate 310,418, forward strand.
CGAGGTGGACGCCATCGAGGCCCACGGCACCGGCACCAAGCTCGGAGACCCGATCGAGGCGCAGGCGCTGCTGGCGACCTATGGCCAGGACCGCGACCCGGAGCGCCCGGTGCTGCTCGGCTCGCTGAAGTCCAACATCGGTCACACCCAGGCCGCTTCCGGTGTCGCGGGCGTGATCAAGATGGTGATGGCGATGCGGCACGGCACCCTGCCGAGGTCGCTGTACGCCGAGAACCCGACCTCGCACGTGGACTGGACGGCCGGCGCCGCCCGGCTGCTCACCGAGCCGGTCGCCTGGCCCGAGTCGGGCCGCCCGCGCCGCGCCGGAGTCTCCTCGTTCGGTGCCAGCGGTACGAACGCCCACGTCATCCTGGAGCAGCCGCCCGCCGGGGCAAGCCCGGCGCCCACCGCACCCGAAGCGCCCGTTCGCGAGGCGGAGACGCTGCCGGTCCTGCTCTCCGGCAAGTCCGGGAACGCGCTGCGTGCCCAGGCCCGGGGGCTGCTCGCCCATGTGACGGCGCGGCCCGACGCCCCGCTGACCGACCTGGCGTTCTCGCTCGCGACGACCCGCGCGGTCTTCGAGCACCGGGCCGCCCTGACGGTCACCGGCCGGGACGGTCTGCTCGCGGGACTCGCCGCCCTCGCCGAGGGCGCCACCGCCTCGGACCTGGTCGAGCACCATGTGGAGCGGGCCGGAAAGCGCGCGTTCCTCTTCTCCGGCCAGGGCTCGCAACGGATCGGCATGGGCCGCGAACTGTACGAGGCCTTCCCGGTGTTCGCGGAGGCGCTGGATTCCGTACTGACCGCGCTCGACGCCGAGCTGGGCCGTTCGCTGAGTGAGGTGATGTGGGGCGAGGACGCCGGGGCGCTGAATGACACGGGCTTCACCCAGCCCGCGCTGTTCGCCATCGAGGTGGCGCTCTTCCGCCTGGTGGAGTCCTGGGACCTGAGGCCGGACTTCGTGGCGGGGCATTCGATCGGTGAGATCGCCGCGGCCCATGTGGCGGGGGTGTTCTCGCTGGAGGACGCGGCCCGGCTGGTGGTGGCGCGGGCCCGGCTGATGCAGGCCCTGCCGTCCGGTGGCGCGATGGTCGCCGTACAGGCCACCGAGGAAGAGGTCCTGCCGCTGCTGTCGGAGCGGGTCTCCGTGGCCGCGGTCAACGGCCCGACATCGGTGGTGATCTCCGGTGACGAGAACACGGTCCTGGAGGTCGCGGCCCGGCTGGAGGCCCAGGGCCGCAAGACGAACAGGCTGCGCGTCTCGCACGCCTTCCACTCACCGCTGATGGACCCGATGCTGGACGGGTTCCGCGCCGTCGTCGCCGGGCTGTCGCTCCGGGCGCCCCGTATCCCGGTGGTGTCCAACCTGACCGGCGCCCTGGCGACAGCGGACGAACTGGGCTCGCCCGACCACTGGGTACGGCACGTCCGCGAGGCCGTCCGCTTCGCCGACGGCGTACGAACCATGGCGGAGCGCGGCGTGACCACGTTCCTGGAGCTGGGCCCGGACGGGATCCTGTCCGCGCTGGCCCAGGAGACGGCGCCGCGCGGCGCCGTGGCCGTACCGGTCCTGCGCAAGGGCCGGGGCGAGGAGACCACGCTCGTCACCGCGTTCGCCCGGCTGCATGTCCACGGGGTGAGCCCCCGGTGGACCGCGTTCTTCGCGGGTACCGGAGCCCAGTGGCTGGATCTGCCCACATACGCCTTCCAGCACGGCCGGTTCTGGCCGGACGTCATGCCCGGCGCCACCGCCACCGACGCCGACGCGCGGGAGACGCAGGCCACGGACCGCGCGTTCTGGGACGCCGTGGAACAGGAGGACTTCGCCTCGCTGGAGTCCGCCCTGGACGTCGAGGGCGACGCCCTGTCGAAGGTGCTGCCCGCCCTGCTGGACTGGCGCAGGCAGCGCAACGACGAATCGGTCGTGGAGGGCTGGCGCCACCGGATCGTCTGGAAGGCCCTGGCCGGCGCGTCCGTCGCCCACCGCAAGCCGCTGACGGGCACCTGGCTCGCCGTGGTCCCCGCCGAACTGACCGAGGACGCCTGGGTGTCCGCCGCACTCGACGCGCTCGGCACCAAGGTCGTACGGCTCGCCGCGGGCAGCCCCGGCCGGACCGCACTGGCCGGCGAACTGCGTGCCCTCGCCGGGAGCGCGCACGCCGGGAGCGCCCTCGCCGGGAGCGCGCACGCCGAGGACGGCACACGCTTCGCCGGTGTCGTCTCGCTCCTGGCGCTGCGCGAGACCCTTGCCGGCAGCGTGCCCGAGGGAGCCGCCCTCACCGCCGTACTGCTCCAGGCACTCGGCGACGCCGGGATCGACGCGCCGCTGTGGTGCGCCACCCGGGGCGCCGTGTCCGTGAACCGCGCGGACGGCGCGCACCGCCCGCTCCAGGCCGCCGTATGGGGCCTCGGCCGGGTCGCCGCGCTGGAGTACCCGGAGCGCTGGGGCGGTCTGATCGACCTCCCCGAGACACTGGACGAGCGCGCCGCCGCGGGCTTCGCCGCGGTCCTCGCGGGCCTCGACGGGGAGGACCAGGTGGCGGTACGCACCTCCGCGGTCCTCGCCCGGCGGCTCGTACGGGCGCCCGGCAAGCGGTCCGCCCGCGCCTGGGACCCGGACGGCACCGTCCTGATCACCGGCGGCACCGGCGCCCTCGGCGCCCATGTCGCCCGCAGGCTCGCCAAGGGCGGCGCCAAGCACCTCGTGCTGGTCAGCAGGAGTGGCCCCGAGGCACCGGGCGCCGACGCCCTGCGCGCCGAACTCGACGCCCTCGGCGCGGCCGTCACCATCGCGGCCCGCGATGTCGCCGACCGCGCCCAACTGGCCGCCGTACTGGCCGACATCCCGGCGGAGCACCCGCTCACTGGCGTGGTCCACGCGGCCGGTGTCCTGGACGACGGAGTGCTCGACCGGCTCACCCCGGAGCGGTTCGAGGCGGTCTTCCGCGCGAAGGTCACCTCGGCCCTCCTGCTCGACGAACTGACCCGTGAACGGGACCTCGCGGCGTTCGTGCTCTTCTCCTCCGCCTCCGCGGCCGTGGGCAACCTCGGCCAGGCCAACTACGCGGCGGCCAACGCGGTCCTGGACGCCCTGGCCGAACGGCGCCGGGCACAGGACCTGCCGGCGACCTCCATCGCCTGGGGCGCCTGGGGCGGCGGCGGAATGGCCGGCGGCGCCGGGGCCGACGAGGCCGCCAAGCGCGCCGGAATCGGCTCCATGGACCCGGAGCTGGCCTGCGAGGCGCTGCTCCGGCTGGTCATGGAGCCCGAGCCGACCGCGGTCGTCGCCGAAGTCGCCCTGGACCGGTTCGTCGGGGCCTTCGGCGCGGCCAGGCCGAGCGCCCTGCTCCGCGAATTCCCCGGCTACGGCGAGATGGTGGCCGCGACGGCGGCGGCGCCCAGGAGCGGCGCGGCCGAAGGCGGACTGCGGGACCGGCTCACGGGCCTGCCGGTGAACCGGCGGCTGGAGACGGTCGTGGACCTCGTCCGTACCCGGGCCGCGCAGGTGCTCGGCTACCCGGACACGGACGCCGTCGGCGCCGAACGGTCCTTCCGGGACCTCGGGGTGGACTCGCTCGGAGCCGTCGAGCTGCGCAACCAGCTCAACACGGCCACCGGCCTGAGCCTTTCCGCGACGCTCGTCTTCGACCACCCGACGCCCACGGCCCTCGCCGAGCATGTGCTCGGTGAACTGATTCCCGACGAGACGGACGCGGCCGGGGCGGACGGCGAGGAGGCGGAGATCCGGGCCCTGCTGGCGTCCGTACCGCTCGCGCGGTTGCGGGACATCGGCGTGCTGGAACCGCTGCTCCAACTGGCGGGACGGGGCGAGAGCGCCCCGGCGCAAGACGACGAAGCCGACAACACCGACGAGTCCATCGACTCGATGGCAGTGGCAGACCTGGTGCGGGCCGCGCTCAACGGCCAGTCCGACCTGTAGCGCGAGAGTGATGGAGCAGAGAATGAACGCCCCCACCGAGAAAGCCCCCAACGCCAACGTCGTGGAAGCGCTGCGCGCCGCGATGAAGGAGGCGGAGCGGCTGCGGCGGCAGAACAGAATGTTCGTCGCCGCCGCCAAGGAACCCATCGCCATCGTGGGAATGAGCTGCCGGTTCCCCGGCGAGGCACACTCCCCGGAAGGACTCTGGGACCTCGTCGCCTCCGGCACCGACGCCATCTCCGGATTCCCCGCCGACCGGGGCTGGGACCTGGACGCGCTGCGCGACAGCACCACCGACGAGCGCGACACCTCCGTCAGCCAGCAGGGCGGATTCCTCAGCACCGTCGCCGACTTCGACCCCGGTTTCTTCGGGATCTCGCCCCGCGAGGCCGTCACCATGGACCCCCAGCAGCGGCTGCTGCTTGAGACCACCTGGGAGGCCATCGAGCGGTCGGGTATCGACGCCACCCGGCTGCGCGGAACCCGTACCGGCGCGTTCATCGGCACCAACGGCCAGGACTACGCCTACCTGCTGGTCAGGTCGCTGGACGACGCGACCGGCGACGTCGGCACCGGCATCGCCGCCAGCGCCGTGTCCGGCCGGCTCTCGTACACCCTGGGGCTCGAAGGCCCGGCCATCACCGTCGACACCGCCTGCTCGTCCTCCCTGGTCGCCCTCCACCTCGCCGTGCAGTCGCTGCGCAACGGCGAATGCGGGCTGGCGCTCGCCGGCGGCGTCAACGTGATGTCCACCCCCGGCTCGCTCATCGAGTTCAGCCGGCAGGGCGGGCTCGCCAGGGACGGCCGCTGCAAGGCGTTCTCGGAGTCGGCCGACGGCACCGGCTGGTCCGAGGGCGCGGGCGTCCTGATGCTGGAGCGCCTGTCGGACGCGCAGCGCGAAGGACACCCCGTCCTCGCCGTCATCCGGGGCTCCGCCGTCAACCAGGACGGTGCCTCCAACGGCTTCACCGCGCCCAACGGCCCCTCGCAGCAGCGGGTGATCCGGCAGGCGCTCGCCAACGCCGGCCTCACCCCGGCCGAGGTGGACGTCGTGGAGGCGCACGGCACGGGCACCCCGCTGGGCGACCCCATCGAGGCGCAGAGCCTGCTCGCGAGCTACGGCCAGGACCGGGAGCACCCGCTGCTGCTCGGCTCCGTCAAGTCCAACATCGGGCACACGCAGGCCGCTTCGGGGGTCGCGGGTGTCATCAAGATGGTGATGGCGATGCGGCACGGCCTGGTGCCGAAGACGCTGCACGCGGACGAGCCGTCGTCGCACGTCGACTGGTCGGCGGGCAAGGTCGAACTGCTCACCGAGGCGCGCGCGTGGCCGGACGCGGGCCGTCCGCGCCGTACGGGTGTCTCCTCGTTCGGGGTCAGCGGCACCAACGCGCATGTGATCATCGAGCAGGCGCCGAGCGCCGGGGAGACCCCCGCCCAGAAGGACGGCGCCGCTCCCGCCCGCCGGGCGACCGCGCTGCCATGGGTCATCTCGGGGCGGACCGCCGAGGCGCTGCGCGACCAGGCGACCGCGCTGCTGAGCAGGCTGGACGCCGCGCCCGGTACGCGCGCGCTGGACACCGCGCTGTCCCTCGCGACCTCCAGGGCGAGCCTGGAACACCGCCTCGCCGTCGTCGCGGACGAGGACGGCGGAGCGGGACGCGCGGCGCTGGAGAGCTGGATCGAGAACGGCGCGGCGGCCGGCGCGGTCGAGGGCACGGTCGCGGGACGCACGAAGAGCGCGGTGCTCTTCTCCGGTCAGGGCAGCCAGCGGCTCGGGATGGGCCGCGAACTGTACGAGAGCTTCCCGGTGTTCGCCGAGGCGCTGGACACCGTACTGCCGCTGCTGGACGCGGGGCTCGACCGGCCGCTCCGCGAGGTCATCTGGGGCCAGGACGCCGAGCCGCTGAATGACACCGGGTTCACCCAGCCCGCGCTGTTCGCGGTGGAGGTGGCGCTGTTCCGGCTGGTGGAGTCGTGGGGTGTGGTCCCGGACTTCGTGGCGGGTCATTCGATCGGTGAGATCGCGGCGGCGCATGTGGCGGGGGTGTTCTCGCTGGAGGACGCCTGTGCGCTCGTGCTCGCGCGGGCACGGCTGATGCGGGCGCTGCCCCCGGGCGGCGCGATGGTCGCCGTCCAGGCCACCGAGGACGAGGTGCTGCCGCTGCTGTCCGGCGAGGTGTCCATCGCCGCCGTCAACGGCCCCGCCTCCCTGGTGATCTCCGGCGACGAGGACGCCGTCCTCAAGGCCGCGGCGCGGCTGGGGGAGCAGGGCCGCAAGACGAGCAGGTTGCGGGTCTCGCACGCGTTCCACTCGCCGCTGATGGACCCGATGCTGGACGAGTTCCGCGCCGTCGCGCGGGACCTGGCCTACGCCGAGCCGGTCATCCCCGTCGTATCGAATCTGACGGGCGCTCCGGCGTCGGCCGAGGAGCTGTGCTCGGCCGAGTACTGGGTACGGCATGTCCGCGAGGCCGTCCGCTTCGGCGACGGCGTACGCACCCTCGGCGAGCAGGGCGTGACCACCTTCCTGGAGCTGGGCCCGGACGGCGTGCTGTCGGCCATGGCCCAGGAGTCCCTACCGGCCGGCGCCGTGACCGTACCGGTGCTCCGCAAGGACCGCCCCGAGGAGACCTCGGCCGTCACCGCGCTCGCCCAACTGCATGTCCACGGCGTGCGCGTGGACTGGCCCGCGTTCTTCGCGGGCACCGGCGCCCGGCTGGTGGATCTGCCGACGTACGCGTTCCAGCACGAGCGGTTCTGGCCGAAGACGACCTTCCGGCCGGCCGACGCGACCGGGCTCGGGCTGGCGTCCGCCGACCACCCGCTGCTCGGCGCCGCCATGTCCGTGGCGGGCTCCGACGAACTCCTGCTGACCGGCACACTCTCGCTGGCCACCCATCCGTGGCTGGCCGACCATGTCGTCAGCGGGATGGTCTTCTTCCCCGGCACCGGATTCCTCGAACTGGCGATCAGGGCCGCCGACCAGGCGGGCTGCGACCGCGTCGAGGAACTGATGCTCGCCGCCCCGCTCATCCTGCCCCGCACCGGCGCCGTCCAGGTACAGATCTCCGTCGGCGGCGCCGACGACGAGGGCCGCCGCGAGCTGCGCTTCTACACCCGCCCCGCCGACGCGCCCGACGACGAGTGGACCCTGCACGCCTCCGGCCGGATCGGCGGCGGTGAGCGGATCCTCGGCTTCGACGGGTCCGTATGGCCGCCCAAGGGCGCGACCGTGGTGGACATCGAGGGGCTGTACGACCGCTACGCGAGCAACGGACTCGACTACGGCCCGGTCTTCCGCGGTCTGCGCGCGGTCTGGCGCCGGGGCGAGGAGATCTTCGCCGAGGTCGCCCTCGACCGCGGTGTCAGCGACGCCAACGACTTCGGCGTGCACCCGGCGCTGCTCGACTCCGTGCTGCACAGCACCGTGTTCGCCAGCGCGGACGGCGACGACCGCAGCCTGCTGCCGTTCGCCTGGAACGGGGTCTCCCTGCACGCCTCCGGGGCGTCGGCCCTGCGCGTGCGGATCACCAGCAACGGCCAGGACTCCGTCCAGCTGGCCGCCGTCGACGTCCAGGGCGAACCCGTCATCTCCGTCGACTCGCTGCTCCTGCGGGCGGCGGGCCCCCAGGCGGCCGACAGCGGACGCCGGGACGAACTGAACTCGCTCTTCCGCGTCGACTGGGTGCCCGGCACCCCGGAGAAGGCCTCCGAGAACCCCGAATGGGTGGTGCTCGGTACGGACGGACTGGGCCTGAGCGCCGCCCTCGCCTCGACCGGCGCCGCCAAGCTCGGCGCCCCGGCGCGCACCCTCGCCGAACTGACCGCCCGTGACGCGGCGGCGGTGCCGGGCATCGTGGTCGTACCGCTGTGCGGCGACAGCGCGCGCGGCCCCGAATCCGCACACGAACTCGCCCACTACGCACTGGCGTTGGTCCAGGAGTGGCTGGCCGAGGAGCGCTTCGCGGACTCCCGGCTGGTGTTCGTCACCCGGGGGGCGGTCGAGGACGGCTCCACGGATGTCACCGATGTCGCCGCCGCCCCCGTATGGGGCCTGGTGCGCTCGGCGCAGGCCGAGAACCCCGGCCGGTTCCTGCTGGTGGACGCCGACGACACCGCCGGCTCGGCGGCCGTACTCCCCGCGCTGCCGGGGCTGGTGGCCGCTGACGAGCCCCAGGCCGTGATCCGCGCGGGCGCGCTGCGCGTCGGCCGCCTCACCCGGCTGGAGTCGGGTACGGGACTGGTGCCGCCGGCCGGTGTGCCGTGGCGGCTGGGCAGCCGAGCCAAGGGCAGCCTCGACGGGCTGACCCTGGCGCCGTTCCCCGATGTCCTGGAACCGCTGACCGGCCGCGACGTACGAATCGAGGTCCGCGCGGCCGGAGTGAACTTCCGCGATGTCCTCAACGCCCTGGGCATGTACCCGGGCGACGCGGGACTGTTCGGCTCCGAAGCGGCCGGAGTCGTGGTCGGGACCGGGCCCGAGGCGACCGATCTGCGGGTGGGCGACCGGGTCATGGGCATGCTCTTCGGCGGCTTCGGCACCCATGTGGTGGGCCACGAGCGCATGATGACCCGCGTACCGGACACCTGGTCGTGGGAGACGGCGGCCTCGATGCCGCTCGTCTTCCTGACCGCCTACCACGCGCTGGTGGAGCTGGGCGGGCTGCGGCGCGGCGAGAAGGTGCTGATCCATGCCGGTGCGGGTGGTGTGGGTATGGCGGCGATCCAGGTGGCGAACCATCTGGGCGCCGAAGTCTTCGCGACGGCGAGCGAGGGCAAGTGGGATGTCCTGCGCTCGCTCGGCGTCGCCGACGATCACATCGCCTCGTCCCGTACGACCGACTTCGAGGCGGCGTTCGCGCGGGTGAGTGAGGGGGGCGTCGATGTCGTACTGAACTCGCTGGCCGGTGAGTTCGTGGACGCGTCGCTGCGCCTGGTCGGTCCCGGCGGCCGGTTCCTGGAGATGGGCAAGACCGATATCCGGGAAGCCGCCGATCTGCCCGACGGTGTGGACTACCAGGCCTTCGACCTCGGCTGGGTCGGCCCCGAGGGCATCCAGCGGATGCTGGTCGAGCTGGGCGAGCTGTTCGAGCGCGGCGTACTGGAGCCGCTGCCGGTGCGGTCGTGGGACGTACGGCGGGCGCGCGACGCGTTCCGCTTCATGAGCATGGCCAAGCACATCGGGAAGATCGTGCTCACCATGCCGCCCGTATGGAACCCCGAGGGTACGGTCCTGATCACCGGTGGCACGGGCGGTCTGGGCGGTGTGCTGGCCCGCCACCTGGTGGCCGAGCGCGGCGTACGGCACCTCGTGCTCACCAGCCGGCGCGGCGCGCGGGCCCCCGGAGCCGCCGAGCTGGCCGCGGACCTGCGGACCCGGGGCGCGGAGGTGTCGGTCGCCGCCTGCGACGCGGCGGACCGGGAAGCGCTGGCCGAACTGCTGGCGTCCGTACCCGCCGAGCACCCGCTGACGGCCGTGGTGCACACGGCGGGCGTGCTGGACGACGGCATCGTCGGCTCGCTCACCCCCGAACGCCTGGCCGGTGTACTGCGTCCCAAGGTCGACGCGGCGTGGCATCTGCATGAGCTGACCCGCGATCTCGATCTGGCCGCGTTCGTGGTGTATTCATCCACCGCCGGGGTCATGGGAAGCCCCGGACAGGCCAACTACGCGGGAGGCAACACCTTCCTCGACGCGCTGGCCGCGCACCGCCGCGCCCAGGGGCTGCCCGCGCTCTCGCTGGCCTGGGGCGCCTGGGAGCAGGGCGTGGGCATGACCGGCACGCTGGAGGACCATGACGTACGCCGGGTCAGCGGCGGCTCCGGAATGCCGCTGCTCTCGGTGGACCAGGGCCTGGCGCTGTTCGACGCCGCCACCGCGAGCGACGAGGCGCTGATCGTTCCGCTCTCCATCGGCGGTGGCGCGATCCCCTCGGCGGCCGGCGTTCCGGCCCTCCTGCGCGGACTCGTACGGACCGGCCGCCGCTCCGCGAAGAGCGGAGCCGCCGGAGTGTCCCGCGCGGGACTCGTCGAGCGGCTGGCCGCGCTGCGCGAGAACGAGCGGCCCCGGCTGCTGACCGACCTCGTACGCGCCGAGGCGGCGGTGGTGCTCGCGCACTCCTCGCCCGAGGCCATCGCCGTGGAACGGGAGTTCAGGCAGCTCGGCTTCGACTCGCTGACCGCAGTCGAACTGCGCAACCGCCTCGCGGCCGCCACCGGACTGACGCTGCCCGCCACCCTCATCTTCGACTACCCGACACCGGCCAGGCTCGCCGCGTATCTCCTCGACGAGCTGGTCGGCGAGGACGATGTCGCGGCCGTCACCGCGCGTGAATCGCGCGACAGCTCCGACACCACCGACGACCCGATCGCGATCGTCGGTATGAGCTGCCGCTTCCCCGGCGGCGTGGAGTCCCCCGAAGGGCTCTGGGAGCTGGTGCTCTCCGGCGGCGACGCCATCTCCGGCTTCCCCGACGACCGCGGCTGGGAGGCAGACGCGTCCATCGGCGCGGTCGAGGGACAGGGCGGATTCCTGCGGGACGTCGCCGACTTCGACGCCGGATTCTTCGGTATCTCGCCGCGCGAGGCCCTTGCCATGGACCCGCAGCAGCGCGTCCTGCTCGAAGTCTCCTGGGAGGCGGCGGAACGCGCGGGCATCGACCCGGCCACCCTGCGCGGCAGCCGCACCGGCGTCTTCGTCGGCGTCAGCGGCCAGGACTACGCCGGCCTCGTCATGCGCTCGAAGGACGACATGGCGGGCCACGCCACCACCGGCCTCGCGGTCAGCGTCGTCTCCGGCCGGCTGGCCTACGCGCTGGGCCTTGAGGGCCCGGCGATGTCCGTCGACACGGCCTGCTCGTCGTCCCTCGTCTCCCTGCACCTCGCCGCACAGGCGCTGCGCGGCGGTGAGTGCTCCCTCGCCCTCGCGGGCGGCGTGACGGTGATGACCACCTCCGCGAACTTCGCCGGCTTCTCCCGGATGGGCGGACTGGCCGGCGACGGCCGGTGCAAGGCGTTCTCCGACTCCGCCGACGGCACCGGCTGGTCCGAGGGCGCGGCCGTGCTGGTCCTGGAGCGGCTGTCGGACGCGCGGCGCAACGGACACAAGGTCCTGGCGGTCGTACGGGGCAGTGCCGTCAACCAGGACGGCGCCTCGAACGGTCTGACGGCCCCCAACGGGCCCGCGCAGCAGCGGGTGATCCGGCAGGCGCTCGCCAACGCCGGGCTCTCCCCGGCCGAGGTGGACGCGGTGGAGGCACACGGTACCGGCACCCCGCTCGGTGACCCGATCGAGGCACAGGCGCTGCTCGCCACCTACGGCCAGGACCGCGACCAGGACCTGCCGCTGCTGCTGGGCTCCGTGAAGTCCAACATCGGTCACACCCAGGCCGCGGCGGGCGCCGCCGGTCTGGTGAAGATGGTGATGGCGCTGCGGCACGGGACGCTCCCGAAGACGCTGCATCTGACCGAGCCGTCAAGCCATGTCGACTGGTCGGCGGGGGCCGTGGAACTGCTCGCCGACACCACCGTGTGGCCACAGACCGGACGCGTCCGCCGGGCGGGCGTCTCGTCCTTCGGGATCAGCGGTACGAACGCGCATGTGGTGCTGGAGCAGGCCGACCCGGAGCGGGACACCGCTGACAGTGCGCCGGTCACGCCCGAGGTCCCCCCGCGCGCCGTGCCGTGGCTCGTCTCGGCCAAGAGCGACGCGGCGCTGGACGGACAGATCGACCGGCTCAGGGCCTTCGCGCGGGAGCACCCCGAGCGCCCCGCCGTGGATGTCGGCCACTCGCTGGCGACGGGCCGTTCGGTCTTCGAACACCGCGCGGTGCTGCTGGCGACCGACGAGGGCGTCCTGGACGTCGCCCGGGGCCTGGCCGCCGAGAGCTCATCGGCGGTGCTGTTCTCCGGTCAGGGCAGTCAGCGGTTGGGGATGGGCCGTGAGTTGTACGGCCGGTTCCCCGTCTTCGCCGAGGCACTGGACTCCCTGCTGGCCGCGCTGGATGCCGAGTTGGGGTGTTCGCTGCGTGAGGTGTTGTGGGGTGAGGACGCCGAGTTGCTGAATGACACGGGGTTCACTCAGCCGGCGTTGTTCGCGGTGGAGGTGGCGTTGTTCCGGTTGGTGGAGTCGTGGGGTGTGGTTCCGGACTTTGTTGCGGGTCATTCGATCGGTGAGATCGCGGCGGCGCATGTGGCGGGGGTGTTCTCGCTGGAGGATGCCTGTGCGCTCGTGGTCGCGCGGGCTCGGTTGATGGGTGCGCTGCCGGCCGGTGGTGCGATGGTCGCCGTCCAGGCCGCCGAGGGTGAGGTGCTGCCGCTGTTGTCGGGTGAGGTGTCGATCGCGGCGGTCAACGGCCCGTCGTCCGTGGTGATTTCGGGCGCGGAGGGCGCCGTGCTGGAGGTCGCGGCCCAATTGGGTGCGCGGGGGCGCAGGACGAGCAGGCTGCGGGTCTCGCACGCGTTCCACTCGCCGCTGATGGACCCGATGCTGGACGAGTTCCGTGCGGTGGCCGAGGGCCTGACGTACGCCGAACCGACTCTTCCCGTCGTGTCCAATCTGACCGGTGGACTGGCGTCGGTGGAGGAGCTGTGCTCGGCCGAGTACTGGGTACGGCATGTCCGCGAGGCCGTCCGCTTCGCCGACGGGGTGCGCGCGCTCGCCGACCGGGGTGTCGGTACGTTCCTGGAGCTGGGCCCGGACGGAGTGCTCTCCGCGATGGCACGCGAGTCCGTGCCCGCCACCGCCGTGGTCGTCCCGGCGCTGCGCAAGGACCGCGACGAGGAAACCGCGCTGGTCACCGCGCTGGCCCGACTGCATGTCGCGGGCGCCACCGTCGACTGGACCGGGGTCTTCGCGGGCACCGGCGCCCGACAGGTCGATCTGCCCACCTACGCCTTCCAGCGCGAACGGTTCTGGCCCGAGGTGGTCGCCGCCGCGCCCGCCGACGGTACGGACCCGGTCGACGCGGAGTTCTGGGCCGCCGTGGAGCGCGAGGACCTGGAGTCCCTTGCGGCGGGACTGGACGTGGACGGCGATTCGCTCGGAGCCGTACTGCCCGCGCTGTCGTCGTGGCGTACCCGCCAAAAGACCCGTTCCGCCATGGACGCGTGGCGCTACCGGCAGAGCTGGAAGCCGCTGACCGTCAGCGGCTCCGCGGCCACGCTGTCCGGGACCTGGCTGGTACTCGCGCCCGCGCCCGGGATCGCCGACGCGTGGGTGACCTCGCTGATCGACGGGCTCGGTCCGGGCGCCGTACGGGTCGGCATCGACGCTTCCGGCATCGGCGCGGTCGACGGTACCGGCCTGGCCGCCCGGCTGACCGAGGCCGCCTCGGACGCCCCGGCCGAGATCACCGGGGTGGTGTCGCTGCTCGCCCTGGACGAGTCGGCCGGTCCCGCCGGTGTGCCCGCGGGGCTGATCGCCACCGCCGCGCTCACCCGCGCGCTCGGCGACGCGGGCATCACGGCCCCCCTCTGGGCCGTCACGCGCGGCGCCGTCTCACCCGTCCACTCCGAGCCGGCCATCAGTCCGGCGCAGGCCGCCGTCTGGGGCCTCGGCAGGGTCGCGGCGCTCGAACACCCCCGCCAGTGGGGCGGGTTGGCCGATCTGCCCGAGGAACTGGACGAGCGGTCCGTACGGCGCTTCCTCGCCGTCCTGGCCGGCCGGGACGGCGAGGACCAGGTGGCGGTCCGCGCCTCGGGCGTGTTCGGCCGCAGGATGACGCCCGCGCCCAGCACGGAGCGCCCCGGGGCCGCCGAGGAACGGTGGCAGCCGTCCGGCACCGTGCTCATCACCGGCGGTACGGGCGCGCTCGGCGCCCAGGTCGCACGCCGGCTGGCGAGCGAGGGCGTCCGGCATCTCGTACTGCTGAGCCGCCGGGGCCCGAAGGCGCCCGGCGCCGAGGAGCTGCGGGCGGAACTGACCGCCCTCGGCACGCGGGTCACCCTCACCGCCTGCGACGCCGCCGACAGGGACCAGCTGACACGGGTCCTCGCCGCCGTCCCCGAGGACACCCCGCTGACGGGTGTGGTGCATACGGCGGGGGTCCTGGACGACGGGGTGCTGGCAGGGCTGACGGCCGAGCGGTTCGAGACGGTGTTCCGCGCGAAGGTCGCCTCCGCGCTGCTGCTCGACGAACTGACGCGGGACCTCGATCTGTCGGTGTTCGCGCTGTTCTCCTCGGTGGCGGGCGCCGTGGGCAACCCCGGCCAGGCCAACTACGCCGCCGCCAACACCGTCCTCGACGCGCTGGCCGAGCGGCGCCGGTCGCTCGGTCTGCCGGCGACCTCGATCGCCTGGGGCGCGTGGGGCAGCGGTGGCATGGCCGGCCAGTCCGCCCACGCGCAGGGACCGAGCGCGCTCGACCCCGCCCTCGCGGTCTCCGCGCTGCTCCGCGTCGTGGTGGAGCCCCAGCCGACCGTGGTCCTCGCCGACCTCCAGCAGCCGCGGTCGCTGAGCGCGCTGCTGAGTCTGCGCCCCAGCCCGCTGCTCGCCGATCTGCCCGGGGCGCGCGAGGCGCTGACGGCCGTACGGGAAGCGCGCCGCGAGAGCGAATCCGCCGCGTCCGGGCTGCGCGAGCGGCTGCGCGGAGCGACCGGGGCCGACCGGACCGCCGTACTGCTCACCGTCGTCCGCACCCAGGCGGCGGCCGTGCTCGGCCACACCGGAGCGGACGCGATCAGGGGCGACAAGGCCTTCCGCGACCTCGGCTTCGACTCGCTGACCGCAGTCGAACTGAGCAACCGGCTCGCGGAGATGACCGGTCTGGCCCTCCCCGCGAGCCTGGTCTTCGACTATCCGAACCCGAACGCGCTCGCCGGCCATCTCCGCACCGAACTGCTCGGCGAGGAGACCGGGGAACGGACCGGTCCCGACGTCCCGGGCACGGCCACCACCGGGGTCACCGACGACCCGGTCGTCATCGTCTCCATGGCCTGCCGCTTCCCCGGCGGCGTGCGCTCGCCCGAGGATCTGTGGCAGCTGCTCACCGAAGGCCGCGACGGCATCGCGGAGTTCCCCACGGACCGTGGCTGGAACCTCGATGTCCTCGCGGGCGACGGCCAGGGCCGCAGCGCCACGCGCGAGGGCGGCTTCCTCTACGAGGCCGCCGACTTCGACCCGGGCTTCTTCGACATCTCGCCGCGTGAGGCCCTTGCCATGGACCCGCAGCAGCGGCTGCTGCTGGAGACCGCGTGGGAGGCGTTCGAGCGCACCGGGACCGATCCGGCCTCGCTGCGCGGCAGCCGGACCGGGGTGTTCGTCGGTACCAACGGCCAGGACTACGCCAATCTGATCCTCCGGGCGAACGAGGACGTGGAGGGCCACGCCGGCACCGGACTGGCCGCCAGCGTCATCTCCGGCAGGCTCTCCTACGCCTTCGGCTTCGAGGGCCCCGCCGTCACCGTGGACACCGCCTGCTCCTCCTCCCTGGTCGCGCTGCACTGGGCCGCCCAGGCTCTGCGCGCGGGAGAGTGCTCCATGGCACTGGTCGGCGGGGTCACCGTCATGTCGACCTCGACCAGCTTCGCCGGGTTCACCCGCCAGGGCGGTCTGGCCCCGGACGGGCGCTGCAAGGCGTTCTCCGACTCGGCCGACGGCACCGGCTGGTCCGAGGGCGTCGGCGTGGTGGTCGTCGAGCGGTTGTCGGATGCCCGGCGCCATGGCCACGAGGTGCTGGCCGTGCTGCGCGGGTCCGCCGTCAACCAGGACGGCGCGTCGAACGGACTGACCGCCCCCAACGGCCCCTCCCAGCAGCGGGTCATCCGCCAGGCCCTCGCCGCCGGCGGTCTCACGCCCTCGGACGTGGACGCGGTCGAGGCCCATGGCACCGGCACCACCCTGGGCGACCCCATCGAGGCGGGGGCCCTCCTCGCGACGTACGGACGTGACCGCGATCCCGAGCGGCCTCTGCTGCTGGGCTCCGTGAAGTCCAACCTCGGCCACACCCAGGCCGCCGCGGGCGTCGCGGGTGTGCTGAAGATGGTCCTGGCGCTCCGGCACGGCAGGTTGCCCCGGACACTGCATGTCAGCGAGCCCTCGACCCGGGTCAACTGGGCCTCGGGCGCCGTGCGGCTGCTCACCGAGCAGCGGGAATGGCCGGAGACCGGGCACGCCCGCCGGGCCGGTGTGTCGTCCTTCGGGATCAGCGGCACCAACGCGCATGTGGTCCTGGAACAGGCACCGCCGGCCGAGCCGGTGGCGCCGGCCCCGGCCCCCGAGGTGACGCCGGCCGCCGTGCCTTGGCCCGTCTCGGCCAAGAGCGAAGCCGCGCTGGACGCACAGCTGGACCGGCTGCGCTCCTTCGTGGCGGACCGCCCCGGGCTCTCCCCGCTCGACCTCGGTCTCTCACTGGCCGAGAGCCGGTCGGCCTTCGAGCACCGGGCGGTGCTCATCGCCCCGGGCGGCGGCGCGGACGCGTCCGCGCCGCAGGTCGCCAGGGGAGTGGCCGTGGAGCGGCCGACGGCCGTCCTCTTCTCGGGCCAGGGCAGCCAGCGGCCGGGAATGGGCCGCGAGCTCTACGAGCGCTTCCCGGTATTCGCCGACGCGCTCGACTCCGTACTCGCCCAGCTGGACGGGGAGTTGCCCCGTCCGCTGCGCGAGGTGATCTGGGGCGACGACGCGGGGACGCTGAACCGCACCGCGTACACCCAGCCGGCGCTGTTCGCCATCGAGGTGGCGCTGTTTAGGCTGGTGGAGTCGTGGGGCGTGACCCCGGACTTCGTGGCGGGTCACTCGATCGGCGAGATCGCCGCCGCCCATGTGGCCGGAGTGTTCTCACTGCCGGACGCGGCCAGGCTGGTCGCGGCCCGCGCCCGGCTGATGGAGGCGCTGCCCGAGGGCGGGGCCATGGTCGCCGTGGAGGCCACCGAGGACGAGGTACGGCCGCTGCTCACCGCCGGGGTGGCGATCGCCGCCGTCAACGGCCCCATGGCGGTGGTGATCTCCGGCGCCGAGGACCAGGTCCTGAAGGTCGCGGAACGCCTGGCCGCCGGGGGACGAAGGACGACCGGGCTCCCGGTGAGCCACGCGTTCCACTCGCCCCTGATGGACCCGATGCTGGCCGGATTCCGGGCGGTCGCCGAGAAGATCGCCTTCGAGGCGCCCCGTATCCCGGTCGTCTCGAACCTGACCGGCGAGCCGGCCACGGCCGGCGAACTGTGCTCCGCCGACTACTGGGTACGGCACGTTCGCGAGGCGGTCCGCTTCGCCGACGGGGTGAGGACCCTCGTCGGCCAGGGGGTCGGCACCTTCCTGGAGCTGGGCCCGGACGGTGTGCTCTCCGCCCTGGTCCGCGCGTCCGTACCGGACGACGCCATGGTCGTGCCCGTCCTGCGCAAGGACAGGCCCGAGGAACTGACCGCCGTCACCGCGCTCGCCCGGCTGCACGCGCACGGTGTCACCACCGACTGGGCCGGGATCTTCGCAGGCACGGGCGCGCGGCGGGTGGAGCTGCCGACGTACGCCTTCCAGCGCGAGCGCTACTGGCCCTCGGTGTCCCCGGCCGCCGTCGGCGACCCCTCCGGTCTTGGACTGGTGGCCGCAGGACATCCGCTGCTGGGCGCGGCGATGACGGTGGCCGGCTCCGACGATGTGGTGCTGACGGGCCGGCTGTCGCTCCCGGCGCACCCCTGGCTGGCCGCGCACCGGAACTCCGACGGGCCCGTGCCGCTGCCCGCGGCGGCCTTCGCCGAGCTGGCCGTACGCGCCGGTGACGAGGTGGGCTGCGCACTGGTCGACGAACTGACCGTGGAGAACGGGCTGTTCGTGCCCGAGCAGGGCGCGGTACGGGTCCAGGTGCGGGTGGGCGCCGCCGACGGGACCGGCCGCCGCACCCTGGACATGCACGCCCGCCCCGAGGCCGGGGCGGATCTGCCATGGACCCGGCATGTCACCGGAGTACTGGCCTCCGTCGACGCGGCGGCGACACCGGACGCGGAGTTCGACACCTCCGTCTGGCCGCCCGCGGGCGCCCGGGCCGTGGACCTCGAACAGGACGACGCCGGCCCGCGCGCCGCCTGGCGGCGCGACGGCGTGGTGTTCGCGGAGATCGCACTGGACGAGGAGACCGGCGGGGACAGCGCGTTCACGATCCACCCGACGCTGCTGGACACCGCCGTCCGCGCGGCGGGACTGCTGGACACCGACGCCACGGCCGGAGACGTCGAAGCGTTCGCCTGGCAGGGACTGACCCTGCACGCGGGCGCCGCCACGGCGCTGCGGGTACGGGTGACCGCCGCCGGCCGGGACACCGTGTCGCTGGCGGCCGTCGACGCGGACGGCGCGCCGGTGATCTCCGTACGCTCGCTCGCCCTGCGCCCGGCCGCCGTCGCGGCTCCCGTCGCGGCGGGAGCCACCGGAGAGCGGACCTCGCTGTTCGGGGTCGGCTGGGAGGCGGCGCCCGCCCCGGCGGTCTCCGCGTCCCCGGCGGCCCCGCGCTGGGCGGTCGTCGGCGCGGACCCGGCGGGCCTGGCGACCGCGCTGGACGCGTCGGCCCCGGCGGGCGCGGTGCCCGCCGTACGATCCGGGTCGCTCGCCGAACTCCTGGACGGCGAAGGGCCGTTGCCGGACGTCGTGCTGGCCCCGGTCATCGGCGACCCGTCCGGCACCGGGAACGTACCGGCGGCCGTGCGGACCACGACGGCCACCGCCCTGGACCTGCTGCACGGCTGGTCCGCCGATCCGCGGACTGCCGGATCGCGACTGGTGTTCGTCACCCGGCGCGCGGTCGCCGTCGGCGCCGAGGAGGTACGGGACCTGGCCGCCGCCCCCGTATGGGGCCTGGTCCGCACCGCCCAGTCGGAGGAGCCGGGCAGCTTCCTGCTGCTCGACACCGACGACCGCGACGGCATCGACGACCGTGACGGCATCGACGCCCTCGGCGCCGCGCTCACCGCCCTGCCCGGGCTGCTGGACGCCGGTGAGACCCAGGCGGCGCTGCGCGACGGCGCCCTACGGGTCGCCCGGCTCGCCCGGCTGCCCGAGAGCGGTGTCACCCCGCCCCCGGACCAGGTCCGGACCTGGGACCGCGACGGTACGGTGCTGATCACCGGTGGCACCGGCGGCCTCGGCAGCGCGCTCGCCAGGCATCTGGTGACCGCGCACGGCATGAAGCATCTGCTGCTGGCCGGGCGGCGCGGCCCCGACGCGCCCGGCGCCGAGGAGCTGCGGGCCGAACTGACCGCCCACGGCGCCGAGGTGACCGTCGCCGCCTGCGACGTCGCGGACCGTACGGCGCTCGACGCGCTGCTGGCCGCCGTACCGGCCGAACACCCGCTGACCGCCGTGGTGCACACCGCCGGTGTGCTCGGCGATGCCACGATCGGCTCGCTCACCCCCGCGCTGCTCGACCGGATACTGCGTCCGAAGGCGGACGCCGCCTGGGAGTTGCACGAGGCGACCCGCGAACTCGCCCCCGAACTGGCCGCGTTCGTCCTGTACTCGTCGGTCGCGGGCCTCACCGGAGGACCGGGACAGGCCAACTACGCCGCCGCCAACACGTTCCTGGACGCGCTGGCCGCGCATCGCGCCGCCCTCGGCCTGCCCGCGGTATCGCTCGCCTGGGGCCCCTGGACCTCGGACACCGGTATGACGGGCACGCTGAGCGACACCGATCTGCGCCGGATGGCCCGCTCGGATCTCGCCCCGCTCTCGGTGGACCAGGGCCTCGCGCTGTTCGACGCGGCGAGCGCCCGCGACGAGGTACTGGTCGTGCCCGCACGGATCGCCGTCGGCGCGGGCCCGGAGACCGCGCCCGAGGTGGCCGAGGTCCCCGCGCTCCTGCGCGGACTGCTGCGCACCAAGCGCCGCACGGCCGCCACCCGGAGCCGTGCCACCGGCCTGGCCCGGCGCCTGGAAGGACTGAACGCTCGGGAGCGGGAAACCGCCCTGGTGGAGCTGGTACGGACCGAGACCGCCGCCGTACTGGGACACCCCACCCCGGACGCCGTCCCGGCCGACCGGGACTTCAGCCGGCTGGGCTTCGACTCGCTGATGGCGGTGGAGCTGCGCACCAGGCTGACGGCTGCCACGGGCGTACGGCTCTCCGCCACCCTCGTGTTCGACCACCCCACGCCGCTCGCCGTCGCCGGGCATCTGACGCCGGCGCTGTTCGGCGCGGACACCTCCGGCACGGACGGCTCGCCGCTCGCGGTGCTCGACCAGCTGGAGGCCGCGCTCACCGACGGCGAACTCGACGAGGTCACCAGGACCGGGGTCGCCGGACGGTTGCGCCGGCTCCTCGCGCGGTGGGACGGAGCCGCCCCGGAGACCGGCGCGGCCGTGGTCACCGAACGGATCGAGGCCGCGAGCGCCGACGAGATCCTCGCCTTCATCGACAACGAGCTCGGCAGGTCAACGGATTCCTGACAGGGGCCCACTCCCTTCGCACGCGATACATCTGAGGAAGGTTCACGGACGATGCCGGACGAAAAGAAACTCGTCGATTACCTGAAGTGGGTCACGACGGATCTGCACCAGACCCGCCAACGACTCGAAGAGGCCGAATCCGGCCGCCACGAACCGGTGGCGATCGTCGGGATGGGATGCAGGTTCCCCGGCGGGGTCCGGTCCCCCGAGGACCTGTGGGAACTGCTCGCCGAAGGCTGCGGCGCCATCTCCGGATTCCCCGAGGACCGCGGCTGGGACCTGGACGCGCTCGCCGGTGACGGAGAGGGACGCAGCGCCACCCAGGAGGGCGGCTTCGTCCACGACGCGCCGCGGTTCGACCCGGGATTCTTCGACATCTCGCCACGCGAGGCCCTTGCCATGGACCCGCAGCAGCGACTCCTCCTGGAGGTGGCCTGGGAGGCCATCGAGCGCTCCGGCATCGACCCGGCCACCCTGCGCGGCAGCAGGACCGGCGTGTTCGTCGGCACCAACTCCCAGGACTACGCGCACCTGGTGCTCGCCTCGCGTGACGACATGGGCGGCTACGCGGGCAACGGCCTCGCGGCGAGCGTCATGTCGGGCCGGCTGTCCTTCGTCCTCGGACTCGAAGGCCCCGCGGTCACGCTCGACACCGCGTGCTCGTCCTCGCTGGTGACCCTGCACCTCGCCGCGCAGGCGGTACGCAACGGCGAATGCTCACTGGCGCTGGCCGGCGGGGTGACCGTGATGGCCACCTCCTCCAGCTTCGCCGGATTCAGCGTGCAGGGAGGACTGGCCGCCGACGGGCGCTGCAAGGCGTTCTCCGACGCGGCGGACGGCACCGCCTGGTCCGAGGGCGCGGGTCTGCTGGTCGTCGAGCGGCTGTCAGACGCCCAGCGCAACGGACACCCGGTTCTCGCGGTGCTGCGCGGCAGCGCGGTCAACCAGGACGGCGCGTCCAACGGTCTGAGCGCGCCCAACGGCCCTTCCCAGCAAAGGGTGATCCGCCAGGCGCTGGCCGGCGCCGGACTCTCCCCGTCCGATGTGGACGCGGTCGAGGCGCACGGTACGGGCACGACGCTGGGTGACCCGATCGAGGCGGGCGCCCTGCTCGCCACCTACGGCCAGGACCGCGAACCGGACCGTCCGCTATGGCTCGGCGCGGTCAAGTCGAACATCGGACACACCCAGGCGGCGGCGGGCGTCGCGGGGGTGATGAAGATGGTGCTCGCGCTCCGCAACGGCGTGCTGCCCCGGACGCTGCACGTGGACGCGCCCTCCTCGCATGTGGACTGGACGGCCGGTGACGTACGGCTGCTGACCGAGCCGGTGACGTGGCCGGAGAGCGACCGGGTGCGGCGCGCCGGGGTGTCGTCGTTCGGCATCAGCGGCACCAACGCGCATGTGCTCATCGAGCAGGCGCCGCCCGCCGAGGCGGCGGACGAGCCCGGGCCCGCGCCCGGCGTCACGCCGAAGGCCGTGCCCTGGCCGGTGTCGGGCCGCGGCGGGGCCGCGCTCGACGCGCAGCTCGACCGGATCCGCGCCTTCGCGCACGCGCGCGGCGGCGACCCGCTCGACCTCGGCTTCTCGCTCGCCACGACCCGTACCGCGTTCGAGCACCGCGCGGTGCTGCTGGCCACCGCGGACGCCGAGGACGGGGCGCCCGTCGAGGTGGCGCGCGGGGTCCCCGGCAAGGGCGCGCTCGCCGTGCTCTTCTCCGGCCAGGGCTCGCAGCGCGTCGGGATGGGCCGGGAGCTGTACGCGCGCTTCCCCGTCTTCGCGGAGGCCCTGGACGCCGTACTGGCCCTGCTGGACGGGGAGTTGGACCGTCCGCTGCGCGAGGTGATCTGGGGCGAGGACGCGGACGCGCTGAACGACACGGGCTTCACCCAGCCCGCGCTGTTCGCCGTCGAGGTGGCGCTGTACCGGCTGGTCAGCTCCTGGGGCGTCACACCGGACTTCCTCGCCGGGCACTCCGTCGGCGAGATCACGGCCGCGCATGTGGCCGGGGTGTTCTCGCTGGAGGACGCCTGCCGGCTGGTCGCCGCGCGGGCCCGGCTGATGCGGGCGCTGCCCGCCGGTGGCGCCATGGTCGCCGTACGGGCCACCGAGGACGAGATCACGCCCCTGCTGACCGACCGTGTGTCGGTCGCCGCGGTCAACGGTCCCGACGCGGTGGTAGTCTCCGGCGACGAGACCGCGGTGCTCGACCTCGCGGCCCGGCTGGCGGACGAGGGCCGCAAGACCACCCGGCTCGCCGTCAGCCACGCGTTCCACTCGCCGCTGATGGAACCCATGCTCGACGCGTTCCGCGCGGTCGTGGCGGGCCTGGCCTTCCAGGAGCCGTCCGTACCGGTCGTCTCGAACCTGACCGGCGAGGTGGCCACCACCGGCGAACTCACCGACCCCGGCTACTGGGTGCGCCATGTCCGCGAGGTCGTACGGTTCGGCGACGGTGTGCGCGCGCTCGCCGGGCGCGGCGTACGGACCTTCCTGGAACTGGGCCCGGACGCCGTGCTCTCCGCCCTCGTAACGGAATCCGTCCAGGACCCGGCCGTGACGGCGCTGCCGGTCCTGCGCAAGGACCGGCCCGAGGAGACCGCGGCCGTCACCGCGCTCGCCGGGCTGTACACCCGCGGTGTCGCGGTGGACTGGGCCCAGCTGTTCGCCGGTACGGGCGCGCGCCGGGTGGAGCTGCCGACGTACGCCTTCCAGAGCGAGCGGTACTGGCCCACGGTCCGCGCGGTCAGCGGCGACGCCTCGGGTCTCGGCCTGGTGGCCGCCGGGCATCCGCTGCTCGGCGCCACCGTCACGATCGCCGGGTCGGACGAGATCGTGCTCACCGGCAGGCTGTCGGCGCAGTCGCATCCCTGGCTCGCCGACCACCGGATCTCCGGCCGGATCGTGCTGCCCGGCGCGGCCTTCGCGGAGCTGGCGATCCGGGCCGGCGACCAGGCGGGCCTGGACCGCGTGGCGGAACTGACCCTGTCCGCCCCTCTCGTACTGACCGGTCGCGACGCGGTCACGGTGCAGGTACGGGTGGGCGCGCCGGACGACTCCGGCAACCGGGCGCTCACAGTGCACTCCCGCCCCGCCGACCGCGACACGGACGGCTGGACTCCGCACGCCCGAGGTGTGCTCACGACGGCCGGACAGGCCGAGGAGACCGGCGGATTCGACACCGCCGTCTGGCCGCCGCGCGACGCCAGGCCGGTCGCCCTGGACGGACTGTACGAACGGCTCACCGGAGCCGGCCTGGCCTACGGGCCCGTGTTCCAGGGCCTGTCGGGCGGCTGGCGGCGCGAGGGCGAGATCTACGCCGAGGTGGCGCTGCCCCCGGTGGCCGAGGACGCCGGCGCGTTCGGCATCCACCCGGCGCTGCTGGACGCCGCCGCCCGCGCGGCGGGCTTCCTCGACCCCGACGGCGCGCCCGCCGCCGTCCCGGTGTCCTGGAGCGGACTGACCCTGCACGCCGCGTCGGCTTCCGCCCTGCGCGTACGGATCACCGCGACCGGCCCGCAGGAGGTGGCGCTGAGCGCGGTCGACACGACGGGCGCCCCGGTGCTCTCGGTCGATTCGCTCGTTCTGGGCCCGCCCTCCGGCGAGCCCCGGCAGGCCGCTTCCACGACCGGCGGCATCGAGCGCGGCTCGTTCCTCACACTCGACTGGGTGCCCGTCCCCGAGCCGGTGGCCGCCACCGGCACCCGCTGGGCGGTCGTCGGCGTCGACGAACTCGACCTGGGCTACGCGATGCACCGCGCCGACGAGACCGTCAGCGCGTACGCGGAGTCCCTGACCGGCGCGGTCGGCGACAGCGGTGTCGCCCCCGATGTCTTCCTGGTGCCGGTGGTCGGCGACCCGGCGGCGGCCGGACCCGAGTCGGTGCGCGCCCTCACCACCTTCGCGCTCGGCCTCCTCCAGGAGTGGCTGAACGAACCGTCGCTGTCCCGCGCACGGCTGGTCTTCGTCACCCGGGGCGCCGTCGCCGTCGACGGCGAGGACGTCAAGGACGTGGCCGCCGCCGCCGTCTGGGGCCTCGTACGGTCCGCGCAGACCGAGAACCCCGGCAGCTTCCTGCTGGTCGACATGGACGACACGTTCCTGTCGGCGGGCGTCCTGCCCGGTCTGCTCGGCCTCGACGAACAGCAGCTGGTCGTCCGCTCCCACACGGTCAGGGCCGGCCGGCTCACCCGGCTGCCCGAGATCGACGAGACGCCCGCGACGGACGGCGCGGCGCGCCCCTGGGACCCCGAGGGCACCGTACTGATCACCGGCGGAACCGGTGGCCTCGGCAAGGAACTGGCGCGCCATCTGGTCGCCGAGCACGGCGTACGCCATCTCCTGCTGGCCAGCAGGAGCGGCCAGGAGGCCCCGGGCGTGCCGGAACTGCTCGCCGCGCTGGCCGAGCGGGGCGCCGAAGTCTCCGTGGTCTCCTGCGACCTGGGCGACCGGGAGTCGGTGACCGCGCTGATCGCCGGGGTGCCCGAGGAGCGCCCGCTGACCGCCGTCGTCCACACCGCCGGTGTGCTGGGCGACGCGCTGACCGGCTCACTGACGCCGGAGCTGCTGGAGCGCGTACTGCGGCCGAAGGTGGACGCCGCCTGGTATCTGCACGAGGCGACCCGCGATCTCGATCTGGCCGCCTTCGTGCTGTACTCCTCCGTCTCCGGTGTGCTGGGCGGCCCCGGCCAGGGCAACTACGCCGCGGCCAACGCCTACCTGGACGCTCTCGCCCAGCACCGCAGGAGCGAGGGTCTGCCCGCGGTCTCCCTCGCCTGGGGACCCTGGGGCCGGGGCAGCGGCATGACCAGCCATGTCAGCACCGCCGACCTGGAGCGGATGGCCCGGGGCGGTATGCCGCCGCTGGCCATCGACCAGGGCCTGGCGCTCTTCGACGCCGCGCTCGTCCGGAACCGGGCCACGGTGGTGCCGACCCGGATCAATGTCGCCGGACTCCAGGAACAGCAGGCCCTGCCGGCGCTGTGGCGGGAGCTGGTACCCCGTACCCGCCGCTCCGCCGCCGCGGCCGACCGCTCGCCGGTCACCCTGCGCGAGCGGCTGCGGCACCTGGCCGCGGCCGAGCAGGAGAGCCTGCTCACCGAGCTGGTGGTGGGCTACTCCGCCGCGCTCCTCGGCCACCCCGACCCGAGCGGTGTCGACCCCGAACGCGGCTTCCTGGAGCTGGGGTTCGACTCACTGGTCTCCGTCGGGCTGCGCAACCAGCTCGCCGAGGCGCTTGGGCTGCGGCTGCCGAGCTCGGTGGTCTTCGACAACGCGACCCCCGTGAAGCTCGCCCGCTGGCTCCACGGGGAGCTGGCCGGGCAGCTCGCCCCCGGCACCCCGGGCACCGCCGCCGGAGCTCCCGCCGCCGCGCGTGGCACCCAGAACCCGGACGAGACACTGGAGGGCCTGTTCTACGCGGCGGTGCAGGCCGGAAAGATGGTCGAGGGCATGCGCATGCTCAAGGCCGTCGCCAACACCCGCCCCACCTTCGAGACCCCCGCCGACCTGGAGGAACTGTCGGCGCCCGTCGTCCTGGCGGACGGTCCGAGCAGCCCCCGGCTGGTCTTCGTCAGCGCCCCGGGCGCCACCGGCGGCGTACACCAGTACGCGCGCATCGCGGCGCACTTCCGCGGCAAGCGGCATGTCTCCGCCCTGCCGCTCATGGGGTTCGCCCCCGGTGAGCTGCTGCCGGCCACGAGCGAGGCCGCGGCCCGTATCGTCGCGGAGAGCGCCCTGCACGCCAGCGACGGCGAACCCTTCGTCCTGGTGGGCCACTCGACGGGCGGCTCGCTCGCCTATCTGGCCGCGGGCGTACTGGAGGAGACCTGGGGCATCCGCCCCGAAGCGGTGATCCTGCTGGACACCGCGAGCATCAAGTACCAGCCGGGCGAGGGCAAGGACCTCGACAGGACCACCCGGTACTACCTGGCCGACATCGACTCGCCGTCGGTGACGCTGAACAGCGCCAGGCTCTCCGCGATGGCGCACTGGTTCATGGCGATGACCGACATCGAAACGGTGCCCACCACCGCGCCGACGATGCTGGTCCGGTGCGTGGAGTCGCTGGACGGCTTCCTGTTCGACACCGCCGGCGTCCCCGCGGACGACATCCGCGAGATCCAGGCCAACCATCTGTCCCTCGCCAAGGAGCACTCCGCGCTGACGGCGCGGACCATCGAGGAGTGGCTCGGCGGCCTGCCCGCCGGCGAGGCGTAAGCCCCTGGCGGGGCCGGGCGGGGCGGCGGTCGTACGAGGCCGCCCCGCCCGGTCCCGCCCCACAGGTAACGGGCCCCGGGGAACAACGGACCCGCGCACCACCGTCCGACCGTCCAGAGGAGAGACCCCCCATGACCACATCCCAAGAGCTGCCGTCGCTCAGGGGCGTGCCGCCCACCGTGCTGCGGCTGAGCCCGCTGCTGCGCGAACTCCAGACCCGGAGCCCCGTCTGCAAGGTGCGCACCCCCGCAGGCGACGAGGGATGGCTGGTGACCCGCCACGCCGAACTCAAGGAACTGCTCCGTGACGAGCGGCTGGCCCGTGCGCACCCCGACCCGGCGAACGCCCCGCGCTATGTCCAGAACCCGTTCCTGGACATGCTCGTCTCCGACGACGCCGAGCTGGCGCGGAAGCTGCACACCGAGACCCGCGCGATGCTCACCCCGAACTTCTCGGCCCGGCGCGTGCTCAATCTGATGCCGAAGGTCGAGGCCATCGCGGAAGGCCTGCTGGAGAGCTTCATCGCCCAGGGGCCGCCCGCCGATCTGCACGGCGGGTTCTCCCTGCCGTTCTCGCTGTCCGTGCTCGGCGAACTCATCGGTGTGCCCGCCGAGGACCGGGGCCTGCTCGTCACCCTGCTGTCCCGGATGGGCGGGCTGGACGACCCGAACACCGTCCAGGGCGGACAGCAGGACCTCTTCGGCTATCTGGTGGAGCTGGCGGGCCGTAAGAGGGCCGAGCCCGGCGACGATGTGATCTCCCGGCTGTGCGTGAACGAGCCCTCGGACGAGCGCATCGGGCCGATAGCCGCCGGAGTGCTCTTCGCCGGCCTGGAGGCCGTCGCCAGCCATATCGACCTCGGAGTGGTGCTGTTCACCCTCTACCCCGAGCAGCGCGACGCGGCGCTGGGGGACCCGAAGCTGATGTCGGGCGCCGTGGAGGAGATCCTGCGCTCGGCGAAAGCGGGCGGCTCGGTGCTGCCTCGGTACGCCACCGAGGACGTCGAGATCGGCGGGGCCACCATTCGATTCGGTGATCTGGTCCTGCTCGACTTCACCCTCTCCAACTTCGACACCCAGGTCTTCGACGACCCCGAGCTGTTCGACATCACCCGCTCGCCCAACCCGCATCTGACGTTCGGCCACGGGATGTGGCACTGCATAGGCGCGCCGCTGGCCCGTATGCAGCTGAAGACGGCGTACACCCTGCTCTTCACGCGCCTGCCCGAGCTGCGCCTGGCCCTCCCGGTCGAGGAGCTTCAGGTGCTGGGCGGCCAGCTCTCGTCCGGGCTCACCGAACTGCCGGTCACCTGGTAGCACGGCCGGTCCCGGCCGGACGGCACAACGGGCTCTGCCCCCACCGCCGGTGGGGGCAGAGCCCGTTGTGGGCGCGAGTCCGCCGCTCAGTCTTCCTTCACGGTGATCGCCTGGGACGGGCAGATCAGCCCCGCCTGCCGTGCGGCCTCCCGCCCCGGCTCGTCCGCCGGCTCCTCCAGGACCAGGACGATCCCGGAATCGTCCTGGTCGAAGACATCGGGAGCCGACAGCACGCACTGCCCCGCTCCCACACAGCGTTCGGTGTCCACGCTGATGTGAACCATCATTCCTCCGTCGGTTTCCTGCGGTCGTGCGGGCGTCGCCCGGTCTACCAGCGGACGGGCAGGGCGTGCAGCCCGTACAGCACTCCGTCGTACTTGAGCGGCAACTCCTCCACCGGCACGGCCAGTTCCAGCGTCGGGATCCGCTCGAACAGCGTCCGGTAGGCGATGTCCATCTCGACCCTGACCAGGTTCTGGCCGAGGCACTGGTGCACTCCGTACCCGAACGCCACATGCGAACGGGCGGACCTGCTCGGGTCGAACTCGTCGGGGCGGTCGAAGACGGTCCCGTCGTGGTTGGCCGCGGCGACCAGCGGGATGATGCCCTCGCCCGCCCTGATGAGCTGCCCGCCGATCTCGACATCCTCGACGGCCACCCGGAAGGCGACCAGATCGGCGACCGAGTAGTAGCGCAGCAGCTCCTCCACCGCCCGCTCGTCGCCGATCCACCGCGGGTTGGACAGCAGCGTGACCACACCGAGTCCGATGTTGTTCGCCGTCGTCTCGTGCCCGGCGATCAGCAGC
The DNA here is from genome assembly GCF_042789485.1 of Streptomyces sp. NPDC056835. NCBI lineage: Bacteria > Bacillati > Actinomycetota > Actinomycetes > Kitasatosporales > Streptomycetaceae > Streptomyces > Streptomyces sp. NPDC056835. Next base: position 339,068 of record NZ_JBHUBB010000003.1, read on the forward strand.
AGCATCGACACACCGGACAGTTCCTGCTTGCTCAGCGTCCCCTCGGCCAGGAGCTGACTGATCAGATCGTCGCCCGGCCGCTTCTGCTTGATGGTGATCAGCCGGTTGAGATAGCGCAGCAGCGCCATGGACGCCGCCTGCCGCTGCTCGTCCGTGGAGGTGAGCGTCACCAGCACCCGGGTCTTGGTCTCGAAGAAGTCCCGGTCGGCGTTGGGCACCCCGAGCAGACTGGAGATGACCAGGGACGGCACGGACAGCGCGAAGTCCGCGATCAGATCGGCGGTGTTCCCCGCCGCGAGCATCGCGTCGATACGCTCGTCGACGATCTGCTGGATGGCCGGCCGCATCTCCCTGACCTTGCGGACGGTGAACTCGGGAATCAGCGTCTTGCGGAACCGCCCGTGCTCCGGCGGGTCCAGTGCCACGAACCAGCCGGGCACCTCGTCCTGGGACGGGACCCCGCCGGTCTTCGCCGCCCGGGGGAAGCCCGGATGCGAGGGGTTGGAGCTGATCCGCGGATCGGTGAGGACCGTACGCACGTCTTCGTGCCGGGTCACCAGCCACACCTGGACGCCGGAGGGCAGCGTCGTGCGCACCAGTCCGTCCTGCTCGCGGAAGTCCTGGTACTCCGGTGGCGGAAAGGTCCGGCCGGGCCGCCGCAGCGGGAAGGCGACCGGGCACCTGTCGGTAGTCGTCATCTTCTCAATTCCCCTGGGGATCGGAACGTCACAGGTCGCAGGTCACACGCCCTAGCCGCCGTAGAACTTGCGGATCTTTCCCGTGATGAACTCCTGGTCCTCCGCGGTGAGCCCGGTGTGGGTCGGGAGGTAGAAGCCGTCCTCGCTGAAGCGGCTGGCCTTCAGCGAGGGCCAGTCGGGGTGGAGGTAACCGGGCTGCCGGCTCATCGGCTTGAAGAAGAGCCGTGTCTCGATGCCCTCGTCGGCGAGGAAGTCCCGCAGCTCCTCCCGGCGTTCGGCCCGCAGGTCATACATCCACAGCACATCGCGCGGCGGCATCAGCGTGATCCCGTCGATACCGCTCAGGCCCTCGTCGTACCGCCGCTCGATCTCCCGGCGGGTCTCCAGGATCGTGTCCAACTGCTCGGTCTGCGCCAGGGCGACGGCCGCCTGCATGCTCGTCATACGGAAGTTGTAGGCCAGCTTCTTGTGCAGGAAGCTGTGGTCCTTGGTGAAGGCCATCGCCCGCAGATGCGCCATCTGATCGGCGAGGTGCTGGTCGTCGGTGAGACAGATACCGCCCTCACCAGCGGTGATGATCTTGTTGGCGAAGAGCGAGAAGCAGGCGATGTCGGCGACCGGCCGCACGCCGTGCGCCTCGGCGGAGTCCTCCACGACCCGCAGGTTGTACTCATGGGCCAGATCCATGATCTTGTCCATGTCGCAGCGGCGGCCGTAGATGTGCACCGGCATGATCACCTTGGTGCGGGGGGTGATCTTCTCCTCGATGAGCGAGACATCGATATTGAGATCGTCCCCGCAGTCCACGAAGACAGGCGTGGCACCGGTGTAGGTCACCGCCCACGCCGTCGCGATCATCGTGAACTCGGGAACGATCACCTCGTCGCCCGGGCCGACTCCGAGGGCGCGCAGAGCCAGCGTGAGCGCCGTCGTACCGGACGAGCAGGCGACGCCGTACGCACTCCCGTTGTAGTCGGCGAACTCGCTCTCGAACTTGCGGACGTAGGGCCCCTGCGAGGAGATCCAGCCGTCGCTGACGGCGTCCGTCACATATTCGAGCTCACGCCCGCCGAGCCAGGGCTTGGACACAGGATGGGTGTATGACATGGAAGGCCTCGATCAGTCGGTGGCGGGAGCGGGCTCGGTGAGGGCCGGAAGGCCCAGAATCAGATCCGCGGCGGCGGACCGGCCGCCCGCGGCGCGCAGCAGCTCCGCGAAGTGCTCGGCGCGCTCACGGAACGCGCTGTCGTCGAGCACCCGCGTGAGCTTGTCGAACACATCATCCGGATCGACGGTCTCCGGACGGTCGAGGGTCAGGCTGACCCCGAAGTCCTGGCCGCGGATCGCCTGGTCGTCGCAGTCGACCCAGAGCGGACGCACCACCAGCGGCTTACCGAAGTACAGTCCCTCGTGGTAGCCGTTGCCGCCGGCGTGGGTGAAGAAGACCTTGACGTTCGGATGGGCCAGCACATCCAGCTGGGACGGGACCCAGTTCTCGATCCGCAGACCGTCCGGCAGTTCGTCCCGGTGCGGCAGCAACTCCTGCTGCTCCTTGGGCAGTTTCCACAGGACCGCGTGCTTGCCCGCCAGCCGCCGCGTCACGTCCACCAGCGCGCCGACCTGTTCCCTGGTCAGCCGGGTGATCGTGCCGAACCCCATGTAGACCACGGACTCCTGGGCGTCGAGCCAGTCGGACAGCCCGTCGTCCTCCGGCGCCTGCGGCAGCGGCGGCACCATCGCGCCCACCAGCCGCATCTTCTCCGGCATCGGGAACGGATAGTCCAGCTCGGGCACCGAGTAGCAGAGCACCATCTCGGCATGGTCGATCCTGGCCATCATCTGGCGCGCCTCGGGCGCGATCCCCAGCTCGGTGCGGATCCGGTTGTCCTCCTCGACCACCTTGCGCATCGAGGACGTCATGAACATCCCCAGCGTCCGCAGCCGGAACAGCTGGTTCTCCACCCGCTGAGCGAACGTCATGTCCAGCGGCAGCCCCGAGTGCGGCACCGGGAAGCCGCCCGGCGTGTACGACGTGGCGAACGGCACATGCGAGGTGAGCACATTGCTCGGCACGAACGGCACGCCCAGCACGAAGGGAATCTTCTTCGTGATGGCCAGCTCGTGCCCGAACTGGCACATCGACTCGATGACCATCAGGGCCGGCTTCACCTCATCCACAATGGCTTCGAGGCGCTTGTACTTCTCCACCCGCGACTCCGGGGCGAAGGAGTGCTTGATGACCGCGCGATGCGCCTTGAACCGCGAACGCTGGGTCACCTCCCGATAGGTCTCGTCGTCCCAGGTGACGGCCGACATCTGAGACACCACACCGCCCAGTGAAGCGAACTCCACGGGCGTTCCCACTTTGGCCGCCCCGATATCGGAGCGCCCCTTTTCGTCGGTGGCGAACCACAGATCCTCCACCCCGCGGCGGGACAATTCCTCCGCCAGTACGAGAAGCGGGTTGAGAAGACCGCTTTCGGCATAGCTGACGAACAGGATCGGCCGCCGAATCGAGCCCATGGACAACACCCTTCGGAAGTGGCAGCCGGAGCGTTCGGTGCCACAGGTACCCACACGGCCGGTCGCCGGGTGGCCGCGCCGCGCGATGAAGCGGAACAGTTACTTGGTCTCACACCACGCTCCGGAGAATCCCTAGTCTTCCGCCGGGGGCCGCTGAATTCCTTAGGGAAAAGTACAGCCTTGACGCCCATACGATCCGGCACGGAGAGGTGTCCGAGGCCCGACTTTCCTAGGGGTGTGCAACGTCATGACGATCGGAGCCGACGAAGACCCGGTAGTGGTCGTCGGGATGGCATGCCGCTGTCCGGGAGGGGTGCGCTCCCCCGAGGAGCTGTGGGAGCTGGTCCTGAACGGCCGTGACGCGATCTCCGGCTTCCCGGCGGACCGCGGCTGGGATCTGGACGCGCTGGCCGGCGAGGGACCGGGCCGCAGTGTGACCCGCCACGGCGGATTCCTGCACGACGCGGCCGACTTCGACGCCGCGTTCTTCGGGATGTCACCCCGCGAGGCGGTGTCCACGGACCCGCAGCAGCGGCTGGTGCTCGAAACCGCCTGGGAGGCCGTCGAACGGGCCGGGATCGATCCGTACGCGCTCAACGGCAGCCGCACCGGCGTGTTCGTCGGCACCAACGGCCAGGACTACGCCACCGTCACCGAGCGGTCCGGGGAAGACCTGGCGGGCCACGCCATGACCGGACTCTCACCCAGCGTCGCGTCCGGACGGCTCGCCTACACCCTCGGTCTCGAAGGGCCGGCGGTTACCGTCGACACCGCTTCCTCCTCCTCGCTGGTCGCCCTGCACTGGGCCGCGCGCTCCCTGCGCGCGGGGGAGTGCACGATGGCGCTGGCCGGCGGCGTCACCGTGATGTCCACCCCGGTCGGCTTCGTCGGCTACTCCCGGCAGGGCGGGCTGGCCCCCGACGGACGCTGCAAGGTGTTCTCCGACGACGCGGACGGCACCGCGTGGGCCGAGGGCGTCGGCATCGTCGTACTGGAACGCCTCTCCGACGCGCGCGCCCACGGGCACTCCGTACTCGCCGTCATCCGTGGCAGCGCCATCAACCAGGACGGCGCGTCCAACGGACTGACCTCCCCGAGCGGCCGGGCGCAGGAGAACGTCATCCGTCAGGCGCTCGCCGACGCGGGCCTCACCGGCGCCGATATCGATCTGGTCGAGGCACACGGCACCGGTACGAAGCTGGGCGACCCGATCGAGGCGCAGGCGCTGCTCGCCACCTACGGCCGCGACCGTGCCCCCGGACACCCGCTGCGGCTCGGCTCCCTCAAGTCGAACATCGGGCATGCCCAGGCGGCGGCCGGGGTCGCGGGCTTCATCAAGACGGTGATGGCCATGCGCCACGGACTGATGCCGCGCACCCTCCATGTGAACAAGCGGACCTCCCAGGTGGACTGGTCGGGCGGCGCCGTCGAGCTGCTGACCGAGCCGGTCCCGTGGCACGCGGACGGCCGGCCCCGGCGCGCGGGCGTGTCGTCGTTCGGCATCAGCGGCACCAACGCGCATCTGATCGTCGAACAGGCCCCGGACACGGGCGAACCGGCCCCGTACGCTCCCGTGCACGGCACCGCCCCCGCCGTGGTGCCCTGGCCGGTCTCGGCCAGGACCGAAGCCGCGCTGAAGGACCAACTGGCCCGGCTCACGGACTTCGTGGCCGGCGCCCCCGGCCTCGCGCCGGCCGACATCGGCTACTCCCTGGCGACCGGCCGGGCCGCGCTGCGGCACCGGGCCGTACTGCTCGCGGACGGCGAGGGCGTCACCGAAGCCGCCCGCGGGGAGGCGGGCGACGGCACCACCGCGATTCTCTTCTCCGGTCAGGGCAGCCAGCGCCTGGGCATGGGGCGCGGACTGTACACACGCTTCCCGGTCTTCGCCCGCGCCCTCGACGAGGTACTGACCGAGCTGGACGGACATCTCGGCCGGCCGCTGCGTGAGGTGATGTGGGGCGACGACCCGGAGACGCTGAACCTCACCGGCTGGACCCAGCCCGCGCTGTTCGCCGTCGAGACGGCGCTGTTCCGGCTGATGGAGTCCCTGGGCGTGCGCCCCGCCGTGGTCGGCGGCCACTCGATCGGCGAGATCACGGCCGCGCATGTGGCCGGGGTGTTCTCGCTGGCCGACGCCTGCCGACTGGTCGCCGCGCGCGCCGGGTTGATGCAGGCGCTGCCCACGGGCGGCGCGATGATCGCCGTACAGGCCACCGAGGACGAGACCCTTCCGCTGCTCGCGGGCCGCGCGGACCGGATCTCCATCGCCGCCGTCAACGGGCCCGCGTCCGTCGTCGTCGCGGGCGAGGAGACCGCGGTCCTGGAGATCGCCGCGCACTTCACCGGCCTGGGGCGCAAGACGAACCGGCTGTCGGTGTCGCACGCCTTCCACTCGCCGCTGATGGACCCGATGCTCGCGGATTTCCGTCGCGTCGTGGAAAACCTCACCTTCCACGAGCCGGCCGTACCGGTCGTCTCGAACCTCACCGGCGACCTGGCCGGCGCACGGTTGGCCACCCCCGACTACTGGGTGCGGCATGTACGCCAGGCCGTGCGCTTCGCCGACGGCGTCACGGCGCTACGTGACGAGCACGTGGACGTCCTGCTGGAGCTGGGCCCCGGAAGCGTGCTCTCCGCGATGGCCAAGGACAGCCTCGGCGAGGCCGCCCGGCCCATGACCGTCGTACCCGCACTGCGCAAGGACCGTACGGAGGAAGCCGCCCTCGTCGCCACACTGGGCCGGCTGCACACCGCCGGAGTCCCGGTCGACTGGCGGGCCTTCTTCGCGGACACCGCCGCCCGCCGGGTCGAACTGCCCACCTACGCCTTCCAGCACGAGCGCTTCTGGCCGGCCCCGCCGGCGGCCGGCGCGGGCCACCAGGGCGCGGGCGCCACCGGACACCCCCTGCTCGGCGCCACCCTCGAACTCGCCGACGGCGAGGGCCTGGTGTTCACCGGGCGGCTCTCCACCCGCACCCACCCCTGGCTGGCCCAGCACGCGATCGCCGGGCGGATCACGCTGCCGGGAACCGCCCTGCTGGAGCTGGCGATCCGGGCCGGCGACGAGACGGGCTGCGACCGGATCGAGGAACTGACCCTCACCGAACCGCTCGTCCTGCCCGAGCACGGCTCCGTACGGCTGCAAGTACGCCTGAGCACGGCGGACGGCATCGGCTGGCGCACCGTCACCGTCCACTCCAGGCCGGAGGGCGCCGTCCACGAGCCATGGACCCAGCACGCGACCGGCGTCCTGACCCCGGTCGCCGGCGAGCCGCGCACCGCCGCGGACCTAGGTCCTGTCCGGCCGATCTTCGCGGGTCCGCGACGCCAGGCACGCCCGCTCGCCGCGTTGTCGGAGTCGCCCGAGTACGTGCAGTACACGGGCGATCCTCCGCCTTGCGATCGCACGCGCCGGACGCCGCGGCCTGATCCACGTAGATCGACCGGACAGGACCTCGGCTTCGGTACGGGAGCCTGGCCGCCCGAGGGCGCCGAGCCGGTGGACCTGGCGGACCACTACGAACACCTCGCCGACCGCGGCTTCGACTACGGCCCGGTCTTCCAGGGCCTGCGGGCACTGTGGCGGCGCGGCGCCGAGACCTTCGCCGAGATCGCCCTGCCCGCCGAGGTGGCGGACGCGGAGGCGTACGGACTCCACCCCGCCCTGCTGGACGCGGCCCGGCACGCCGTCATGACGGACGACGGCACTCTTCCCGACCGCTGGCGAGGGGTGTCCCTGCACGCCTTCGGGGCCTCCGCGCTGCGCGTACGGCTCGTCCCGCGCGATGACGGCGGTGAGGGTGGTGGCGGCGCCGGTGGTGACGGCGAGGGCCGTGTGATGGAGCTGACGGCCGCCGACTTCGCCGGGACCCCGGTGCTCACGGTCGAGACGCTGCGCGTACGCCCGCTGACCGCGAAGGAGCTGCTGCCCGCCCCGGCGGCGCCCGGGCGCGGAGCCCGTACGCAGTCCGCCGGCGCCCGCACCACCCGGCCGCCTGCGGCCAAGCCGGGCGTACGGGACGGAGACGTCCCCACCCTGGTCAAGCAGTTGGCGGAGATGCCCGAGGCCAAGCGGGCGCGGTATCTGCTCGATCTCGTACGGACCGAGGCCGCCGCGGTGCTCGGCCATGGCGGCGCGGACGCCATCGGCGCCCAGCACGCCTTCAAGGAAATGGGCTTCGACTCGCTCGCGGGCGTCGAACTCCGCGACCGGCTCGGCGTACTCACCGGCCGGACACTGCCCAGCACGCTCGTCTTCAACTTCCCGACGCCCGTACGGATCGCCGACCATCTCGCGGCGATCCTCACCGCACCCGCCGCCCCGACGACGGGATCGGCGGACGACGAACTCGCCCGGTTCGAGTCCGTCATCCAGTCGGTGTCGCCGGACGGTTTTGAACGCCAGGTGATCGCCGACCGCCTGGAGAAAATCATCTCCACCCTTCGACAATCCACGCCCTCCGCACCGCGCACTTCCGGCGAGGACATCGAGACGGTGTCGGTCGACAGACTGCTCGACATCATCGATGAAGAGTTCGAAACCACATAGAGAATTGTTGCTTTCGTTCGCGACCCGATGATGAGGACGGACCGGTGCCAGAAGATCAGCAGGACAAAGTCGTCGACTACTTGAGGCGGGTCACTTCCGACCTCCGCCGCGCGCGGCAGCGCATCGGCGAACTGGAGCTCAAGAACAATGAGCCCATCGCCATCGTCGGAATGAGCTGCCGGCTGCCCGGCGGCGTACGTTCCCCGGAAGCCCTGTGGGAACTCGTCGAGTCCGGAGGCGACGCCATATCGGGATTCCCCGCCGACCGAGGCTGGAATCTCGACCGGCTCACCGGGACCGGTGAAGGGAACAGCGCCACCCACGAAGGCGGCTTTCTCTACGAGGCGGCCGAATTCGACGCGGGCTTCTTCGGTATTTCCCCGCGCGAGGCCATCGCCATGGACCCCCAGCAGCGGCTGCTGCTTGAGGTGACCTGGGAGGCCCTGGAGCGGTCCGGGATCGCCCCGACCGCGCTGCGCGGCAGCCAGGCCGGGGTGTTCGTGGGCGCCTACCACTGGGGAGCGCCCTCGGCCGCCGCGGCCGGTGAACTCCAGGGACACGCGCTGACCGGCACGGCGGCCAGTGTGCTGTCGGGACGTCTCGCCTACACCCTGGGGCTCGAAGGGCCCGCCATCACGGTCGACACCGCCTGCTCGTCGTCGCTGGTCGCCCTGCATGTGGCGGCGCAGTCGCTGCGCAACGGCGAGTCCTCGCTCGCCGTCATCGGCGGCGTCACCGTACTCACCGAGCCCTCCGTCTTCGTGGAGTTCAGCAAGCAGGGCGGACTGGCCCCGGACGGACGGTGCAAGGCCTTCTCCGACGACGCGGACGGTACGGGCTGGGGCGAGGGCGTCGGCGTACTCGTCGCGGAACGCCTCTCGGACGCCCGGCGCAACGGGCACCAGGTCCTCGCGGTGCTGCGCGGCTCCGCGGTCAACCAGGACGGCGCCTCCAACGGGCTCACCGCCCCCAACGGCCCCTCCCAGGAGCGAGTGGTCCGTCAGGTCCTGGCGACGGCCGGGCTGTCCCCGTCCGATGTGGACGCGGTGGAGGCGCACGGTACGGGCACGAGGCTCGGTGACCCGATCGAGGCGCAGGCGCTGCTGGCGACCTATGGCCAGGACCGCGACCCGGAGCGTCCGCTGTGGCTCGGCTCGCTCAAGTCGAACATCGGGCACACCCAGGCCGCCGCCGGAGTCGCGGGCGTCATCAAGATGGTGATGGCGCTGCGCAACGGCGTGCTGCCCAGAACACTGCACGCGGGGACCCCCTCCTCGCATGTCGACTGGTCCTCGGGCGCGGTACGCCTGCTGACCGAGGCCGTCGAGTGGCCGGAGACGGGACGGCCGCGCCGGTGCGCGGTGTCGTCGTTCGGCATCAGCGGCACCAACGCCCACGCCCTGCTGGAGCAGGCCCCGGCGGAGGCGGAAGCGGAAGACGGAGACGACGCTCCTCCCGCCTTCGCGGGCCCCGCCGTGCCCTGGATCGTGTCCGGCCGCGGTGAGGCGGCGGTACGCGACCAGGCGAGCGCGCTCGTGGCCCGGCTGGAGACCGACCCGTCGACGCGGCCCGCCGATGTCGCCCACTCCCTCCTCTCGTCGCGCTCGGTCTTCGAGAACCGCGCGGTCGTGGTCGGCGCGGACCGCGCCGAACTCATCGCCGGAGCACGGGCGCTGGGCACCGGCCAGCCCTGGACGGATCTCGTCTCCGGCATGGCCGATGTCCAGGGGAAGACGGTCTTCGTCTTCCCCGGACAGGGCTCGCAGTGGGTCGGCATGGGCGCCCAACTGCTCGATGAGTCACCGCGCTTCGCCGCACGGATCGGTGAGTGCGCCGCCGCTCTGGGCGAGTTCGTGGACTGGTCGCTGGAGGACGTGCTGCGCGGGGCACCGGACGCCCCGTCGCTGGAGCGGGTCGATGTCGTGCAGCCCGCGTCCTTCGCCGTGATGGTCTCCCTCGCCGCCCTCTGGCGATCCCACGGCGTGCGGCCCGCGGCGGTCGTGGGCCACTCACAGGGCGAGATCGCTGCGGCCGTGGTCGCCGGCGCGCTCTCGCTGGAGGACGGCGCCCGGGTGGTCGCGCTGCGCAGCCAGGCGATCGGCCGGACGCTGGCCGGCCACGGCGGGATGATGTCCGTCCCGCTGCCGGTCGACGAGGTGGAGCGCCTGCTGGAGACCTGGTCGGGCCGGGTGTCGGTGGCCGCCGTCAACGGGCCGCGCTCGGTCGTCGTCTCGGGTGAGCCCGGCGCGCTGGACGAGCTGTCGGAGCGGCTTACGGCCGAGGACGTACGGGTCCGCCGGGTCGCGGTGGACTACGCCTCGCACTCCGCGCAGGTCGAGGACCTGCGTGCCGAACTCCTCGACGTCCTGGCGCCGGTCACCCCGCGCGCCTGCGACGTCCCCTTCTTCTCCACGGTGACCGGCGACTGGCTGGACACCGAGCAGATGGACGCGGGCTACTGGTTCCGCAATCTGCGCCAGAGAGTGCGGTTCGCCGAAGCGGTCGGCGATCTGCTGGCCGACGAACACCGTGCCTTCATCGAGGTCAGCTCGCACCCCGTACTGACCATGTCGGTACAGGACATGACCGAGGCATACGGCGAACCGGCCGTCGCCACCGGCACGCTGCGGCGCGACCGGGGCGGGCTCGGGCGCTTCCTGCTCTCCGCCGCCGAGGTCTTCGTACGCGGAGTCGAGGTCGACTGGGCCGGACTCTTCGCCGGTACGGATGTCCGCCGGGCCGATCTGCCCACCTACGCCTTCCAGCACGAGCGTTTCTGGAACATCCCCGCCGTGCTCGACCGGGTCGACGCCATCGACCCGCTGGACGCGGAGTTCTGGGCGGCCGTGGAGCGGGAAGACCTCTCCGCGCTCACCACGGCGCTGCGTACGGACGAGAATTCCGTGGCCGCCGTACTGCCGGCGCTCTCCTCCTGGCGCAGGTCCCGCAACGACCGCTCCACCGTCGACTCCTGGCGCTACCGGGTGACCTGGTCGCCGGTGAGCACGGTCCCGCAGCGGTCGCTGACCGGCGGCTGGCTCGTCGTGTCCGCCGTGGGCACCGACGACAGCGAGACCGTCGCACTGCTGGAGGGCGCGGGCGCCGAGGTGACCCGGCTGGAACTGGACGAGCCGTATACGGACCGCGCCGCTCTCACCGAACGGCTGGCCGGAATCGGCGAGTTCACCGGCATCGTCTCGACGCTCGCCGCCGCCGAGGAGCGCGGCGAGCGCCATCCGGGCCTCACCCTCGGACTCGCCCTGACCGTCTCGCTGGTCCAGGCCCTGGGCGACGCCGGAATCGAGGCCCCGCTCTGGTTCCTCACCCGGGGCGCGGTCTCCACCGGCCGTACCGACGCGCTCACCCACCCCGTGCAGGCCCAGGTCGCCGGTGTCGGCTGGACCGCCGCCCTGGAACACCCCCGGCGGTGGGGCGGCGTCATCGATCTGCCACCGACACTGGACCAGCGCACAGCCGGGCGCGTGGTCTCCGCCCTCGCGGGCGCGCTGGGCGAGGAGGACCAGCTCGCCGTCCGCCCCTCCGGCGTCTTCACCCGCCGTATCGTCCGCGCCGGAGCCGGCGGACAGGGCCCCTCCCGTACCTGGACACCGCGCGGTACGACACTGGTCACCGGCGGCTCGGGCACCCTCGCCCCCGATCTCGCCCGCTGGCTCGCCGGCCGGGGCGCCGAGCATGTGGTGCTCGCCAGCCGCCGGGGCATCGAGGCCCCGGGCGCGGCCGAACTGGTCGCGGAACTGGCCGCGTCGGGCACCGAGGCCGCCGCTGTCGCCTGCGATGTGACCGACCGTGACGCCGTCGCGGCGCTCCTCGCGGACCTCAAGGCCGAGGGCCGTACCGTACGCACGGTCATCCACACCGCCGCCGTCATCGAGCTCTACACCCTGGCCGAGACCACGATGGAGTCCTTCTCCGACGTCGTGCACGCCAAGGTCACCGGCGCCCGGATCCTGGACGAACTCCTCGACGACGAGGAGCTCGACGACTTCATCCTCTACTCGTCCACCGCCGGCATGTGGGGGAGCGGCCACCACGCCGCCTATGTCGCCGGCAACGCCTATCTCTCCGCGCTCGCCGTCAGCCGCCGCGCCCGTGGTCTGCGTACCACCTCGGTGCACTGGGGCAAGTGGCCCGACGACATCGAGCGCGAGCTGGCCGACCCGCACCACATCCGCCGCAGCGGCCTCGAATACCTCGATCCTCAGCTGGCGCTGAACGGTCTCGGCACGGTCCTGGACGACGACGAGACCGTCATCGGGCTCACGGACATCGACTGGGACACGTACTACCCGGTCTTCACGGCCGGTCGCCCCACCCGCCTCTTCGACGAGGTGCCCGAGGTCGCCCGTCAGCTCACCCGCACCGCCGAACAGAGCGGCGGACGGCCGGAGATGAGCGACCTCACGGCGCGGCTGCACGATCTGCCCGGCCCCGAGCAGGAACGACTGCTGCTCACCCTGGTCCGTACGGAAGCCGCCGCCGTCCTGGGCCACGCCTCCGCCGAGTCCTTCCCCGAGCGGCGCGCCTTCCGGGACATCGGCTTCGACTCGGTCACCGCCGTGGATCTGCGCAACCGTATCGTCGCGGCCACCGGGCTGACCCTGCCCTCGACCATGGTCTTCGACTACCCGAACGCCGTCGCGCTGGCGGGCTTCCTGAAGTCCGCCGCGCTGGGCGGCGCCGAGGGGCCGGCCGCGGCGGCGCCCACCGCGCCCGCCGGAGCCGACACGGACGACGACCCGATCGCCATCATCGGCATGAGCTGCCGCTACCCCGGCGGGGCGGGCTCGCCGGAGGAGCTGATCCGGCTCGCGCTGGACGGCGCGGACGTGATCTCCGAGTTTCCCGCCGACCGGGGCTGGGACGCGCGGGGGCTCTACGACCCCGACCCCGACCGGCAGGGCAGGACCTACTCCACCCGGGGCGGCTTCCTGCACGAGGCCGCGGAGTTCGACCCCGGCTTCTTCGGCATCTCACCGCGTGAGGCCGTGTCGATGGACCCCCAGCAGCGCCTGCTGCTGGAGACCTCCTGGGAAGCCTTCGAGCGCGCCGGGATCGATCTTGACTCACTGCGGGGCAGCGCCGCCGGCACCTTCATCGGCGCCAGCTACCAGGACTACTCGACCAGCGTCCAGAACGGCACCGAGGGTTCTGAAGTACACATGGTCACCGGCACGGCGGCCAGCGTGCTGTCGGGCCGGATGTCCTACCTGTACGGCTTCGAGGGCCCGGCCGTCACCGTCGACACCGCCTGCTCGTCCTCGCTGGTCGCGATCCATCTGGCCTGCCAGTCGCTGCGCAGCGGCGAGAGCTCCCTCGCGCTGGCCGGCGGCGCGGCCGTGATGGCCACCCCGCACGCCTTCGTGGGCTTCAGCAGGCAGCGGGCGCTCGCGCTCGACGGCCGCTGCAAACCGTTCTCCGAGGCCGCCGACGGGATGACCCTGGCGGAGGGTGTCGGTGTCGTCCTGCTGGAGCGGCTGTCGGACGCCCGGCGCAACGGCCACCGCGTCCTCGCGGTCGTACGCGGCTCGGCGATCAACCAGGACGGCGCCTCCAACGGGCTCACCGCCCCCAACGGCCCCTCCCAGCAGCGTGTCATCCGCCAGGCGCTCGCCAACGCCGGACTGACCGGCGCCGAGGTCGACGCGGTGGAGGCGCACGGTACGGGGACGAGGCTCGGTGACCCGATCGAGGCGCAGGCGCTGCTGGCGACCTACGGTCAGGACCGCGACCCGGAGCGTCCGCTGTGGCTCGGCTCGCTCAAGTCGAACATCGGGCACACCCAGGCCGCCGCCGGAGTCGCGGGCGTCATCAAGATGGTGATGGCCATGCGCGAAGGCGTCCTCCCCGGGACGCTGCACGCCGACGTCCCCTCGTCGCACGTCGACTGGTCCTCCGGCGCGGTGGAGCTGCTGACCGGCCAGACCGCGTGGCCGGACGCCGACCGGCCGCGGCGCGCGGGTGTGTCGTCCTTCGGGATCAGCGGCACCAACGCGCATCTGGTCCTGGAACAGGCGCCCCCGGCCGAGGCCGTGGCGGACATCGAGGCTTCGGTGGCCGATGCCGCGGTGTCCGATGCCTCGGTGGCCGAGGACGAGCGTGTCGTGCCCTGGCTGGTCTCGGCCAAGTCCGGGCAGGCACTGCGCGACCAGGCGGCCCGGCTGCTCGCCCTCGCCGACGCCGACCCCGGCCTCTCGCCCACCCGGGTGGGCTGGTCACTGGCGACCACCCGCTCCGCCTTCACCCACCGCGCGGTGCTGCTCGGCCGTACCCGCAGCGACTTCCTGCACTCGCTCGAAGCGCTGGCCACCGCCCGGAGCGCGGCGGGCGTCGTCCACGGCACCGTCGGCGAGGGCTCGACAGGGCCCGTGTTCGTCTTCCCCGGCCAGGGCTCCCAGTGGTGGGGCATGGGCCGTGACCTGCTCGCGCACTCCGAGGTGTTCCGGGAGGCCGTGGACGCCTGCGCCGCCGCGCTCGCCCCGTACATCGACTGGTCACTGCACGACGTCCTGGGCGGCGAGGGAGACCCCGCGCTGCTCGAACGCGTGGATGTCGTCCAGCCCGCGCTGTTCTCGATGATGGTCGCCCTCACCGCGCTGTGGCGCTCGTACGGAGTCGAGCCGTCAGCGGTGGTCGGCCACTCGCAGGGCGAGATCGCCGCCGCCCATGTGGCGGGCGCGCTCACCCTGGAGGACGCCGCCGCCGTAGTGGCCCTGCGCAGCCAGGCGCTGCCCCGGCTCTCCGGCCTCGGCGGCATGATGTCGGTGGCCGCGCCGGTCGAGCGGGTGACCGCGCTGCTGGAACCGTGGGGCGAACAGCTCTCGGTCGCGGCCGTCAACGGCCCCTCCTCGGTCGTCGTCTCCGGCGACGCCGGGGCGCTGGACGAACTGCTCGCCGCCTGCGAGGAGCAGGGCGTGCGCGCCCGCAAGGTGTCCGTGGACTACGCCTCGCACGGCGCGCACGTCGAGGCCGTACGCGACGAACTCTCCCGCGTGCTCGCACCCGTCCGTCCGGAGGCCCCGCGGGTGCCGTTCTACTCGACGGTGACCGGCGCCCGGCTGACGGACGCCGCGTTCGACGGCGCGTACTGGTACACGAACCTGCGCAGGACCGTACGCATGGAGGAGGCGACCCGGGCGCTGCTGGCCGACGGACACCGCGTCTTCATCGAGATGAGCCCGCACCCGGTGCTGGCCGCCCCCATCCAGGAGACCCAGGAGTCCCTGGCCGAGGCCGACGCCGACTCCGCGGTGGTGCTCGGCACCCTGCGCCGGGACGAGGGCGACCTCAGGCGCTTCCTGGCCTCCCTCGCCGAGGCGCACACGCACGGCACGGCGGTGGACTGGCGCGCGGCGTTCCCCGCCGGCGGGGCCGTCCCGGTCGAGCTGCCCACGTACGCCTTCCAGCGCCGCCGGTACTGGCCGGAGCCCAGGCCCGCGGCCGGTACCGGCATCGGTGGCGGCGGTGGCACGGACGCGGACGCGGCGTTCTGGAATCTCGTCGAGAGCGAGGACCTGGAGTCCCTGGCCGACGAACTCGGCGTCGGTGCCAACGGCGCGCGCTCCTCGCTCGGCGACGTACTGCCCACGCTGACCGCGTGGCGGGCCAAGTCGCGTGAGCGCTCCGCCGTCAACGCCTGGCGCTACCGCGTCCACTGGACCCGGCTGAACGAGCCGGGCACCACCGCCCCCACCGCCACCGGCCGCTGGCTCGCGGTGGTCCCGGCCGACCGCGCCGACGACGACTGGATCTCCGCCACGCTGGCCGCGCTCGGCCCGGACACGGTCCGGTTCGAGGCGGAGGAAGGCCCCGGGAGCGGCGCCGGCCGCGCGGCCTGGGCCAAGCGGATCGCGGAACTGACCGCAGACGGTACGGAGTTCACCGGCGTACTGTCCCTGCTCGCGCCCGTCGAGGAGCGCCACCCGGACCACACCTCCGTACCCGCCGGACTGGCCCTGACGCTCACCCTCGTCCAGGCACTGGGCGACGCGGGGCTCCGCGCCCCGCTGTGGTGCGCCACCCGGGGCGCCGTGTCGGTGGGCCGGGACGACCGGCTCACCCGGCCCGTACAGGGTGCCCTGTGGGGTCTCGGCCGCGTGGTCGCGCTGGAGCACCCGGACCGCTGGGGAGGTCTCGTCGACCTCCCCGGGACGCCGGACGCACGCGCCACGGCCCGGCTGACGGCCGTCCTGGCGGGCCTGGACGGCGAGGACCAGATCGCGATCCGTCCGTCCGGCGTCTACGCCCGCCGCATGACCCACGCGGCGCCCACCGCCGACCACCCCGAGCGCCGCTGGCGGGGCCGGGGTACGGCACTGATCACCGGCGGCACCGGCGGCATCGGCGGCCGGGTCGCCCGCTGGATGATCGAACGCGGCGCCGGACATGTGGTGCTGACCAGCCGTCGCGGTGAGGACGCGCCCGGCGCGGCGGCGCTCCGCGCCGAACTGGAGGACCTGGGCGCCCGCGTCACCATCGCCGCCTGCGACGCCGCCGACCGCGACGCGCTGGCCGGCGTACTGGCCGCGATCCCCGGCGAGTTCCCGCTCGCCTCCGTGTTCCACGCGGCGGGCGTGGCGGACGGCGACGCCACCGTGGAGTCGCTGACGCTGACACAGCTGGACGCGCTGATGCGGTCCAAGCTGACCGCCGCCCTGCATCTGCACGAACTGACCCGCGACCTCGACCTGGACGCCTTCGTCCTGTTCTCGTCGGGCGCCGCGACCTGGGGCAGCGGCGGCCAGCCCGGCTACGCGGCGGCCAACGCGTTCCTCGACGCCCTCGCCGAGCACCGCAGGGCCGAGGGCCTGACCGCCGCGTCCGTCGCCTGGGGCACCTGGGCCGAGGTCGGTATGGCCACCGTCAACGAGGTCCACGAGCGACTGCGGCGCCAGGGCGTCATGCCCATGGAACCGCCGCTGGCCATCGCCGCGCTCCAGCGGATGCTGGAGGACGACGACACGGCGCTCACCGTGACGCTGATGGACTGGGAGCGGTTCACGCCCAGCTTCACCGCGACCCGGCCCAGCCCGCTGCTCTCCGGGATCCCGGAGGCATGCGGGGCGCTGGCGGCCGAGGACCAGCCGTCCACGGGCGAGGGCGGACCCGCCGTCCCGCCGCTCAGGCAGCGGCTCGACACCCTGCCCACGGCCGAACGCGACCGCGCGCTGCTCGAAGCGGTACGCGCGGAGGCGTCCGCGACGCTCGGCCACGACGCGGCCGACGCCATCCCCGCCGGCCGCGCCTTCCGGGATGTCGGCTTCGACTCCGTGACCGCGGTCGAACTGCGCAACCGGCTGCGGACGGCCCTGGGCCTGCCGCTGCCGGCGGCCCTGGTCTTCGACCACCCGACCCCGGCCGCCCTCGCCCAGCACATCGGCTCGCTGCTCTTCGGAACCGCCCCGGCGCGGACCGACGGGAACCGCGCCGACGATCCCGACGCGGAGATCCGCGACGCCCTCGCCTCCGTTCCCATCAGCCGACTCCGTAAAGCGGGACTTCTGGACATGGTGCTCAAACTCGCCACCGCCGACGCCGCCGAGGCGACCGCCCCGGCCGCCGACGGCGAGGACTCACTCGACGACATGGACGCCGAAAGCCTGCTGCGGCTCGCCACCGAGATGTAGTCCCCTCCCGACGACGTCCGCCCCCTGGCGCCGGGCGGACGTCACCGGTCGTGCGGCACCTGAGAACTGAAAGAGATCTGGAGAGTCCGATGAGCACGTCCACCAACAAGTACGTCGAGGCGCTGCGGTCCTCCCTGAAGGAGATCGAGCGGCTCCGTCAGCAGAACCAGCAACTGGTGGCTGCTGCCGAGGAGCCCATCGCCGTCGTCGGGATCGGCTGCCGCTACCCCGGCGGCGTGACCTCCCCCGAGGACCTGTGGGAGCTGGTCACCGAGGGCCGCGACGTCATGGCGGGCTTCCCCGCCGACCGCGGCTGGGACCTGGAGCGCCTGGCCGGGGACGGCCCCGGCCGCAGCCTCGCCCAAGAGGGCGGGTTCCTCTACGACATGGCGGATTTCGACCCCGGGTTCTTCGGGATCTCCCCGCGTGAGGCCGTCGCCATGGACCCTCAGCAGCGGCTGCTGCTGGAAGTCGCCTGGGAGGCCCTGGAGCGCGCCGGCATCGACCCGGACACGCTGCGCGGCAGCCGGGCCGGCGTGTTCGTCGGCACCGCCGGGCAGGACTACGCCACGGTCATCAAGGCGTCCGACGAGGACGCCGAGCTGTACTCGACCACCGGGCACGCCGCGAGCGTCATCTCGGGCCGGCTCTCCTACACGCTCGGTGCCGAGGGCCCCGCCGTCACCGTCGACACCGCCTGCTCCTCCTCACTGGTCGCCCTGCACTGGGCGGCACAGTCCCTGCGCAACGGCGAGTGCTCCATGGCCCTGGCGGGCGGCGCCTCCGTGATGGCGACGCCCGGCCCCTTCGTCTCCTTCACCGCCCAGAGCGGCATGGCCGCCGACGGCCGCTGCAAGTCGTTCTCCCAGGACGCGGACGGCACCGGCTGGGGCGAGGGCGCCGCCGTCCTCGTACTGGAACGCCTCTCCGACGCCCAGCGGGCCGGCCATCCGGTGCTCGCCGTCCTGCGCGGCAGCGCGATCAACCAGGACGGCGCGTCCAACGGCCTGTCCGCGCCGCACGGCCCCTCGCAGCGGCGTGTCATCCGCGCCGCCCTGGAGAACGCCCGGCTGTCGCCCGCCGAGGTGGACATCGTCGAGGCGCACGGTACGGGGACGACACTCGGCGACCCGATCGAGGCGCAGGCCCTGCTGGCCACCTACGGCCAGGACCGCGAACGGCCGCTGCGGCTGGGGTCGGTCAAGTCGAACATCGGGCACACCCAGGCGGCCTCGGGCGCCGCCGGTGTCATCAAGATGATCATGGCGATGCGGCACGGACTGATGCCGCGCAGCCTGCACGTGGGCGAGCCCTCCCACGACGTGGACTGGACCACCGGCTCCATCGAACTGCTCGACCGGCCCGTCACCTGGCCCGAGACGGGCCGCGCCCGGCGCGCCGCCGTCTCCTCCTTCGGTGTCAGCGGCACCAACGCGCATGTGATCCTCGAACAGGCCCCGCCGGCCACCGAGAGCGCCCCCGCCGAGGACTCCGCCCCGCCCGGTGTCATCCCCTGGGCCCTCTCCGGGCGGTCCGCCGCCGCCCTGGCCGACCAGCGTGCCCGGCTGCTCTCCTTCATCGAGCGCGACCCCGGGACCCGGCCGGCCGATATCGGCCGCTCCCTCGCCACCGGGCGCTCGGTGTTCGAGTACCGGTCCGTGCTGCTCGCCGACACCACCGGCGCCGCCGAACCCCCCACCGTGCTCGCCGACGGCGTCGCCGACGAGGGCCCGCTCGCCGTACTCTTCTCCGGCCAGGGCTCCCAGCGCCTCGGCATGGGACGCGAACTCCACGCCAGATTCCCGGTGTTCGCCGAAGCCTTCGACGCCGCCGCCGACGCGCTCGACACCCATCTCGACCGTCCGCTGCGCGACATCGTCTGGGGGACCGACCCCGACCCGCTCAACGAGACCCGCTGGACACAGCCCGCGCTCTTCGCCGTCGAGGTCGCGCTCTACCGGCTCGTGGCCTCGCTCGGCGTCACCCCCGACTTCGTCGGCGGCCACTCCATCGGTGAGATCGCGGCCGCCCATGTGGCGGGCGTGTTCTCACTGGAGGACGCCTGCCGTCTCGTCGCCGCCCGCGCCTCACTGATGGCGGCCCTGCCCGCGGGCGGCGTCATGGTCGCCGTACGGGCCACCGAGGACGAGGTCGCCCCGCTGCTCAGCGGGCTCACCGAACGGATGTCGATCGCCGCCGTCAACGGACCCACGTCCGTCGTGATCGCCGGTGACGAGAGCGCCGTACAGGACATCGCCGCGCACTTCGAGGAGCGAGGCCGCAAGACCAGCCGGCTGCGCGTCTCGCACGCGTTCCACTCGCCGCTCATGGAACCGATGCTGACGGAGTTCCGCGCCGTCGCGGAGAGCCTGACATACGAGGAACCCACGATCCCCGTCGTGTCGAACGTGACCGGGCGGATCGCCGACGTCGCGGAGCTGTGCTCCGCCGCCTACTGGGTACGGCATGTGCGCGAAGCCGTACGGTTCGCCGACGGCATCCGCACCCTCACCGGACGCGGCGTCACCACCCTGCTGGAGCTGGGCCCCGACGGCGTCCTCTCCGCCATGGCCCAGGACTCGCTGCCGGAGCGGGCGGCGATGGTGCCGCTGCTGCGCAAGGACCGCCCGGAGGAACTGGCGGCGGTCACCGCCCTCGCGCGGGTCCACGTCCGCGGCGCCACCGTACGCTGGTCCGTCCTCTACGACGGCACCGGCGCCCGCCGCGTCGACCTGCCCACCTACCCGTTCCAGCGTCGGCGCTACTGGCCGACCGTCAGCCTCGACACGGCCGGTGACATGCGCGCCGCCGGACTCGGCTCCGCAGGACACCCGCTGCTCGGCGCGGCCGTCGAACTGGCCGACGGCGAGGGCGCGTTGTTCACCAGCCGGCTGTCCACGCGGTCCCACCCCTGGCTCGCCGACCACGGCGTGCGCGGTCGCGCCCTGCTGCCGGGCACCGCCTTCGTCGAACTGGCCATCCGCGCCGGTGACGAGGTCGACTGCGGCCGGGTCGAGGAACTGGCCCTCGCCGCACCGCTCGCACTGCCCGAGCGCGGCGCCGTACAGCTCCAGGTGCGCGTCGGCGCCGCCGACGCCGCGGGACGCCGCCCGCTGGGCATCTACTCGCGCGTCGAGGACGGCTTCGACCTCCCCTGGTCGCAGCACGCCACCGGTGTCGTCGCCCCCGGCACGGACACCCCCGACCCCGGCTTCGACGCCACCGTATGGCCGCCCGCCGGCGCCGAACCCGTCGACCTCGACGGCTGCTACGAACGACTCGCCGGACTCGGCTTCGACTACGGCCCCGTCTTCCAGGGCCTGCGCGCCGCCTGGCGGCTCGGTGACGAGGTGTACGCCGACGTCACCCTCCCGGAGGACGCGGGCACCGACGCGAGCGCCTTCGGCCTCCACCCGGCGCTGCTCGACGCCGCCCAGCACGCGGCGGCCTTCACCGACCTCGGCGCCATCAGCCGGGGCGGCCTGCCGTTCTCCTGGGAAGGCGTGTCACTGATCGCCTCCGGCGCCACGGCGGTACGCGCCCGGCTGTCCCCGGCGGGCGACGACACCGTCTCCATCGCGGTGTACGACACGACCGGCGGTCCCGTCCTCGCCGTGGACTCCCTCGTCTCCCGCACGGTCCCCACCGAAAACCTCGACAACACCGGCGCGGTGCACCGGGACTCGCTGTTCCGCGTGGAGTGGACCGCGGTGAAGGGCCCGGCCCCGGCCGGACCCGACGCGGTGGCGGTGATCGGCGCCGACCCTCTCGGCATGGCGGCGGCCCTGCGTACGGCGGGCGCCCCGGTGACGGTCCACCCGGACCTGACCGCGCTCGCGGCGTCCGACGGCCCGGTTCCCGGCATGGTCCTGATCGCCGCCAACAGCGCACCCGACGGCGCGGACGTGCACGAGGGTGTCGTGGCGGCGACCCACGCTCTGGGCGCCCGTGTCCTCGGGGACGTACAGCGGTGGCTGGAGGAGGACCGGTTCGCCGACGCGCGTCTGGTGTTCGTCACCCACGGCGCACTGACGGGCGACGACCTCGCCGCCGCCTCGGTCCACGGCCTCGTACGGACGGCCAGGACAGAGAACCCGGGACGCTTCGGCCTCCTGGACCTGGGACTGCCGAACCAGGCGGGACATTCGCACCACGCCCCCGACCCCGGCACGGCCTCACTCCCCCCGGAGGCCGTGCCGGACATCCTCCTCTCCGCCCTCGCGGTCGCCGCCGACGAGCCCGACCTCGCGGTGCGCGGCGGAGAACTGCTCGCCGCCCGCCTGACCCGCGTCCCCGTCCCCGAGGAGCGGGCCGTCTGGGACAGCGAGGGAACCGTCCTCATCACCGGTGGCACGGGCGGACTCGGCGGTGTCCTCGCCCGGCATCTGGTCGCCGAGCGCGGCGTACGGCACCTGCTGCTCGTCAGCCGCCGCGGCCTCGCCGCCGACGGCGCCCAGACGCTCAAGGACGAACTCACCGCACAGGGCGCCCAGGTGACCGTCGCCCCCTGCGACGTCACCGACCGGACCGCCCTCGCGGAACTGCTGGCCACCGTCCCCGCCGCACACCCGCTCACCGCCGTCGTCCACACCGCCGGCGTCGTCGACGACGGAGTGATCGGCTCACTGACCCCGGCACGGCTCGACAGCGTGCTGCGCCCCAAGGTCGACGCCGCCTGGAACCTCCACGAACTGACCCGGGGACTCGACCTCGCCGCGTTCGTGCTCTTCTCCTCCGTCGCCGCCACCCTCGGCAGCCCCGGCCAGGCCAACTACGCGGCCGCAAACGCCTTCCTGGACGCGCTCGCCACCCACCGGCGCGACAGTGGACTGCCCGGCCTCGCCCTCGCCTGGGGCCCCTGGACCCAGAGCGTCGGCATGACCAGGACACTCACCGACATCGACGTGGAGCGCATCGCGCGCTCCGGTATGCCGCCGCTCTCCGTCGACCAGGGCGTGGCGCTCTTCGACGCCGCCCTCGCCACCGACGCGCCGGCCGTCGCGCCCGTACGCCTCGACCTGCCCGTCCTCCGCACCCAGGGCGAGATCCCGCCCCTGCTGCGCGGCCTCATCCGCACCTCCGGCAGGCGCGCCGCCGCACAGGTCTCGGAGACGGCGGGCGGCCTCGCCCAGCGGCTCACCGGACTCAACGCCGCCGAACGCCGCGAGGTCCTTCTCGACCTCGTACGCGGCCAGGTCGCCCAGGTACTCGGCCACGCCGACGCCGCGGAGGTCGAGGCGTCCCGCCAGTTCCAGGACCTCGGCTTCGACTCGCTGACGGCGGTCGAGCTGCGCAACGGCCTCAACACCGTGACCGGCCTGCGGCTCCCCGCGACCATGGTCTTCGACTACCCGACCCCGAGCGCCCTCGCCGACCACATGCGCGACGAACTGCTCGGCACCGAGGCCGAAGCACCGGCCGCGCCGGTACCCGCGCCTCCGCCGGTCTCCGACGACCCCATCGTGATCGTCGGCATGGCCTGCCGCTACCCCGGCGGGGTGAACTCGCCGGAAGATCTCTGGCGGCTCGTCACGGAGGGCGGCGACGCCATCTCCGGCTTCCCCACCAACCGTGGCTGGGACCTCGACGGGCTCTACGACCCGGACCCGGACCACCCCGGCAGGACCCATGTCCGCGAGGGCGGATTCCTGCACACGGCGGGCGAGTTCGACCCGGACTTCTTCGGGATGTCGCCGCGCGAGGCGATGGCCACCGACTCCCAGCAGCGGCTGCTGCTCGAACTCTCCTGGGAAGCCATCGAACGGGCCGGAATCGACCCCGTCTCGCTGCGCGACAGCCGGACCGGTGTGTTCGCCGGTGTCATGTACAACGACTACGGACCGCTGCTCACGGGCGAGGAGTACGAAGCCTTCCGCGGCAACGGCAGCGCGCCGAGCGTGGCCTCCGGCCGTGTCTCCTACACGCTGGGCCTCGAAGGCCCGGCGGTGACCGTGGACACCGCGTGCTCCTCCTCCCTGGTCGGCATGCATCTCGCCGCGCAGGCGCTGCGGAGCGGTGAATGCTCGCTGGCGCTGGCGGGCGGTGTCACCGTCATGTCCACCCCGAGCACCTTCGTCGAGTTCTCCCGGGCGCGCGGACTGGCCCCCGACGGCCGGTCCAAGGCGTTCTCCGAGTCGGCCGACGGTGTCGCCTGGTCGGAGGGTGTCGGCATGCTGGTGCTTGAGCGGCTGTCGGACGCGCGGCGCAATGGCCATCAGGTGCTGGCGGTGTTGCGCGGCAGCGCGATCAACCAGGACGGCGCGTCGAATGGTCTGACCGCCCCGAACGGTCCTTCGCAGCAGCGGGTGATCCGTCAGGCGCTGGCCAGCGGCGGGCTGTCGCTGGACGATGTGGACGCCGTGGAGGCGCATGGTACGGGTACGACGCTGGGTGACCCGATCGAGGCGCAGGCGCTGCTGGCGACGTACGGGCGTGACCGCGATCCGGAGCGTCCGCTGCTCCTCGGATCGGTGAAGTCCAACATCGGTCACACGCAGGCCGCCGCCGGTGTGGCGGGTGTCATCAAGATGGTGCTGGCGATGCGGCACGGAACGCTGCCGCGGACGCTGCATGTGACCGAGCCGTCGTCGCACGTCGACTGGTCGGCGGGCGCGGTGGAGCTGCTGACGGAGCCGGTCGAGTGGCCGGAGTCCGGTCGCGCGCGTCGGGCGGGTGTCTCGTCGTTCGGGATCAGTGGGACGAACGCCCACGTCATCCTGGAGCAGCCGCCCACCGTCATCCAGGGAAAGGCCCTCTCCGGGTCCGAAGTCCCGGCCGTGGAGCCGGGCGTGGAGCCGGGCGTGGAGCCGGGCATGGAGCCGGGCGTGGTGCCGTGGGTGCTCTCCGGCAGGACGCCCCAGGCGCTGGCGGATCAGGCACGACGGCTGCTGTCCCTCGTCGGGTCGGGTCCGGGAGCGCGTCCGGTGGACGTCGGCTTCTCGCTGGCGACGGGCCGTTCGGTGTTCGACCACCGCGCGGTGGTCCTGGCGGGTGACCCCGCCGACACGGAGCGCGCGCTGACGGCGCTGGCGGCCGGTGAACCCGACGCGGCGGCCGTGTCGGGTGCGGTGGCGACCGGTAAGCGTGCCTTCCTCTTCTCGGGGCAGGGCAGTCAGCGGTTGGGGATGGGCCGTGAGTTGTACGGCCGGTTCCCGGTGTTCGCGGAGGCGCTGGACACCGTACTGCCGCTGCTGGATGCCGAGTTGGGGTGTTCGCTGCGTGAGGTGTTGTGGGGTGAGGACGCCGAGTTGCTGAATGACACGGGGTTCACTCAGCCGGCGTTGTTCGCGGTGGAGGTGGCGCTGTTCCGGTTGGTGGAGTCGTGGGGTGTGGTTCCGGACTTCGTGGCGGGTCATTCGATCGGTGAGGTGGCGGCGGCGCATGTGGCGGGGGTGTTCTCGCTGGAGGACGCGGCCCGGCTGGTGGTGGCGCGGGCTCGGTTGATGGGTGGGCTGCCGGCCGGTGGTGCGATGGTCGCCGTCCAGGCCGCCGAGGGTGAGGTGCTGCCGCTGTTGTCGGGTGAGGTGTCGATCGCGGCTGTCAATGGTCCGTCGTCGGTGGTGATTTCGGGCGCGGAGGACAGCGTGCTGGAGGCCGCGGCCCAGCTGGGGGCGCTGGGGCGCAGGACGAGCAGGTTGCGGGTCTCGCACGCGTTCCACTCGCCGCTGATGGACCCGATGCTGGACGAGTTCCGCGCGGTGGCCGAGGGCCTGACGTTCGAAGCGCCGCGTATTCCGGTGGTGTCGAATCTGACCGGTGGACTGGCGTCGGCGGAGGAGCTGTGCTCGGCCGACTACTGGGTACGCCATGTCCGCGAGGCCGTCCGCTTCGCCGACGGCGTACACACCCTCGGCGAGCAGGGCGTGAGCACCTTCCTGGAGCTCGGTCCCGACGGGGTGCTGTCGGCCATGGCTCAGGAGTCCGTACCGGACGGCGCCGTGACCGTACCGCTGCTCCGCAAGAACCGGGCCGGAGAACCCGCGGCGCTCACCGCTCTCGCACAGCTGTACGTACGGGGCGTTCCAGTGGACTGGGCGGCCGTGTTCGCCGGAACCGGCGCGTCGCGGGTCGATGTGCCCACGTACCCCTTCCAGCATCAGTGGATCTGGCCGGCCGGCTCACAGGCCGGTGCCGCCGGTGATGTGCGTGCCGCCGGACTCGGTTCCGCCGAGCACCCGTTGCTGGGCGCGACGGTCGAACTCGCCGAGGGCGAGGGCGCGTTGTTCACCGGACGGCTGTCCGTCCAGTCGCACCCCTGGCTCGCCGATCACATGGTGATGGGCCGGATCCTGCTGCCCGGCACCGCCCTGCTTGAGCTGGCGTTCCGCGCCGGTGACGAGGTCGGCTGCGACCGCGTCGAGGAGCTGACGCTCGCGGCGCCACTGGTGCTGCCGGAGGGCGGCGCGGTCCAGGTACAGGTGCGCGTCGGGGTCGGGGACGACGCGGACCGGCGCCCGATCACGGTGCATTCCCGGCTCGACGGCGCCGACGAGCGGTCGTGGACACAGCACGCCATGGGTGTGCTGACCACCGGACGCCGGACACCGGCCGACGGTTTCGACGCGACGGTGTGGCCGCCGGAGGGCGCCGAGGCGCTGGAAGCGGAGGGCTGCTACGAGCGGTTCGCCGAGCTGGGATTCGTGTACGGGCCGGTGTTCCAGGGCCTGCGCGCGGCCTGGCGGCGCGATGGTGAGATCTTCGCCGAAGTGAGCCTTCCGGAGAGCGCGGAGAGCGACGCGGCCGCGTTCGGACTGCACCCCGCGCTGCTCGACTCCGCGCTGCACGCCTCGCTCCTCGCGGGCGACGGCGAGGAGGGCAACGGAGGACTGCCGTTCTCGTGGGAGGGCGCGTCGCTCCACGCCACGGGCGCCTCCGTGATAAGGGTCCGCATCGCCCCGACGGCCGGCCGGGGTGCGGTGTCGATCGCGGTCGCCGACCTGTCCGGAGAGCCGGTCGCCTCGGTCGATTCGCTGCTCGTACGGGCCGTGTCGAGCGGGGAGCTGAGCGAAGACGCCGCGCTGGCCAGGGACGCGCTGTTCGGCCTCGACTGGGTTCCGGTGCCGGTGGCGTCCGGTACGGATGTGCCCGAGGCGGTCGCCCTGGTGGGGCCCGACGCGTTCGGGCTCGCCGACGGACTGGCGGCCGCCGGGGCGCGCGTCGAGACGTACGCCGATCTGGCCTCGTTGGCGGCGGGCGAGTCCCCGGTGCCGGACGTGGTGCTGGTCGCCGTGTCCGGGGACCGGGGCGGGGTGGCGGAGTCCGCTCACGCGCTGACCACCGACGTACTGGCGCTCGGGCAGGGATGGCTGGCCGAGGAGCGGTTCGCCGGCTCGCGGCTGGTGTTCGTCACCAGGGGCGCGATGGCGGCCGGTGACGAGGAAGCCACCGAAGTCGCGGCGGCCTCGGTGTGGGGACTGGTGCGCTCCGCGCAGACGGAGAACCCCGGCTGCTTCGGCCTGGTGGACCTCGGCGTCACGGACGACGGCGCCGCGCCCCTCGCGAGGTCCCTCACCACGGACGAGCCCCAGGTGGTGATCCGCGACGGCGCGATCCTGGCGGGCCGGCTCGCGCGACTGGAGTCGGGTACGGGTCTGGTGCCGCCGGCCGGGGTGCCCTGGCGGCTCGACAGCGAGACGCAGGGCAGCCTGGACGGGCTGACCCTGGCCCCGTTCCCCGAGGTCCTCGATCCGCTGACCGGCAGCGAGGTCCGTATCGACGTACGGGCCGCCGGTGTCAACTTCCGCGATGTCCTCAAGGCCCTCGACATGTACCCCGGCGACGCCGGACGCATGGGGCGCGAGGCCGCGGGCGTGGTGACCGAAGTGGGTCCCGACGTGATCGGGCTGCGGCCCGGCGACCCGGTGACCGGCCTGGTGTCCGGCGGCTTCGGCTCGCTGGTGGTCGGCGACGCACGGCTGCTCACCCGGCTGCCCGACGGCTGGTCGTGGGAGACGGCGGCCTCGATGCCGCTCGTCTTCCTGACCGCGTACTACGCGCTGGTGGAGCTGGGTGGGCTGCGGCGCGGCGAGAAGGTGCTGATCCATGCCGGTGCGGGTGGTGTGGGTATGGCGGCGATCCAGGTGGCGAACCATCTGGGCGCCGAAGTCTTCGCGACGGCGAGCGAGGGCAAGTGGGATGTCCTGCGCTCGCTCGGTGTGGCTGACGATCACATCGCCTCGTCCCGTACGACGGACTTCGAGGCGGCGTTCGCGCGGGTGAGTGAGGGGGGCGTCGATGTCGTACTGAACTCGCTGGCCGGTGAGTTCGTGGACGCGTCACTGCGCCTGGTCGGTCCCGGCGGCCGGTTCCTGGAGATGGGCAAGACCGACATCCGGGAGGCCGCCGAGGTGCCGGAGGGCGTGGACTACCAGGCCTTCGACCTCGGTTGGGTGGATCCGGACGGTATCCAGCGGATGCTGGTCGCCGTCATGGACCTGTTCGAGCAGGGTGCGCTGGAGCCGCTGCCGGTGCGGTCGTGGGACGTACGGCGGGCGCGCGACGCGTTCCGCTTCATGAGCATGGCCAGGCATATCGGCAAGATCGTGCTGACCATGCCCCGGGTCTGGAACCCCGAGGGTACGGTCCTGATCACCGGCGGTACGGGCGGTCTGGGCGGTGTGCTGGCCCGCCACCTGGTGGCCGAGCGAGGCGTACGGCACCTGGTGCTCACCAGCAGGCGCGGGCTCTCCGCCGAGGGAGCCACGGAGCTTGTCGCCGAACTGACGGCACAGGGCGCCGCGGTGTCCGTCGAGGCGTGTGATGTGGCGGACCGCGACGCCCTGGCAGGGCTCCTGGGCGCGATCCCGGACGAGCGTCCGCTGACGGCGGTCGTCCACACGGCTGGCGTGCTGGACGACGGCATCATCGGCTCGCTCACCCCCGAGCGACTGGCCCGGGTGCTGCGTCCGAAGGTCGACGCGGCGTGGAATCTGCATGAGCTGACCCGCGATCTCGATCTGGCCGCGTTCGTGGTCTTCTCCTCGGTCTCCGGTGTGATCGGCGGCGCGGGGCAGGGCAACTACGCGGCGGGCAACGCCTTCCTGGACGCGCTCGCCGCCCACCGTCAGGCGGCGGGCCTGCCGGGAGTCTCGCTCGCATGGGGTGCCTGGAACCAGGGCGCGGGCATGACGAGCGGCCTCGGCGAGGCCGATCTCCGTCGGGCCGCCGAGGCAGGCATGCCCCTGCTCTCCGTCGACCAGGGCGTGTCGCTGTTCGACGCCGCGCTCGCCACCGGCCAGGCGGCGGTGGCACCCGTACGGCTGGACCTGTCGGTGCTGCGCGCGCAGGGCGCCGTCCCGCCGCTGCTGCGGGGGCTGGTCCGTACGACAGCCCGGCGTACGGCGGTCGCGGGACCCGGAGCGGGCACGGACGGCCGCCTCGCCGACCGTCTCGGCGGGCTGGAGCGCGCCGAACGGCACGAGACGCTGGTCACGCTCGTACGCGGCCAGGCGGCGCTGGTGCTCGGCCACGCGAGCGGCGACGGGGTCGACCCGGCGCGGGCCTTCCGTGACCTGGGCTTCGACTCGCTGACGGCGGTGGAGCTGCGCAACCGGCTCAACACGGCGACCGGGCTGCGGCTGCCCGCCACGATGGTCTTCGACTACCCGACGGTCGAGGCACTGGCCGAGCATCTGCTCGACGAACTGGTCGGCCCGGATACGGACATGGACCCGGGCGCGGCGGCGCCGGAACTCGCCCGGGCCGTGCTGGACGACGATCCGGTCGTGATCGTCGGCATGAGCTGCCGCTTCCCCGGCGGCATCGGGTCGCCGGAGGATCTGTGGCGGGTGGTCACCGAGGGCGCCGATGTCGTCTCCGACTTCCCGGTGAACCGAGGCTGGGACGTCGACGCGCTCTACAACCCCGACCCCGAGCACATGGGCACCTCGTACACGCGACAGGGTGGATTCCTGCATGACGCGGGCGAGTTCGACCCCGCGTTCTTCGGCATGTCGCCGCGTGAGGCGATGGCGACGGACTCACAGCAGCGGCTGCTGCTGGAGACATCGTGGGAAGCCATCGAGCGGGCCGGCATCGACCCGGTCTCACTGCGCGACAGCCAGACCGGTGTGTTCGCCGGTGTGATGTACGGCGGCTACAACACCACCCTGAGCGGTAAGGAGTTCGAAGGCTTCCAGGGCCAGGGCAGCGCGCTGAGCGTGGCCTCGGGCCGGGTCTCGTACACCTTCGGCTTCGAGGGCCCCGCCGTCACTGTGGACACGGCGTGCTCGTCGTCGCTGGTGGCGATGCATCTGGCCGCGCAGGCGCTGCGGAGCGGTGAGTGCTCGCTGGCGCTGGCCGGCGGTGTGACCGTGATGTCGATCCCCGACACCTTCGTGGAATTCTCCCGGCAGCGGGGCCTGGCCCCCGACGGCAGGTCCAAACCGTTCTCCGAGTCGGCCGACGGCGTCGGCTGGTCCGAGGGCATCGGCATGCTTCTCCTGGAGCGGCAGTCCGACGCACGGCGCAATGGCCACGAGATCCTTGCCGTGGTTCGTGGCTCTGCCGTCAACCAGGACGGCGCGTCGAACGGGCTGACGGCGCCGAACGGTCCTTCGCAGCAGCGGGTGATCCGGCAGGCGCTGGCCGTCGGCGGACTGTCGCCCGCCGATGTGGACGCGGTGGAGGCACACGGTACGGGTACGACGCTGGGTGACCCGATCGAGGCACAGGCCCTGATCGCGACGTACGGCCGTGATCGTGACCCGGAGCGTCCGCTGCTCCTCGGCTCGGTGAAGTCGAACCTGGGACACACCCAGGCCGCCGCGGGCGCCGCCGGTGTGATCAAGATGATCATGGCGATGCGCCATGGAGTGCTGCCGCGGACGCTGAATGTGACCGAGCCGTCGTCGCACGTCGACTGGTCGGCGGGGGCGGTGGAGCTGCTGACGGAGTCCGCGCGGTGGCCCGAGACCGATCGGGCGCGGAGGGCGGGTGTCTCGTCGTTCGGGATCAGCGGGACGAACGCCCACGTCATCCTGGAGCAGCCGGTGACGGTGCTCCAGGGAACGGTGGTGACCGGGCCCGAGGTACCCGATGCCTCCGAGGTATCCGAGGCTCCGGCGGTGGAGCCGGGTGTGGTGCCGTGGGTGCTCTCGGGCAAGACGCCGGAGGCGCTGCGCGGCCAGGCGGGGCGACTGCTCTCCTACATCCAGGCACGGCCCGAGCTGCGGCCGGTGGACATCGGGTTCTCGCTGGCCACGGGCCGGTCGAAGTTCGACCACCGAGCGGTGGTGTCGGCCGGCGAGCGCGCGGAGACGGTGCGCGCGCTGGCGGGCCTGGCGGTCGGCGAGCCGGACGCCTCGGCGGTGTCGGGTGCGGTGGCGACCGGTAAGCGTGCCTTCCTTTTCTCGGGGCAGGGTTCGCAGCGACTGGGGATGGGCCGTGAGTTGTATGGCCGGTTCCCGGTGTTCGCGGAGGCGCTGGATTCCGTACTCGCCTTGCTGGAGGGCGAGTTGGGGTGTTCGCTGCGTGGGGTGATGTGGGGTGAGGACGCCGAGCTGCTGAATGACACGGGCTTTACTCAGCCGGCGTTGTTCGCGGTGGAGGTGGCGCTGTTCCGGTTGGTCGAATCGTGGGGT
This sequence comes from Streptomyces sp. NPDC056835, assembly GCF_042789485.1. Lineage (NCBI taxonomy): Bacteria > Bacillati > Actinomycetota > Actinomycetes > Kitasatosporales > Streptomycetaceae > Streptomyces > Streptomyces sp. NPDC056835. The sequence continues at coordinate 370,065 of NZ_JBHUBB010000003.1, forward strand.
GTGGTTCCGGACTTTGTGGCGGGCCACTCGATCGGTGAGATCGCTGCGGCTCATGTGGCAGGGGTGTTCTCGCTGGAGGACGCCTGCTCGTTGGTGGTGGCGCGGGCTCGGCTGATGCGGGCGCTGCCGGCCGGTGGTGCGATGGTCGCGGTGCGGGCGACGGAGGACGAGGTGCTGCCGCTGCTGTTCGAGCGGCAGGACCAGGTGTCGATCGCCGCCGTCAACGGCCCCTCGTCGGTGGTGATCTCCGGCCAGGAGGACGTGGTCCTGGAGGTCGCGGCACGTCTGGAGGAGCAGGGCCGGAAGGCCACCTGGCTGCGGGTGTCGCACGCGTTCCATTCGCCTCTTATGCAGCCGATGCTGGATGAGTTCCGCGCGGTGGTGGAGGGGTTGTCGTTCGCGGCGCCGCGTATTCCGGTCGTATCGAATCTGACGGGTGGTCTGGCGTCGGCCGAGGAGTTGTCGTCGGCCGCGTACTGGGTGCGGCATGTCCGGGAGGCCGTGCGCTTCGCGGACGGGGTACGGACGCTCGGCGAGCAGGGCGTGAGCACCTTCCTGGAGCTGGGTCCGGACGGAGTGCTCTCCGCGATGGCGCGGGAGTCGGTACCGGACGACGCCCTCACGGTGCCGGTCCTCCGTAAGAACCGCGCCGAGGAGCTGTCGGCTGTCACCGCGATGAGCCAGTTGCATGTGCGGGGTGTCGTCGTGGACTGGGCCGGGTTCTTCGCCGGTACCGGGGCGTCGCGGGTGGATGTGCCGACGTATGCCTTCGAGCACCAGTCCTTCTGGCCCCGGAGTCTGCGGGGTGGTGCTGATGACGCGGCGGCGATCGGGCTTGTGGCGGCCGGGCATCCGTTGCTCAACGGTGTGGTGGAGCTGGCCGAGGGCGAGGGCGTGCTGTTCACCGGCCGGCTGTCGGTGCGCTCGCACGCCTGGCTGGCTGATCACGCGGTGATGGGCCGGATTCTGGTGCCGGGCACGGCGCTGCTTGAGCTGGCGATCCGGGCGGGTGACGAGGTCGGCTGCGATCGCGTGGAGGAGTTGACGCTTGCCGCGCCGCTGGTGCTCCCGGAGCGGGGCGCCGTACAGACGCAGGTGCGGGTGGGGGTGGCGGATGAGTCGGGGCGGCGTACGGTCGCGGTTCACTCGCGTGTTGAGGGTGAGGTGGAGTTGCCGTGGACGCAGCACGCGACGGGTGTGCTGGCGGTAGGTGCTGGGTCGGGGGCCGCTGTTGATTTCG
>NZ_JBHUBB010000004.1:0-322935 GCF_042789485.1 Streptomyces sp. NPDC056835
AGACCGCCGACGAGATCCTCAAATCCCTCGCCGCCTACCTCACTAAGGTCACTCCGCCAGCCACCGAAAACCAGCAAGAGACTTAAGCCCGCGATTTCAGGCGCATCACACTAGTGTGATGAGTCAGAGATTCGTCGGCAGTAGGTGGCGAGGGATTCGACGACCTGGCCGGCGCCCTCGACGACTGCGCCGGCCTGATCGAGGGCTGCAAAGCCGCCTGCATCGTCGAACTCGGCGCCACCGCAACGGCCGCCACCGCCGGTGTCGTCGGCATGTTCTTCACCGCCGGCCTCAGCGGACTGCTCACCGCCGGTGCCACCGCGCCTGCCGCTTCGCCCTGCACGAGATCATCGACTACGCCATCGGTGAGATAACCGCCATCGTCACCGACAAGATCGAGGCGAAAATCCTCGGCAAGATCGAGGACGTCTTCACCGACCACCTCGACACCGGTGGCAGCGAGGACCTCTCCGACTACACCGTCGGCAGCGCGGACATGGCCCAGGACCTCGCCATCGAGTTCGACGACTTCGACCGGGCCACCGGCGGCTACCAGGAAACCCGCGACAACTTCGACAAGAAGAAAAGCACCCACAAAACCGGGGCGCCAAACGCCGCAGCTCGGTGAAGAAGGACAGCCGCTTCCACAAACTCGCCACCGTAATGGACAAGGCCGAAGACGCCGTCGACAAGAAAGCGCCGACGAGACCATCGACCTCCTCGAAGACCACGGCGGAGCCGCGGCGCAATACGTGAACCCTAAGACTGGGAAGCCCATCATTCTCGTCGGCGACAGCGAAGGACCGCACTCGGAGCGAACAATCGGATACCCGGTTCTTCGACACGGCGAACAAGCTAAAATCACCAAGGTCTACACCGAACGGGAGCCCTGCCAAAAGTCCCCAGAGTGCGACCAGTGGCTCGACTAGTACTTCAAATCGAAGAATCCGAAACTTCAAGTAGAGCACGCCAACGCATACGACCAGAAGCTCTCAGTCAAGGATCCCGAACGAGACCGAGAACACCGCGATTATATGGCAGAATTGAAGGGTCGTCACCAGAGGCAAGGGCGTCCATGACAGACAGGTCCAGCATGCTTACCCACGTCACTCCGGAAGCTGTGATCGAGGCTTTCGGTCTTACCTCCATCACATACTTTCCACAGGCGGCGCCTGGGCATCTGCATGGGCCGACGGCCGAATTCCTGGCAACTGTCGGACTGCCGGAGAGCAAGTTCTTCGGCCCTCGGATGGATCTGGAGGGCGACAGTGCGCAGCGACTGCGTTTCGGTCCGAGCTTGAAGGCGTCCTTCGAACGAGATGGATCTGAGCTGCGGCCGGAGGCGGAGACATGGGAGGAGCTCGGAGACTTCGTCTTCGCCACAGTCGCACTCGACCCCCGGGACGGGCGGATCTACGCCTTTCCGGAAGGAGAGAGCGACTACCAGCTGATGCACGAGGACGTTTCGAGCCTCGTACACGCTCTCACCGTCCTGAACAGAGGGCGGGTGGACTTCCGGAAGCTGGAGCCGGACGACGACGAGCAGCGTGCACAGATCGTGGACCGCATGACCAAGGAGATCACCGCCGTAGACCCCGCACCCTTCACAGACGAAGAAGGCGAGTGGGAAACACTCTTCGACCAGATCAGACTCAACATGTGGCGATGAAGCAGCCGCAGCGTCCGCGTGGACCGGTGCACCAATCGTCCCTCGCATCCGTCGGCGAGGGCTCAAGGTGTAGGACAACCCGCCAAGCCCCCGTGAGAACGCAGGCGCGGTACGGTGCGAGTGTGGCCTCGCGGCATCCCCCGTCCGCGGGGCCACACCCCTGCCCATCGGTCAGCGGCGTCGGCCGGCCTGGGGCTTAGGGGCGGTCGATGCGACGGCGGCTGGTTTCGCAGTGAGCTGCGGTGGCGTGCCGGGGCTGGGCTGGGCTGGCGGGTACCGGTGCCGTGCGCGAGTTCCCCGGTCAGACGGGCGGTCATCGGGACGGATGCGTAGGGGGAGGCGTGGATCGCCCAGGTGGGCCGGCCGACAGAGTCCAGGTGGCGAGGGTGATGTGCGGGCTCTGCGCGACGAAGGCGTCGAACTGAACTCCTGCGTGCCTTGGGGGGTCTGCCATCAGATCCATCGTCCGTCCACGGTGTGTTCCCAGCCCGCGTCGGTGAGGGGACGGGCGGCCTCGGTGTTTTCTCTGTAACAGGGCTGCCGACGGCGGTCTCCCATGCGTCTTGCTCGGCAAGCCTGTTCAACAGGGTGAGCAGGACTGGGGCTGGGGTGAGACCGGTCATGGCGAGGTGCCACATGCGGTCGGAGACCGGGATCTCGTCGGCGGCGACCGTCCATGCGATCTCGCGGGGTTCGGCTTCGTGGACCCGTTCGATCCGCAGAATCTGTGATTCGTGGATCGCGTGCGTGGTGTTGTCGGTCCAGGATCCCCGCTTCTCCCAATCCCGGTGTGTGGCGAGGAATTGGTCGAGGACGGCGTCGTGGTCGCCGGGGTCGGCGGCGTATGTCGGCACGATCTCCTCTGTCGGTGCGGGCGGTTCGGGCTCTGCGGCCAGTACTCCAGCTGTAGATCGTGATCTTGCTGGTGGAGTGGGGCTGCGGCCATAGGCGTAGAGCGATATCGGATCGTGTGACGTGGTCGCGAGCTGGCAAGCTGCCTTCATGGATCACGCGGAGGTACTGCTCATCGGAGGGCGTGCCGGTGTCGGCAAGACGACGGTGGCCTGGGAGGTTTCGGCACGGCTGCGAGCCGTGGCGGTTTCTCACGCAGTCATCGAAGGTGACTTCATGGGGCAGGTGCATCCGGCCCCAGACGGGGATCCGCACCGCTCGGAGATCACCGAGAGCAATCTGACTGCCGTATGGGGGAACTTCGCCCAGCGCGGTTACCGCCGCCTGATCTACACGAACACCCTGAGTGTGCTGCCCGAGACGACGGGCATGTTCGAGCGTGCCATGGGGGCAGGCGTGCGGATCGTACGGGTTCTGCTCACCGCATCCGACACCACCGCCGGCGAGCGGTTGGCGGGCCGGGAGCTCGGCTCGGAACTGGAGCAGGAGCTGAAGGCGAGCGCCCGCAAGGCACGGCTCTTGGACGAGCGGGTAGCTGCTGACACCGTGCGGGTGGTGACGGACGGGCGGCCCGTCGTGGACATCGCCCGTGAGGTGGTGGCCGCTACCGGCTGGGGCGGTTAGGCCGCGTATCGGGTCGTGATCAATCTGCGGGTTTTGCCCTTGCGGTGGAGCCTGGACCGGTAGACCGTCTTGAGTGACGCGAGTGCAACTGAGTGGTGCCGAGTGGGAGTTCATCGGTCCGTACCTGCCGATCGGCGAGTACGGCCCGTATGCCGAACGGCTGCGGCTGCAGTTCGCGGGTGTGATCTGGCGGTTCAGGACGGGCGGGCAGTGGCGGGAGATGCCGGCGGAGTTCGGCGCCCGGCCGACCGTCCACAACCGCTTCCGCCAGTGGCGTGATGCGGGCGTCTTCGACGCCCTGCTGGAGGGGCTGATCGCGGAGGCGGCGGAGCGGGGCGAGGCGGACTTGTCTCTGGTCAGCGTGGACTCCACCACTGCCCGCGCCCACCACGACGCCGTCCTCTACAAGGAGAGGAACACCGTCGAGCGGCTGATCAACAAGCTGAAAGCCTGGCGAGGCATCGGCACCCGCTACGACAAAACCCCCGCCAGTTACCTCGCCGGCCCGCACCTCCGCGCCTCCATGATCTGGATCAAGGACCTCACGCGAACCGCGGGTTGATCACGACTCAAAACCCGCCCTAGTTCGCCGCGCCGTCGAGCAGCCAGTTGTAGCGTAGTCGAAGCGCTCGCTCCATGCTGCCCATCGCTGCCGCGACCCCGAGTGTGATGTTGAGCCATAGCGGTAGGTGGACGGGCGACTCGAAGCTCCCGACGCGTGAGGCGATGGGAGGTATCCGGGAGAGCGGTTCAACGATCTGCACGACGAGAAGACCGGCACCTATGAGGAGCGCGATGAGGGAGCAGAAGCCGATCCACCGGCTCAGCGCCGGATGGTCGCGGTCGAGGCGGGCGCGGCGGCCCTCGGCGGAGGCAGGGTGCGGGACGAGCTGGTACTCCGCACCCGCGGTGGTGACGTAGTGGCAGCGTTTGATCCCGAAGCCGCTCATCGACACCTCGATCGTGCCGCCCGGCACGGGGAAGGTGGCGGGGATCCTGGATTCGGCGTGGAGCTTGCCGTCGAGGTACAGGTGCGCCTTGACGTTGCCGGAGCTCTGGTTCTGCCAGTGCCGGACATCGATCGCGTACATCGTCCGACGACCGTCGTGCCGCGTCAGAGGAAGGTGGAACAGCGCGCGGCCCGGCAACTGCCACCAGCGAAAGCGTTGCAGGGGCCGCCCGTCCCCCGGTCGCACGCGCTTCGCGGCTCGACGCCGCCGCCGCTCCTCGAACATCCCTCAGCCTCCCTGGCGTTCGTCCGAATCCCGCACTATCACGCTGTACTAGTGACGTGGGGGCTAAGCTATCACGGTGTACTAGTACGGCGTGATGAGAGGCAACGGCAGTGACAGAGAAGAAGAGCGCCGGCACACGGGACAGGATCCTCGCGGCGGCCGCGGCGATGATCGGAGAGGACCCCTCGGTGAACCTGAGCGTGCGGACGGTCGCGGCGCGGGCCGGGGTGAGCACCGGATCACTCAGACACTTTTTCCCGACGCAGCGCGAACTGCGGGATGCGGTGCTCGCCGTCATCTATGACCACGTGGTCTCCGAGGACGGGATCCACGACCGTTCGGTTCCGGCACGGGACCGGCTTGTGAACTGCCTCCGGCAGGTGCTCGCGCCTGCCGGAGTGGGGGAACAGGCACGAGAGGCATGGGGCAAGCTCTTCGAGACATTCATCGCCCCCGAGCCGACCGACGAGGTGCGCGCGGCGTATCTCGCCATGGACCGGGAAGGGCAACGCCGTGTCGAGTCCTGGTTGGCGATCCTCACGCAGGAAGGCGCGCTGGCCGCGGGAGAGAACACTCGACGTGCGAGATTCCTGATGACCGTCCTCAACGGACTCGCGACCGAGCGGGCGTTGCCCGCCGAGAAATCGATCCTGCGATCCGAGACGGAAACCCTGTACATGGCCGTCGACTGCGTCCTCAACTGCCGAACGTGGTGACTGGCCACCTTCGGACGCCGCCGGTCACGGCACTACGCGGAGAGAGACAGGCCGCCGGGTCAGGCCGCGACCAAGCCCGATGATCGGCCATCGGGCACGAGATGCCTGCTCACGAGTGGCTTCGCTCCGCCATTCGAGGCCGGAAGACAAAGAACAAGCTCAGGCACTTCCCGCGTCGCCCTCCCCGATCCCATCGGCCACACCATGACAAAGGGAGCCATCGACGCCCTCACACTGCCCCTCACCCAGCACCTCGGCCCCCGCGGCATCACCGTCAACACCGTCGTCCCCGCCACCACCGACACCGACATGAACGCGTCCCGGTTGCGCGGCAACTCCGAACTCATCGTCGCCACCGGCGGCTTCCGCCTGTAGGCGGTATCCCTCCGGCGACACAGGAGACATCCGAGTCGCGACATGGTCGACACACAACGAGAGCCCGGCCGGTGACCGGGCTCTCGGAGGTGCGGTGGCTTCAGCCGCAGGCGAGGGTCGCTTCCGGAGGTCAGATGCCGAGTTGTCGCTGTACGGCCTGGGCGTCGATCAGGTAGTTCATCTCGTAGAAGCGTCCGTCACGCACCTTGTGGAAGGAGTACTCGGCGTACTCGATCGTTTCGCCGGTCGGAGCGACGCCGAACCACTCCTTCGCGGGGGTGCCCTTGTTGAACAGACGGGCCGCGACGCGGTCACCGTCGATGGCTACGTCCCGTACCCGCCAGGTGAAGTCCGGCACCGCGTCGCCGTGCCCCTTCAGCTCCGCGATGACGTCGTCCCGCGTGACCGGCCGGCCGTTCTCGGTGAGCTCGTCATGAATGAACTCGGTCATCCGGTCGAACTCATGGGCGTTGAGCGCCTCGATGTAACGCTCGAAGACTTCGCGTACTTCCTTCTCGGACATGCTGCCCCCTCTGCCGCCCCGAACCGCGGGCGTGTATCCGGACGATGATCGACCTGCGACGACGCCCTTCCACGAACTCGCCGTGGTGACTGCCGTCGTGGGTAGGAACCGAGAGTACAAGCTTTCTATTCCGATCGGTATAGAAGTCGTGCGGGTCGTCACCCGGGAGTACGCTGCACACATGGCTGGTTCGCGGAGCGCCGTTATGGGGCGGCCCAGAGAATTCGATATCGACGAGGCGCTTGAGCGCGCCATGCGGGTGTTCTGGGAACGGGGATACGAGGGGGTCAGCCTCACCGATCTGACCAAGGCCATGGGCATCACGAAGCCAAGCCTGTACGCGGCCTTCGGCAACAAAGAGGAGCTGTTCCGCAAAGCTCTGGAGCGCTACACCGAGGGTCCGGCCGACTACGGGACGCGCGCCCTGGAGGAGCCGACCGCGCGAGGGGTGGCCGAGGCGATTCTCCGCGGAGCGGTTCGGACCACGACGCGTCCCGGAGGCCCTGCGGGATGCCTGGTCGTGCAGGGTGCGCTGGCGTCGAGCGATGCGGGTCGGCCCGCGCACGACATGCTGGTGGAGTGGCTGAACGATTCGGGTCTACGCCTTGAGGAGCGCTTCCAGCGGGCCGTCGACGAGGGCGATCTTCCGCGCGACGCCGACCCCCGACAGCTCGCCCGATATGTCATGACGGTGGCGTTCGGCATCGCCGTCCAGGCCGCCGACGGCCTCGGCCGCGACGAACTCCAGGACATCGCCGACATGGCACTGGAGCGCTGGCTGCCGTAGCGGGCGCGCGGCTCGCAGAACCGGTGATCTCTCCTCGCGGGTGGGTCGGATCCTGGCGGAGCTCGGCCTCAAGCCCCACCGAGTGCGGGGCCGGCTGACGCGCCGTGAAACCCCGGACTTCCGGGAACGTGCTGCCGACATCGGTGACTTGTACCGTGTACCGCAACCCACCACAGCACACCGCTGTGCTCTCCATCGCCGAGACAACAGTCATCGCCGCTCGCGCCCGCCGCCCCGTGAAGGTCGGCATGGTCACAGGGCCGTCTTGCCACCATTGACGGCGATGATCTGGCCGGTGATGAACCTGGCCTCATTGGAGGTGAGGAACTTGATGACGTCGGCGATCTCGTCAACGTCGGCGAGGCGTCCCATGGGGACGCCGGCGGCAAGGGCCGCGCTCGCCTCCTTCCCGCCGGTGAAGCTGTCCAGGCCGCCGGTGGCCACGGGGCCGGGGGCGACCGCGTTGACGCGGATGCCTTCGGTGGCGACCTCAAGGGCCGCGGACCGGGTGAGCCCGTTCACCGCGTGCTTGCTGGCCGTGTAGAGGCCCGCACCTTTGCTGCCGCGCTCGCCGAAGGTCGAGGAGAGATTGACGATGCTGCCGTGGCCCTGCTCGATCATCACGCGCAGCTCGTGCTTCAGACAGAACAGCAGGCCCCGGACGTTGGTGTTGAAAACGGTGTCGTAAGCCTCGGCCGTCTGGGTGGCCAGAGGGCCCGGGCTACCGGTGTAGCCCGCGTTGTTGACGGCCGCGTCGAGCTTGCCGAAGATCTTGACGGCCCCCTCGACCAGGGAGCGGACGTCGTCCTCCACACTGACGTCGGCCCGGATGTACTCGGCCCTGCCACCCCACTCCCGGAGTTCGGCGGCCAGCGCCGTACCCTCCTCGTCGCGCCGCCCGGAGACGAGGACCGACGCACCGTCGCGGGCGAAGGCGGTCGCCGTCGCCCGTCCGATGCCCGCTAGGCCCTGTCTTCAAAGTCCCGCCTGCTCGGAGGCGTCCGGCACGCACGCTCGCCGCGTTGTCGGGATCGCCCCAGTACATCCAGTACTGGGGCGACCCTCCGCCTTGCGATCGCACGCACCGACCGCCGCCGAGCCCACCCTCCGGGCGGACGGCGCTACTTTGAAGACAGGACCTAGAGCTCCAGTGACCAGCACCACGCGCTCGCTCACGTTTTCCTTCTCCCAATGGCCTGTTGACGAAAGGTCGGACGCAGCGGGCATGCCGGTGTCCCACGACGGTGCGGACGGCGAACGGCGGTTCCCCGCCTGGGCCCAGCCAGGGCATGTTGTGAAAGTCCCGCCTGGCTCGCGACGCCCTGCGGGCGGACGGCGCTACTTTCACAACACGCCCTAGACCTATCTACGCAAAATATGGGAGGCAGGGCACCCCGAGCGGTTGCCGCACGCGGTACGGGAGAGTGGCGGGGACCGGCCGCGGATGGGCAGGCCGCGGACCCCGGGCCTGAACCGCGGCCACTGTCAGGCGGACCGCAGCAGCTCGCGCAGCCCGGCGGTGTCGATGACATGGGCCCGGGACGGGAACACCTTGTCGACCAGCACCCGATGGGTCTCGGGGTCACGGTCGGCGATCCCGTCGGACAGGACATAGACGCGATAGTCGCGGTCGGCGGCGTCGATGAGCGTGGACAGGACGACGCCGCTGGTGCTGATCCCGGCGAGCACCAAGGTGTCGATGCCCCGGTCGCTCAGCTGCTCGTGGAGATCGGTGGTGGAGACCGAGCCGTGGCGGATCTTGCGTACGACGATGTCGCCGTCCTCGGGGGCGATCCGCTCGTCGATCTGGGCAGTGGCGTCCTCGTGGTGCAGCATCTTCGCCGCGGCGACCGTCGTGAACGTCTTGTTGGTGTCGGGGACCGCCGCCCAGTCGTCCTCGGTGAAAGCGACGCGGACGTAGCCAATGGTGCCGCCGGCGGTGCGGACGTCGGCGATGGCGCCCCTGACCCGCTCGACGAGCGCGTCGGGGTCGGATGCGAGGGAGAGGATCCCGTTCTGGAAGTCCATCGCCAGCAGGGCGGTCCGCTCGGGAGCGATCGTGGGCAGGGCGGGGGAGCTCATGCGGGGTTCTCCTTGGTGGGGGTTCTCTGTGGTGTCTGATGTGTTGGGGGTGGGAGTGTCGCTCGGCCGGCTTTGGCTGGTCTTTCGGCCCATCAGCCGGCGATCGAGGACGGTCAGCAACAGGGCCGCGAGGCCCGCCACGACCAGCACGATGCCGAGGGTGTGCAGACCGCGGTCGCTCGCCCCGTCGCGGAAGACGAGGCTGCCGATCACGGCGGAGGTGATGGTTCCGAGGTATCCGAAGGTCCGGAACAGCCCGGAGGCGGTGCCGATCTGGTCGGGCGGCGCCGCGAGGTAGAGCGCTGTCTGGTTCCCGACGGTGGTGGCGGCGGACGTGACACCGAAGACGAGGGTCACCAGCACGATCGCGATCGCGGGACTGCTGGAGGTGAGCAGCATGATGCCGACCGACCCGAGCAGCATGGTCACCGCCGAGGCGATCAGCGGTCCGCGCACCAGGTTGCGGCTGGCGAGCGGGCGTGAGAGCAGTGCGGAGACAGCCCCCATCGGCAGCAGCAGAAGTCCCGCCGCCACGGTGGACAACCCGTATGCGGCCTCCATCCACTGGGTCAGTCCGTACATCACGGAGTAGACGCCGAGCAGGGTGAGTGCCTGCCGCAGATAGGTACGGGCGAGGGCGCCGTTGGCGGCGAGCCCGCGGAAGTCGAAGAACGGCGCGGTCTTCCGTAGCTCCCACGCGACGGTGGGCACGGCGATCAGTACGAAGGCGGCGAGCGCGGCCCACTGGACCTTCGGGAGGCCCATCAGAAAGATGACCAGCGCGCTCATCGACGCGGCGAAGCCGAGGATGCCGGGCAGATCGATCCGGTCGGCGATCCGGCGAAAACCACTGTGCTCGCGGTCGCCATCGACGAGCACAGGATCCTTGGGCAGCCAGCGCACGGCCATCGCCATGGCGATCGCGGTGACCGGGATATTGATCAGGAAGGCCCAGCGCCAGCCCGCGGCACCGACCAGCAGTCCGCCGATCGGCGGGCCGACGGCGGCGGTGGCCATGCCCGCGATCGCGATGCCGCCGAGCACCCCGCCCGGTGGGGCGTCAAGACCGGCGTCCTCGGCACGGCGCCGGATCAGCACCATCGCGCAGGGGAAGGCGGCCGAGGTGCCGATACCGACCAGGACCCGGGCGACGGTCAGCATCGCCAGGTTCTGGCCGAGGCCGCCGACCACACCGCCGAGCAGCACCAGAACGATGCCGGAGAGGAAGATCCGGCGCGCGCCGAATACCTCCGCCAGTTTGCCCGCGGTGGGCTGTGCGACGGCGCTGGCCAGGTAGAGCGAGGAGACCAGCACGGCCGTGCTGCCCACCGAGACGTGCAGCTCGTTGGCGATCGGCACCAGGGCGGTCGCGATGATGGAGCTGTTGATGGGGTTGAGACTGGAGCCCACGTAGAGCGGGGTGGTGAACGTCCACGCGAAGGGCTGGTGCGCGGCACCGCGCGTCGGAGCGTCGGCCCGGGCGGTTCCGGTTCTCATATGCCGCCGTCGCTCAGGTCCGCCGCGGCCAGTCGCTCCAGCAATCCAATGGCCTTCTCCACGTCCTTGAGCTCGTCCGGCGCGACGACCTGGTCGATGGCGCGCGCCAGGAAGGAGGCGCGCCCCGCGAGCAGCTTGTCGATCAGTTCGGTCGCGGAGGGATCCGCGCTCATCAGCTTTCTGCGGCCGTCCTGCGGGTCGGTTTCACTGTGGACCAGCCCGGCGGCCTTGAGCACGGCCAGGCTCTGCGCGATGGACTGCGGGCTGACGTGCTCCCGCGAGGCGAGCAGGGCCGCGGTGACCGGGCCCTCCCGTACCACGCTCGCCAGTACGGCGAGCTGCGTGGCGGTCAGGCCGATCGCGTACTGCCCCGACTCCGCGCGCAGGCGTGCGCGCAGCCGCTTGATCGCGTCGTTGAGGCGCTGGGCTGTCGCAGCGGACTGCCGCGGCCCGGTGTTCGTATTCATGGGCTCATCGTAAAACCACACAAGTAACTTTGCCAAGTTACTTGTGTGGTTTCCCCGCGCCATCCGCTGTGGCGGCACCCGGGAAGGCCAGGGAAGGCCCTGCCTGTGCAGGCCAGTACCAGGCACACCGCCCCGAACATGACGACACTGGAGGACATGGCAGACCGTGGCGCTTCCTCCGCCCACAACGAGCTGGGCGACTTCCTGCGCGCCCGCCGCGCGGAATCCGACCCGCACCAGGCGGGTTTCCCGGACGACGGCCGGCTGCGGCGCGTTCCGGGCCTACGCAGGGAGGAGCTGGCCCAGCTCGCGCATGTGAGCGTCGACTACATCGTCCGGCTTGAGCAGGGGCGTACCCGACGGGTCTCCCGCCCTGTCCTGAATGCCCTGGCCGACGCGCTCCACCTGGCTTCGGACGAGCGCGCCTACCTCTTCACCCTGGCCGATGTCGCCCCGGCCGCTCCGGAACGGCAGTCCGGCCGATCCGACGTCGCGCCCAGGCTGAGGCAGTTGCTGGAGACCATGCACGACGTTCCCGCCATGGTGCTTCATCGCGGCATGGACGTACTGGCCTGGAACCGGGCGGCCACGGCGCTCCTGACCGACTTCGGCGCACTGCCGCCGGCCGAGCGCAACCTGATCCGGCTGACCTTCCTCGACGCCCCCTTCCGGGCGCTGTACGCGGACTGGCCCCGCGCCGCCCGCGAGTGCGTCGCCGTCCTGAGGATGGAAGCCGGCCGTACCCCGCACGACCCCGCGCTGGCCGCCCTGGTCGGTGAACTCAGCGTCCGGGACCCGGACTTCCGCACCTGGTGGGCCGGCCACCAGGTGCGGGGGCCGCGACAGCTCACCAAGACGTATGTGCATCCGGTCGTCGGCCGTATCACGCTCGATGTCCAGCAGTTCACCGTCGACACCCACCCCGACCAGTTCCTCGTCGCCTACACCGCGCCCTCCGACTCGCCCTCCCACGAGGCTCTGGGCTTTCTCCTGCGGTGGGCGGCCGGGCGCGTCGACGAGCACGACGACCTCCCGGCCCGGAGGCGGTGAGCGGTACTGGGGTGAGCGGTACTGGGGTGAGCGGTGCTGGGAGGAACTGGCGGCGTGCATGCCGGTCGTGGCCGCCGCAGTCGCCCCTTCCTTCTTTCCACAGCAGGTGTGGTGGCATTGGGGTGCCTGCCGGAACGGAGACCACGGGGCGGCCACGCACTCCGACGTGAACGCCCGGGCGGCCCAGAACCGTGCCGACGGTCCCGCGGTCGCCGGATCCGGGCCGCGTGTGTGGCGATGTTCGTCTGATTCCGATGGTCGAATGGGGCTCGGATCGGATCCGGCTGTGGACCGGCCGACGACAAGGGAGTGGTGCCCGTGCGAGCTGTGGTGTTCGAGGAATTCGGGCGGCTGCCAGAGGTGCGGGAGGTGGCCGATCCGGTGCCCCCGGCCGCCGGCGTGGTGGTGCGGGTAGGGGCGACGGGACTGTGCCGCAGCGACTGGCACGGCTGGATGGGCCACGACGAGGGGATCACCCTGCCGCATGTGCCCGGTCATGAACTCGCGGGCCGGATCGAGGCGGTGGGCGCGGCTGTCACCAACTGGCGCGTGGGTGACCGGGTTACCGTGCCCTTCGTCTGCGCCTGCGGGAGCTGTCCCGCGTGCGCGGCGGGCGATCAGCAGATCTGCCGGCGCCAGGAGCAGCCGGGCTTCACCCACTGGGGGTCGTTCGCCGAGTACGTTCCGGTGCACCGGGCCGACGTCAATCTCGTCGCCGTGCCGGAGGACATGTCCTACCTCACCGCCGCGGCCCTCGGCTGCCGGTTCGCCACCGCCTACCGGGCCGTCGTGGCCAGGGGCCGTATCCGGGCCGGCGAGTGGCTGGCCGTACACGGGTGCGGCGGAGTCGGTCTGTCCGCGGTGATGATCGCGGTGGCCTGCGGTGCCAGGGTCGTCGCGGTCGATGTCGCGCCGGGGGCGCTGGAACTGGCCAGGAGGTTCGGCGCCGAGGCATGCGTGGACGCCACAACGGTCACCGACGGCGTGGCCGCCGCCGTCCGGGAGGCGACGGGCGGCGGCGCGCACGTCTCGCTCGACGCGCTCGGCTCCGTGGCGACCTGCTCGGCGTCCGTGGAAAGTCTGCGGCCACGGGGCAGGCATGTGCAGGTCGGACTGATGCCGTCGGACGGCGCGGCCGTACCCGTGAACCGCGTCGTCGCGTTGGAACTTGAAATCCTCGGCAGCCATGGGATGGCGGCCCACGCGTACCCGGAGATGATGGGTCAGGTGAGTACCGGGAGGCTGCGCCCCGACCTGCTGGTGAACTCGATCATCGGGCTGGACGAGGTGCCGGCCGCGCTGGCGGGGCTGAGTGAGGGGTCCGGTACCGGCATCACCGTCATCGCCCCGCGACCTGGCGAGCTTCCCCGCCAGGGCTGACACGACGTCCTGGAGGGCGCTCGAACTCGTCGGCCAGTTCCCCGGACGGGCAGGCCGGGAGTGTTCTCGGTACGCTGGAGCCTTGCTCGCGAGGACCAGTGCGGTGTTCCCGAGCGGTGGCCGTCCACCACGGCGGAGCGACCGCAAAGGTCCCATACTCCGTACTCCGTACTCCGCTCCGTACGACGGAGGACAACCGACGTGCCATTCGAACGTCTCGCCGCAGCCGCGCACACCCGGATCGGACTCGGCATCGCGGCGGTCGGCCGTCCCGACTACATCAACCTCGGCCGGGGCAGGGACCTGCCCGTCGACCGGACCGTCGATGCGATGCGGGCGCGTGCCCACGAAGTGCTGGACAGTGCCTACGCCTTGGGTGTGCGGTACTTCGACGCCGCCCGTTCCTACGGCAGAGCGGAGGAGTTCATCGCCGAATGGCTGCGGGGCCGGCCCGAGATCGGCGATGCCGTGATCGGCAGCAAGTGGGGTTATACCTACACGGCCGGCTGGCGAACCGACGCGGAGGTGCACGAGGTCAAGGACCACAGCATGGCGACCTTCGACCGTCAGATCGCCGAGACCCGCGCGTTCCTCGGCAAGCGCCTCGACCTCTATCAGATCCACTCCGTCACCCCCGACAGCTCCGCGCTCACCGATCGCGCTCTCCACGAACGGCTCGCCGGTCTCGCCGCCGAGGGCGTCACCATCGGGCTGTCCACCAGCGGCCCCGAGCAGCCGGCCGCCATCCGCGCCGCGCTCGCGGTCACCGTCGACGGCGAGACGCTGTTCACCAGCGTCCAGGCCACCCACAACCTGCTGGAGCCCTCCGCCGGAGCCGCCCTCGCGGAAGCACACGACGCGGGCTGCTCCGTCATCGTCAAGGAGGCCATGGCCAACGGCCGTCTCGCCAACGAGGGACTGCCGCCCGTCCTCGCGGATCTTGCCGTAGAGACCGGCACCACTCCTGACGCCGTCGCCCTCGCCGCCGTCCTTCACCATCCGTGGGCCGACATCGTGCTCTCCGGCGCTGCCACCTCCGCCCAGCTCGCCGGCAATGTCACCGCCGAAGAGGTACGCCTCGACGCCGACCAGCTCGCCCGGCTCGCGGTCCTGGCGGAACCGGCCCCCGAGTACTGGAAGCGCCGGGCGGCGCTGCACTGGACATAACTCCCCGGCGGCCGGAAGCCGGTGGACCGGACGACACGGCTTCGCCCACCTCAAGAGCCGGCGGATCCTCACCAAGCTCCGCGCCGACCCCGCCCGCGCCACCTACCTCCTGTGTGCCCTGCTCGTCCTGACGAACCTCGAAATCAACCGCTGGCGACGCTCTGGAGGGGACCCCCCTTTCTGCCTACTTGCCCCACCAGGTATCTTGCATCGCATGGAACCAGGTGATTCGGCCAAACAGGCCCGGGCAGCCACCCAGCTACGCAAGGGCGTCCTGGAGTACTGCGTACTCGCCCTGATGCGGGACCGCCCCCGCTACGGCGTGGAACTCCTCCACGCCCTGGAGGACTCCGGTGCCCTGGCCACCAGCCAGGGCACCGTCTACCCGCTGCTCTCCCGGCTCCGCCGTGACGACCTGGTCACCACCACCTGGCAGGAATCCGCCTCCGGACCACCCCGCCGCTACTACGCGCTCACCAACAGCGGCCGGGCCGCGCTCGACGAGTTCACCCGCGTCTGGCCCGGCTTCCGCGACACCGTCGACGCCTTCCTCACCACCCCCCACCCCTCCACCGGAGACCTCTCATGAAGACCTCTGCCGACCCCGCACGCGACTACCTCTCCACCGTCGAACGCGAGAGCTCCGCGCTCCCCGCCGACCGCCGCCAGGAACTCCTCGCCGACCTCGCCGAACACATCGAGGTGACGCGCACCGAGCGCCCCGACGCCGCGATCGGCGAGATACTCGCGGAGCTGGGGGACCCCCGCACGATCGCGGCGACGGCACTGGCCGAGGCGGGGAACGGGACCACCGGCACCCCGGCCCGGAGCGACGTGGACGCATCCGCCCGGCGCGACGTGGACGCACCCACCCGGCGCGGCAAGGTGCACCCCCTGGTCCCGCTCCTGATGCTCACCCTCTCGCTGCCTTTCACGATGATCTTCTCCATCGGCCCCGACGCGGCGTTCGACCCCGGCCCGGTGTTCGGCTTCCTGTTCCGCGTCACCGGCGCGGTCCTTCTCTGCACCTCAGTGCACTGGACCGCCGTCCAGAAGACCACCGGCGTGCTGCTCACCGTCATCGTGCCGACCACCGTCATCGTCACGTGGAACCTGATCAGCGGCTCGGCGGCGGGCGAAATCGCGGCCCTCCTGGGCAACCTGGGAAGCCTCGCCCTGATGGTCGGCACGGCGGTATGGCTCTGGCGGGCCCGCCGTACCTGAGCGCGGACGCCGACGTCCCGGTTCACCAGGACGTTTCGGCCCGGACCGGCACCGGCGAAGTGCGTACCGGCCACGGTCTGCTGCCGAGGACATCAACGGCCGCGGGCGAACACCGCCCCATGGTGTGCACCATTCACAATCGAGACATCCGGCCGGACGGTCCGGAGGGCGAGCTTCCCGACCCCGACCGAGGCGGGGCGAGGGGGCTCCGGCGAGCCTCCGCCGGGAGCGATCACGCACGTGACCAGTGCGACAACGGGCGGGGACGAACGTGCCGTCGGCGTTCGTGGTGCGTGAGGCGGCGCGTGACCGGCTCTGTCGCTGAGGCTGCGGAGCACTTCTGGTGCCGGAGCGGCGGCTGCCGCAGTCCGGAAACATACTGCTGTTCACTGCGTGGTCGTGTGGGAGCCTGATGCCCGGCATACGAGTCCGCGTTCCGTGTCTCGCCAGTACCCCAGTACGCCCGTACGCCCGTACGCCAGTCCGCCTGGTACGCAAGTAGTCAGCGGCCAACGGCGACAGCCGGTGGTCGGCGGCCAGGTGCTGTCCCGCCCTTCAGGCCGGAGGTACACATGGAAATTGAGCGCATGCGTCCGTTCAAACGCAGACCCGAAACCAGATACGGCCCTAACCCCAGACCGGGGCGATGGCGGCTGCTGGCAGCGCTGGCCGGTCTGTTCACCCTGACCGTCATCCTGACACCGAACGCCACGGCCCACGACCAGGCGCGGCCCCAGGCCGCTCGGGCCTTCAGCAGCGCCGAACTCGCCACCGCGGGCGACACTCTGCTCAACTCGGGGATCACCGGAACCGCTTGGGCCGTCGACCAGAAGGCCGGCCGGGTCCGGGTGACGGTCGACGAGAGCGTGAGCCAGGCCGAGATCGCGAAGCTCAAGCACGCGGCCGGTGACCTCGCCGGCGCGTTACTGATCGAACGTACCCAGGGACACCTGGAGCCTCGCGGCCCGCTACCCGGGCAGGCTGCCTATGACCTGAAATGGGTGCCGTGCACCCTCGGATTCAACGTGCGCATCGGCACCGCGTACTACTGGCTGACAGCCGGACACTGCTACCGGATCGGTCAGATCCTGTACGAGCGGAAATGGCCGCCGGACGACCCGAACCCGCCGGACCCGCTCGGCCAGCTCGTCGGCAATTCCTTCCCCGGCAATGATTTCGGGATCGCCAGATACTCCACCACTCCGACGGACACCCAGGGCGTCATCTACCTCCACAACGGCACCGTCCAGGACATCACCGCCGCCGCCAACCCGACGGTCGGCCTGAGTGCCTGCGCCAGCGGCAGCACCACCGGTGTGCGCTGCGGACAGGTCAACGGGCTCAACTACACCGTGAATCTCGCCAATGGCACCCTCACCGGACTGATCCGCACCAATATCTGCTCGGAACCCGGTGACAGCGGCGGCCCGCTGTACGCGGGAAGCACGGGACTCGGCCTGACCTCGATCGGCAGCGGCAACTGCGCGAGCGGGGGCACCACCTTCTTCCAGCCCCTCGTAGAAGCCCTCAACACCTATGGCGCCACGGTCTACTGACCGCCCGCACATGTACCGTCCCGTCGCCCGCGCGAGGCGACGGGACGGTACGGCCGGACGCCGCCGCGTGCCCCGCATCGGGCCGGCCTGGCTGTGACCGGCATGTCGGCTGCCCGGCGGAAGGATGGCGGGATCCGGGTCATGCCCGGAATGCGGCCAAGGCGAGGCGGGCTGTCACCGGGTGCGCCCGCTCTCGTACAGTCCGTGGTGCCAGTGCTCCGTTACGGGCAAGCACGGCGGTTGACCAGGAGAGGAATATGGACCTCGAAGCCAGTCCCGGCTCCCTTTCACACGTTCCCGCGACGGGACGGCCGGTCCCCGAAGCCGAGCCTGAACTCGTGGAGCGATGGCGGTCGGGGGGAGGCGAACTGGTCGATCTGCTCTCCCAGGTGCGCGAGCGGTTCGGCGGCGTCGCCGCGTTCCGGCTCGGGCCGACCCCCACCGTTCTCGTCACCGACCCGCAGGCCGTCCAGCACGTACTCGCCCGGCACCCGGAGCGGTACGTCAAGCGCTCCCATCGCGCCCGTCTGCTGATCGGCGACGGAGTCCTCGCCGCCACCGGTGCGGCGTGGAAGGGCCAACGCCGCTTGTTACAGTCCCAGTTCACCGGCCCCGGTATGCGCCGCTACGAACAGCGGATCACCGAGGCCGCCCGGACCACCGCCGCGCGCTGGGCCCGGTACGCCCGTACCGGGCAGAGCCTCGATGTCGGGCGGGAGATGCACCGCTTCGCCCTGGACGCCATCTGGCGCTCTCTCACCGGGAACCCCCTCGATGACGGGACCGAGCGCGAACTGGACGCAGTAGCCGCCGTGGCTGCCATCCTTCCGACTCTCCCCGCCGATGTCACCGACGCCCGGGACGCCGTCGCCGCCGATCTCGCCCGGATCGACGCGGTCGCCCGGCACGCCATCGAGGCAGCTCGCAGCGGGCAGGCCGGCCCTCATGGCCCCGGCCTGCTGCACGTCCTGATCGACGCCGCCACCGAGCGCCCCGAGTACACCGACCGGCTGATCCGCGACGAGCTGGTCACACTGCTCGCGGCCGGGCACGAGACCACCGCCACCACCCTGACCTGGCTCTATCTGCTCCTCGACCAGCACCCCACCACCCGCGAACAAGCCCTCGCCGCCGGCGGCGAAGGCTCAGCACAACGCCGCCACGCCATCCAGGCTCTGGTCCACGAGACACTTCGCCTCTACCCGTCCGTCTGGATCCTCCCCCGCCATGCCACCGAGGGCGACACCCTCGCCGGCTACACCATCGAGGCGGGCACCGACATTCTGGTCTGCCCGTACCTCACACACCGCGACCCCGAACTATGGCCGGACCCGGAGCACTTCGACCCCATGCGCTTCATCACTCCGGACGGCCGACCCACCCACCCGGGCTCCTACCTCCCCTTCGGCATCGGTCCCCGAGCCTGCCTCGGTCTGCAGTTCGCGCTCCGCGAATCGACCGTTCTCCTCGAACACCTGCTGCCGGTCCACACCCTGACCTTCCAATCCACACCGACGAGGGCGCTGTACGGCATCACCGTCCGCCCCGACGGCCCCGCCCTCGCAACCCTGGTACCGCCACGTGCCCAGGACGTGTCTTCAAACTCCCGCCTGTCCGGTGGAGCCCGCTGTCGAGCAGAGGGGCCGTGAGGTCAGTGGGTAGGTGGGGTGCGAGCGCGATCTCCCTGTTCAGTCGCGGGTGGCCGGTTGCACCGATGATCTCCACTACGACGTCTGAGCTGCGCCGTGTTCGTCTCCCCACTCTCTTGTTCGGGTTGGATGACGACCCGCTCAGCCCTGGCTGCCGGCTGGACTGATCTCTACCGCCAGATCGCTGAGGCGGAGGCTGTGCGCGCCCTGGACACCGATCTCGGTCAACAGGGTCGCGTGAGGGGCCAGGGGGCCGCCGCTGTCGACGGGCCTCCTTCACGGCGACCGGCCCGGACACCGGCTACTCCGCCGCCACCGAGGTCGCCCTGCCCGGTGACAAATGGGCCATCGACGGGGTGCCCTTCACCTTCAGCGGTCAACCATGATGCCGGGCCGGGACCCCACACTGAATGCCGACGGTCCCGGCCAGCCACCAGACATTCGTCCTGCCGCGCGGCGACGTCGCCGCCGGTCCGCCGTCCGGCAACCGGTTCCCGACCGTGTTCCACGCGGTCGCCAAGGGCACACCGTACTCATGGTCCGATCGCTACTGGTACACCGGCACGGCCGTCCGGTGGGCCAACACCACGTACCGCCGAGCCAACGTCCCCGGCGCCACCACCGACGTCGGGTACAGCCTCAAGTTCTTCGAATGAGAACCGTCCCCGGGCTTGTCGCGACCGCCTCCGCGAACCGTCGGTGCGCTGCCACACAGCCACGCCTCTTGCTGTCCGATGCCCCTCGCGAGTAGGAGTCCGCCCATGTTCGACCCGCCTGAACTCTCCCGACGTCGCCTCCTCGGAGCAACCAGCGTGATCGGACTCACCGGCGTATTCGGGGCCGGGACGACGGGCACCGCTCCGGCAGCGGACGGCAACAGCGTCGTACCCATCAACTGGCCCACCCTGGGCTCCTATTCAGGGGCAGACGCCGCCGGAGCCCGAGTGACAGCCGTCCTCGCCGGGAGTGCCCGTTACCTGATCGGACCCTGGTACGCCGCCAACTACACCCACTACCTCCCCGACGGCTACATCGACCTCAAGGGAACCGACGAGCGGGCTGTCCGGCTGCCCGCCATGGCCGCGGTCGCCGCCACCACGGCCTGCTGGACGCGTCGCAACATCGAGCTCCCGCTGGCCGCGGCGGCCAGACCCGCTGACCTCACCAGCAGCGAGAGCATCAACGGTATCCAGTTGTCTTCCTGGCTCCAGGGGACGAACATCGCCGATGACGGAACACTGGAGAACACCGGCGACCGACTGCGATGGACGTGAGACCGAGCCTGCCTCGCTGCCGCCGAAGAACGCGGACCGCCCCAGGACCGCATCGTGGCCCGCCGACTCCTCCCGAAGGAGACTCAGCGGGCCACGAGTCGCACCGCCGGCCGGCCGGCTGCGCCAGTTCGGTTCGCGTAGACCTCGGGGGGCACGGAGCAATGCCCAAGTCCCCTGGATCGGCCTCCGGTTGAACGCGAAAGGCGTACATTCCCGAGTGCCCGATCGATGGTCATCGAGTAGACCGATGCCGCGAACACCGCACCACCACCGATGGTTCCTCGCTCATCGATGAGATCGTCCGGATAGGTGCCAGGCGGAATCCCCTTGCTCGGAGGAGGGGATGAGGGTGGGGTCGCCGGAGTTGTGCTTGCGCTGGAGCGCGATGTAGTCGGCGTTCAGGCTGAGCGGCTTGGTGCCCCACCCGCTGCCACGCCGGAGGTGTTACCACCCCCCGCGCGCGGCGAGAGCAGCCCCCAGTCAGCCACCCCTGCCGTCCACCGCGCCAGGAGTGGCCGCGCCCCCGCCCACGCTCCGGCCGCGGCGGCACGATCTCCCCGCAGCAGTCGCCACCATCCCGTGAATCCAACAAGACGAAACAGAAAGGTACAGATATTGACGCGCTCTGAGGCGCGTGCTGCACTGAATCCAACAGTCCAGTCGCGCCAACGGGACAGTCGCGTGGCGGAGTGTTTACGTTCCCATCGGCGTCCACCCCCCGCCGTCGAACCACCGCCCGGCTGCTTCGGCCCCCGCCACCACGGGGACCGGAGTGTGTCCGGACGCCGCGGGCGCCAGCTCCGCCGAGGCACCCCGGCCGTCGTCTCGCCCTGAGGCGGCGACAGCGGCCGGAAGTGGACTCCGAGCACCAACGGCACCACCACGGCCGACAGTTCCACCCTGCTCCACCCTGCGGTGGGGCCTGTGCCCCCGGGCCTCCACCCGATGTTCCACAGCCGGCGACCAGCACCAGCACCAGCACCAGCACCAGCACCAGCACACGGACGATGCGCACGGACGACGCGCACATCACGAGCCGCAAGACGGTACCTAGCCCCCCTGGGAGACGTCATGAACCATCAGATGAGCACCGAGCACGGCGGTCTACGCCGACGTAGCGTGATGCGGATGCTGGGAGCCGGGGCGGTGGCCCTGGCCGCCGGTCCCGTGCTCAGCGACCTCATCCGGCCCTCGCGGGCATACGCGGCGGCCGGTGTGGCCGGAACTCCCCTGACCTTCACGAACGTACACAGCGGCTATGTGCTCGACGTCTACGGCCGCGCACCGGACGACGGTGCGGAGATCATCCAGTGGACGGCCACCGGCACACCCAACCAGGAGTGGACCGTGGTCGATCAGGGCGATGGCTGGGTGATGATCGCCATGATGAACTCGGGCAAGGTGCTCGATGTGTCGGGCGGCCGGACCGACGACGGGGCGCGGGTGATCCAGTGGAGTGGCAGCGGCGCCTCCAACCAGCAGTGGAAGCTGGTCGACGCCGGGCAGGGCCGGGTGAAGATCGCCGGCAGGGCCAGCGGCAAACTGCTCTCGGTCATGGACTCCTCCACCACCGCCGGCGCCGCGATAGAGATCCGCTCCGACACCGGCGACCCGGCCCAGCTCTGGACCCGCACGCTCGTGCCCTACCGGCTGGACGCCACCGCCACCGAGTCGCGGCCCGACACGCCACTCACCAACGCCGGTGGCGTCGCGGGCGGGGTCGCCTACGGCGTGACCCGCAACGGGTGGTCCCGGAACGGGGAGCCCTGGTACCCGGTGAGCGGTGAGTTCCACTATGTCCGTCATCCCTCCCCGCTCTGGGAGCGCGAGCTGGGCAAGATGCGTGCCGGGGGCCTGGGCATCGTGGCCACGTACGTGTTCTGGAACCACCACGAGCAGACCGAAGGCACCTTCGACTGGTCGGGACGCAAGGACCTGCGGGCCTTCGTCGCCGCCGCTCAGCGGCAGGGATTGATGGTCTGGCTGCGGGTGGGCCCGTACGTCAACGCCGAGGCCACGGACGGCGGGATCCCCTCTTTCGCCCTGTCCGGGGCACGCTCCAACGACGCCGGGTACCTGACCAAGGTCGACGCCTACTTCGCCCAGATCGCCGCTCAGCTCAGCGGAATGTGGGTCAAGGACGGCGGACCGATCGTCGGCATCCAACTGGAGAACGAGTTCGCCGAAGGCGATCCGGCGCACATCTCCACCCTGCGGCGCACGTGCACGGCCCACGGCATGGTGGTGCCGTACTACACGGTGACCGCCAACTCCAGATTCGACAAGGACACCGCGATCCCCCTCCAGGGTGCCTACACCTACCGGGGATGGGAGTTGGGCGCCGGTACCTCGGCCACGTCCGGCTTCATCTACGGCACCGACGAGTGGACCGCCAACACCGACATCGGCGGGGCGACCTACGACACGCTCGACTACCCGCGCGGGTTCTGCGAGCTCGGCACGGGCAGCCCGATGCGCGGAGACGACCGCTTC
Source organism: Streptomyces sp. NPDC056835 (assembly GCF_042789485.1). Lineage (NCBI taxonomy): Bacteria > Bacillati > Actinomycetota > Actinomycetes > Kitasatosporales > Streptomycetaceae > Streptomyces > Streptomyces sp. NPDC056835. The sequence continues at coordinate 22,681 of NZ_JBHUBB010000004.1, forward strand.
CTCGTCGAGCGCAAGTACGTGGCGACGCACGCCTACGACAGCGTGGGGCGAGGCGCGAACTACCTGGGCTACTACATGTTCCACGGCGGCACCCAGATGCCGGGTCTGAGCGGGAACTGGCCGCTCACCTACGACTTCCAGGCCCCGCTGGGCGAGTTCGGGCAGACCAGCGACTCCTACCGGCACTACCGGAGACTGCACACCTTCGTCACCACATGCGCCGACGAACTCATCAGGACGCGGATCGCCCGCGACCCCGGACAGATCATGGACCCCACGCAGACCCGTCGACTGCGCTACATCGGCCGCTTCGACAGCACCGGACGCGGCTTCGCCTTCGTCAACAACACCCAGCGCAACGTCATCCTGCCGACCCGTTCCGACGTCCAGATCCGCGTGAACACGTCCGGCGGCACCATCACACTGCCCGCCACACCACTCACCATGCCGGTGGACCGCTACAACATCTTCCCCGTCATGACCGACCTGAACGGTGTCGACCTGCGCTGGGCCACAGTCGAACCACTGGCGAAGCTCGCCGGTGACGACGTCCCCACCTGGGTCTACTGGGCCCCGGACTGGACGAATCGCGCACTCGCCTTCGACAGCGCGACCGAGATCACCGGCGAACTGGGGACGATCACCCAGACGGTGACCGGCAACGAGCGCATCGCGACGCTCCCCGCCGGGCAGCGCACCTCGCTGCTGGTGCGCAAAGCCGGCATCACGACCCCGTCCGCCAGGATCATCGTGCTCACCGAGACCGAGTCGCTGGGCGCGGTGGTCGCCCCGCTCAACGGCCGCGACCGCCTTGTGCTCACCGGCACGGCCAACCTGACGGGCCTGCGGCCGACTGTACGGTTCAGCGCCGCTGCGGGCAGCAGGATCACCGCCGACATCTTCCCCGCCGCCGGCCTGGCCCCGGCCACCGGATGGAAAGCGGCCCAGGCCACGAAACCCTTCACCAGGTACTCCTACCGGCTCCCCGCAGCCCCGGCCGCCCCGCAGATCACCTCCCTGAGTACGGGCCGGTGGCGCATCAACAGCAGCGCGACGGCACTCGCCGACCTGGCCGAGGCCCACCTGGTGCTCGACTACCGCGGCGGCGAAGCGACGCTGACCGGTGCGGGAACGAAAATCACGAACGACCTGTACCACGGGGAGGCCTGGTCGATCGATCTGAAGAACCTCGACGAGGCAGCCCGCACCGACCTGATCCTGGAAGTCTCCGCCTGGGACGACTCGATCCGAGGCATCCCACGGCCCTCCGGCACCATTCCCGGCCTGCCCTCATGGACCTGGCACCCACAACACGAAGTCACCTGGCACTGATTCGTCCAAGAGGCCGCGCGCATGCGGTGACAGGCACGTGTGTGCTCTGCCGGGTCCGGACCGGGGCCATGACTCCGTCGCGCGCCTTCCGGCGCACCGGCGCCGGGCACTCATCTCTCAGAAGGAGCGACCGACGATGTCCCCTCGCCTCCCGGCTCATCCCTCGTCCGACGACCGTGGCGGCCTCCCCCGGCGCGAATTCCTGCGGGCGTCCGCGGCCATGGGCGCGCTGTTCGCCATGTGCTCCCTGCCAGAGTTCACCTTGAGCGCGGCCGCGGCCCCGCGGGCCTCAGCCGCACGGGTACCGGGGGTGTGACCGAGATACGCGCCAAAGGAGCAACGAGATGATCTTGACGCCCTGATCCGCTCGGATTTGCGTGCGGCGACGTGCAGCGGAATCGCGTTCGGCGAGGTGTCGAGCGACCGAGTCGACGCCGGGCCGTGCGTATCGCTCCAGGGAGCGGACGGAGGCATGGCGGGAGTGGGCCCGCAGCATCGGGGTCGAGGTGCCGTCCTCGGCGTCGTGTGTCAGGGCGCTGTGGCGGAGCCGGTGCAGCGTGAAGCCGTCCAGGTCCTCGACGTCCTCGGGTGAGGCGAGAGGGTTGGCCAGCAGCCGGGTCTTCTCCTCGAAGATCTCTTCGGCCCGGCGGTAGGCTGCCGGCGGAAGAACTTCGCGTCGAACTCAGCGCTCTCGCCCGCCTCGTACAGGCCAACCTCCACCAGATAGGACCCCAGCGTCTCCTGAACGACCTCCCAGGCCAGCAGCTGCTCGGACCAGTCGGCGTACTCCTCCGAGCCGACCACTGCGACGTCGCCGGTGCGCAGTTCCTCCGCGAGGGCAGTGAAGACCATCGCCTCGAAGTGCTTACGGACGAACTGTCCGGTCCGGGTCTTGTCGACCACCGCCTTGCGCCAGTTCTGGGTGGCGAAGGAGAGGTCGACCTCCCTGCCCTCCTCGTTGAAGGCGGTGATGTACTCGCCGCGGGCCGCCTGGTGCCGCTGGGCGTGCGCGAGCGCGTCCAGCACCCGGCTGTCCTCACTGGTCGCGGTGAACTCCAGCTTGTCGTTGTCGGCCAGGTCGAACATCACCGCCCGGTCCCGGCCGATCTGCCCGTACAGCAGCACTTCCCAGAAGTTGCCGTGGTGGGCGGAGACCCTCCCGATCCGCTCGTACTGCTTCGCGAATCCACCGAAGCCTTCAACGGCCTTCGTGACCGCGCCGAACCCTCCGGCCTGTACCACCTGGGCCTTCACCAGGGCGAGGACTGCCGAGGGGACCCTGCCCTCCAGCCGCGTCGCGATCTCGTCCGCCGATGCCTCCTCGTCCAGACCCTGAACGGCCTGGCGGACCTCGGCGGTCATGGCCGCGGCCTTCTCCAACGCCTCCTGGGCCGGGCCGCCCTCGTCGATGTGCTTGAGCACGGTGCGGTAGTTCCCGATCAGAGCCTCGACGATCTCCCGCTCGGCAAGCCGGATCTCCTCCAGCTCCGCCTTGGCCTTCTTGATCTTCGTCGCCACGCGCTTGCGGAACATCGTCGCCAGGTCGTCCCGCACCCGCGTCCTGGCCTTGTGCGTCAGGGCCGCGACCAGCGCGATGCGTTTGACGGGGACGAAGTCCCGCAGCTCCGAGGCATCCGCCGCGTCCGCCTCCCCGGCGAATTCGGTGATCTTCCCTGCGGCGACTCCGTCCATCCACACATCGGTGTCGCCCAGCTCGTCCAGCCATTCCAGACGCTTGGTCAGGTTCTTGAAGTGCGATTAGGTCGGGCCCTGCGCGGGCCTCTTCAGCCGGTTGAACAGCGTCGTCCCGTCGCTGTCGCGCTCCTCCAGCAACCGCATGACTCCCGCCCGCTGAGCGTCGCTCATGCGGTCGTGGATACCCGCGCGGATCGAGGCGTTCACCTCGGTGCGGATTTTCGAGGCCATCTTGTCGAAGGTGGAGAACCCCGGCAGCTCCAGCCCGGCCTCCACCACCTTCTCCAGCGCGATGTTGATCAGATCCGCCGCGCGGTTCTTCGCCGCGGCCTCCTCGCGGATCGACTGCTCGACGATCCCCCGGGCCTTCGCCTGGTCGTACGTCACGCCGGCCTACTTGCGGACCAGGCCCGGTGGCGCTTGGCGGTCCGCTCCGCCCGGTACACCGACAGCGTGCCCTCCGGCAGCTCCACCGCCCGCCGGACGAAGTCCACCACCGTCTCCGGGACGTCCTCCATTTCTGGGAAACACCCCATACGCCGGTATGACTTCAGCATCAGCAGCAGGGCCAGCAGATGCTCATCGCAGTCCGTGGCATCGGCCGCCCACTCCAGCTCATCGCGGCTCGGGGAGAAGAACAGATGCAGCTCGCGCGCGGTGATCAGCCGCTTGAACCGCGGATACGCGGTCCGTTCAATCGATGTCACAACCCACCCCAGGCCCCAGACGACGCTCAACATCACCATCAACGACACTGAGCCGAATGAGTGATGGGCGGCGGGCGCTCAAGGCGTCAAGATCATCTCGTTGCCCCTTTGGCGCGTATCTCGGTCACACCCCGTCAGGTGCTGGCCGCCATCGTGTTCGTTGCCACGAGGCTGTACGTGGCGCCGGCTGCCGTCGAGCTTCGGCCCCTCGTGACCGCGCGTTGGCGGTTTGGCTCCCCGGAGTATCAGGGGTAGAAGCGGCGGATCCAGTGGCGGTACGGGCCCACCGGGCCGTCCTGGTTGTTGAGTTTCGGGTGAGGGATGAATTTCTTGTGGTTCCAGATAGGGAGGTCCTGGCTGGACACGCTGCATCCGAACTCGTGAATCGCCCGGGTGAGGAGCGCTGTGGCGGGACGGGCGAGGGTGTTGGACAGGAGCGGGGGCAGGGCGGTGGTGCCCGTGAAGTCGGCGCGGGTGATAATCCAGAACCGAATCCGCCAGGGGGCGATGGGGGTGGCGGTGGCCCACTGGACGGCGTGGACGCCGTACTGGGGGAGGTCGACGGTGGCGTAGATGGCTCCCAGACCGATCAGGGTCATGGTCAGTTCCATCCGGGTGTCGCGCAGGAGCGGCAGGTGCCGGATGTACTGGATGCCGCTGATCGCGAGCTGGACGCGGGCGCTGGTGTCACTGAACTCGGGTGGTGCCATCTCCTCGACGGTGACCCTGTGCATGTACAGGAAGTGCTGGTAGTCGAAGGCGTTCTCCACAAATTCCTGGGGGTTTCCTGTCAGGTCGGTGGAGCGGTACAGAGGGCCGGCGTCGATGCCCTGGGTCTGTGGCAGGTCCCAGGTGGGGGTCGGCTCGTCGGGGTGGTGCCACACCCATACGATTCCGAATCGTTCTTGGGAGGGCAGCAGTTCCAGGCCGGTCTTGGGCGGTGTGCCGTAGGGGGTGCGTACGCAGGTGCCCTCGGTGTCGAAGGCGAACTGGTGGAAGGGGCAGACCAGGAGTTCTCCGTCGACGTGGCCGCCCGCGCCCAGGTGGGCGCCCAGGTGGGGGCAGTGGGCCTCCTGTGCTTGCAGGATGCCGGAGCGGGTGCGGTGGACGACGATGTCGCGGCCCATGAAGCGTTGGGTCTGTACGGATCCCGGCTTCCACAGAGTGGAGGGGCCGAGGCAGAACCAGCCGGTGGGGTAGGGCAGTGGCGGATCTGCGGCTTGGTAGGCGGGTGTGGGGGGATCGCCGTGGCGCACCGTGTAGCGGTACTCGGACATGGGAGGTTCCTTGTTCAGTTCGGACAGGGCTGCTGAGGACCGCTTCGGCGGTTGCTCCGGTATGCGGGGTATTTCGAGGGGTGACCGACGCCGCAGGGGATGCGTTGGGCGCGGTTGCCTGTCTGGGAGCGGTTACGCAGGGGCGGGTCGTATCACTCTCTGGGCGCGGGGAGAGCCAGTCCCGACCGGGATCTGAGACCGCGTGTTCCTGCGCTGTGGGGAAGTCATGCGGCTGAGCCTCGGCCGCAGTGGAGGCTGGATGCGGGGCGGCGTGCGGGGCGGAAGGCGTGGTCATGGCCCTGTCTTCTGCGCAGTGTCCATTGACTCGCCCAGGCGGAGGGCTTCTTCGAGGAGGGCTTCGACGATCTGGCTTTCGGGGACGGTACGGATGGCTTTGCCCTTTACGAAGATCTGGCCTTTGCCATTGCCGGAGGAGACGCCGATGTCGGCTTCGCGGGCCTCGCCGGGGCCGTTGACGACGCAGCCCATCACCGCCACCCGCAACGGATACGGGAACCCGTCGAACGCGGCCTCGGCTTTCGCGGCGAGGTTGTGGATGTCGACCTGGAGGCGTCCGCAGCCGGGGCAGGAGACGATTTCCAGTTTCCGGGGCCGGAGGCCGAGTGATTGGAGGATGTGGGCTCCTGCTTTGACCTGTTCGACGGGTGGGGCGGAGAGGGAGACGCGGATGGTGTCGCCGATGCCTTCGCCGAGGAGGATGCCGAAGGCGACGGCGGATTTGATGGAGCCCTGCAGGGTGGTGCCGGCTTCGGTGACGCCGAGGTGGAGGGGGTAGTCGCAGGCCGTGGCGAGCAGGCGGTTGGCGGCGATAACGGTGAGTGGGTCGTGATGCTTGACCGCGATCTTCAGGTCGGTGAAGCCGTGTTCCTCGAACAGGGAGCACTCCCATAGGGCCGATTCGGCCAGGGCCTCGGGAGTGGCTTTCCCGTGTTTGGCGAGCAGACGGGAGTCGAGGGAGCCGGCGTTGACACCGATCCGGATCGGGACTCCCGCCGCGGCGGCGGCCTTCGCGATCTCACCGACCCGGTCGTCGAACTTGCGGATATTGCCGGGGTTGACGCGGACGGCGGCGCAGCCGGCATCGATGGCGGCGAAGACGTAGCGTGGCTGGAAGTGGATGTCCGCGATCACCGGCAGCTTCGACCGGGCGACGATGCGCGGGAGGGCGTCGGCGTCGTCCTGGGAGGGGACGGCGACGCGCACGATGTCGCAACCGGCGGCGGTGATCTCGGCGATCTGCTGGAGGGTTGCGTCCACGTCGGCGGTGAGGGTGGTCGTCATGGTCTGGACGCTGACGGGTGCGTCGCCGCCCACGGGGACATTGCCGACGTGGATCTTCCGGCAGCGGCGGCGCGGCGGGGTGGGCGGGGGCGGTTGGGGGAGTCCCAGGTCGATGGAGGCCATGGTTGTTCCTGGTTCTGACGGGGCGGGAGCCGAGGAGAGTTTGGATGCGGGCGGCACCCGCGCCGGAGTTGGCTTGGCTGTGGAGTTCGTTCAGTGGTCGCGGCGGCTGATCATCTCGGCCAGGGTGGCGAGTTCGGCGGCGGCCACGGGCGCTGGCCGGCTCAGTGCGAGGCGTTCGCGGGCGTGGGCGCTGTGGCGTCGGGCGCGTTGCAGGGTCCGGACCCTGGCGCCGCTCTGTTCGATCAGCTCGGCCGCGTGTCGGCACTCCTCTTCGCTGGGAGGGGTGTTCCTGCGGTAGAGGGCACGCAGGGCGTTGGCTTGCGGGGTGTGTCCGGCCATGGCGGCGGCCACCGGCAAGGAGACCTTGCGCTGGCGCAGGTCGGAGAGCGCGGGTTTGCCGGTGATCTGTTCGTCGCCCCAGATGCCGAGAAGGTCGTCGACGCACTGGAAAGCGATACCCAGGTGCCGGCCGAAGGCCCGCAGATGGCCCACGCGCTCCGCGTCGGCACCGCCTGCGGTGGCGCCGAGGGCACAGGCGCAGGCGAGGAGTTCCGCGGTCTTCCCCGCCGCTACGGACAGGGCCCGGTCCTCACTGACGTCGGTGCCGGTCTCCAGAAGGGTGTCGAGGTACTCGCCCTCGATCAGTTGCTGGACGCTCTCCAGGAGGACGGGGATGGTGTGCTCGGCGTGGGGGGCTTCGGTGAGAGCCTGGACGGCGGCGAAGAACAGGGCGTCGCCGGCGAGGATCGCCGCCGGAATCCCCTTGGCGGCCACAGGGCGGGACGGTGCCGGCGTACGGGGTCGTGGTCGATGATGTCGTCGTGGAGCAGGCTGGCGTTGTGGATCAGTTCCACGGCCACGGCGGCGAGACGGGCCTGTTCCGGGGCGCCGCCGACAGCCTGGCAGGCCAGGAGTGCGAGGGCGGGGCGCAAGGCCTTGCCCTCGGCCGGGCGGTCGAGGTGGATGCGGTCGTCGGTCCACCAGCCGAAGTGCATTCCGGTGATGTGCCGGATGTGTGCGGGCAGATGGTTGACCTGGGAGCGGATCAGCGGCCTGATGGCGCTCGCGCTGTGCGCCAGGATGTTCTCGCAGTCGCGGGGTTCGTCGGACACCGGGCCTCACCTTCGTGTGGCAGTGCGTCAGGTTGAGCAGGTGGTGGGCGGGTTCGGGACGGATCCCTGGCTGTCCCGGTAGGTTCAGGGCCGGGTGGCCTGGGATGCCCGGAAGCTGTCCGGTGCCGCGGCGGCGGTGTGAGCCTTCCCCGCGGGTCCGCCGGACAGGGCGTCAACACGGGCGGCCCGGTGGAGGTAGCGGCTGTGGTGCGCTTTTCCCGGCCTTCGGGTCGGTACTGGTTACCCGCGCGGTTGGCGCAAGGTATGTGGTTGCGCGTCGGGGGGTGATCGGCATGGTCAGCGGGTGGCACGGGTGTCGCGGCATCGGTTCGACCCGGCGGTCGGCGGGCCGCGGACTGGTGCCTTCGTCGGCCGCTTGCGCGGGTGCTCAGCGCTACAGCCCCTATACCAGCACATCCGTGGCTGTCCGGGGACGGCGCGCGGCCTGGGTAATGGGGGCACGGGCACGGGCCCGCTCCGTGACTCCGGCTCACGCTCCGGCGCCCGTATCTGCCGCAGCGCTGCCGGGCGCAGGCCATACGCCCACGGCACTGAGGCGGGTTCGCTGTCGACGGTCGCCCGGGCCGGTGTTTCCCCTGTTGGTCGCGGTCAACTGTCCGGATCCGGGCGGCACGGGCGCCAAGGCCGGCCTCCGGGTTCACAGACCGGAGCGTCAGTCCCCGGTCGCGCACCGGGAGAACCCCGTCGGCGTCGCGGTCCGGCGCCGCATCCGCACCGTTGCCATGCTGCCCCAGTGATGGACCGCCCGCCGTCCTGGCGGCCAGTTTCTCACAGGATTCCCTCGTGGGGCCGGGCGGCGAGAACGGTCCCGGCAGTGCGGCGGGTGCACATGCAGCGCCCCGGCGCAGACGGCCGGCGCTCAATGCCTCCCAAGCCCCCGCAGACGGGGTTGCCTCACACGACTGTACTGGCGTGCACTGAGGGGAGGAAACACATTCCGTCCGAACTCCGGCCCCAGGGCCGGAGCATCGCGGGCGATCAGAATGCGCGTGCTCGCATCCCAGCAGGGAGGAACACCTCCTCATGAGTCAGCCCCCGCCGCAAGGTGGCGTCATCGACGACGGCCAAGAGGCCGTCAACCAGCTCATCGAGCGTGCGGCGGAGCCGGAGGACAGGTTCCAGGCAGCGTTCATCTCTCTGCTGGAGGGAAACGCGGAGAGATACGCGGAGAGATACGCGTCGATGCCCTCCCGACGCTCCGCGGGTGAGGGGGACGCGACGGCGGAACTGGATGGCCTTCGCGCGGAACTGGCCACTCTGCGGGCGGATATCGCCCGCCTGTCCGAAAATTCGCCAGCATATGGCTGACCCGATGAGCCACAACAGGGACAGTGGTGGCAGTGTGTCCGGTCCACCGCCGGGCACCGCTGGGGAGCGGCTTCTCGTCCGGGGGGAGGACGGGCTGCTGGTGGATTCGCTCGCCTGCCGAACGGTCTCCCTGGCGGAACTGGCCGACGACGTACGGTGCGGGCGCCGATTCCGGGCCCGGGAGGGCGCGAGCGGCAGCGAGTGCACCTACCAGGTCCTCGTCCAGATACTCCTCGCCACCCTCGCCCCCGGGGCGACGGCAGGCACGCTGTCGGCCATGACAGGGCTGCCGTCCGCCGTCCGCGAGGGCTTCCCGACCGGCCGGACCACGTAGGACAGCGAACAACGGCTGGGCGAGCCGGAAACCAGCGGGGCCCGGGAAATTCTCGTCGGCACAGCTCTCCCCTTGCGCCGCGCGAAGTTCCCCGTACTGGCGGTCGTGGGGCCGCCCTGTCACTGGAGGCTGTGTGTACGCTCGCGCGCGGTACGTCTCGGCTGTCCTGGGGCGCCTGCTCGCCGACGGGCTACGCCGCCCCGGGCGCGGGAGCTCCGAGGAAGAGAGCGGGCAGGCTCGGGCACGGGCGGTAAGGGAGTCGCTGCAGTCGCTGGGCCCGTTCTACATCAAGGTCGGGCAGATGCTCTCCACCCGCCCCGACTTCGTATCCCCGGCGATGATCGCGGAGCTCCGCCAGCTCCACGACCAGGTCACCCCGGTTCCGTTCGAGGTGTTCGAGCCGGTCCTGGCAAAGGACTTCGGTCCCCGCTGGCCGCGCTTGTTCCGCGATATCGACACCGATACGCCGCTGGGTGCCGCGTCACTGGCCCAGGTGTACCGCGCCGACCTGGCGGACGGCACCCCGGCCGCGGTGAAGATCCAACGCCCCGGCGTCGAGCGGATCATGGCCCAGGACATGGCTGTTCTACGCCGGGCGGCGCGCCTGACCGTGCGGGCCGCGCCCCGGTTCACCACGGTGATCGATGTGCCCGCCATGCTCGGGGTGCTCTTCGACGCCATGGAGGGCGAGAGCGACTTCCGCAAGGAAGCCGCCAACATGCGCCAGGCCCACCGCCTGACGGAGGGGTTCAAGCACCTGACCGTCCCCCAGGTCCTCATCGCCCCCACGAGGCGGGTCCTCGTGCAGTCCCTGGCCCCAGGCACGTCCATCCGCGACGCCGACCCCGCCGCGTTCACCACTGACGAGCGCACCGGCATCGGCCGGGACCTGATGGCGTTCATGTACCGCGGGTACTTCCTCGACCGCTACTTCCACGCCGACCCCCACCCGGGAAACATCTTCGTCGCCCCCGGTCACCCGGCCCACCTGATCGACTGGGGCATGGTCGGCCGCATCGAGACCACCATCAGCAGAAGCCTCGTCCTCGCACTGTTCAATGTCGCCGCCAACGACGGCGCCGGCCTCGCGCGGACCTGGGTCGAGATGGGACACCCCACACCCTGGGCCGATCTCGCCGGGTTCCGCACCGACATGAACACCCTCGTCCCGAAAGCCACCTCCGCCTCCCTGGACGAACTCGACTTCGGCGTCACCCTCACCGCCGTCCTGGTCCACTCCACCCGCCGAGGCATCCGGTCCAGCCCCGTCATCGCCCTCCTCGGGAAGTCCTTCGCCAACCTCGAAGGATCCATCCGCCACCTGTGCCCCGAACTGTCCATCACCGACGTCTTCGCCGAGAACCTGCGCACCATCGTCTTCGGCCTCGCCCGGGAAACCCTCTCCGAACAGCAAGCCGCCCGCACCGCACTCGACCTCATGATCGCCGCACCCAGCAGCCTCCACCAGGGCCGCGACATCCTGCGCAACCTCGCCGACAACGACCTCACCCTGCGCGTGGCCACTGCGAACCGACCAGGCCGCGCCCGGCCCGCGACCAACCCGAAGTACACCCGAGCGGCTCTGATCCTCGCCGCCGCCATCATCTGGGCCAACCGCAGAAAATGACCCCGGCCCCGACACCGGCGCACCGCACCGGCCGAGCACCGAATCACACCAACTCCCCACCTCCGAGACTCCGTTCAGCACCACCTCATCGCCACGAGGACACACACATGGACATCAACGATCTACCACGATTCGACGAACCCTGGCCGGTCACGCCCCACCCGCACGCGGCCGCAACCGAGGAGCACGTGCTCCAGTGGGCGGAGGACTTCAGGGTCATTCCGGTCTACAGCAACCGCGAACGCATGGCGGCTATGCGTTCCGGATGGGCCGCCGCCTACACATTCCCCCCGCACACGCCGGTCGAGCACCTGAACATCTGGGCGGACTGCATCGCCATCGCCGAGATCTCCGACGACTACTGCTCGCGTCTGACCTCACAAGGCCGACAGGCCGACTGGGCGTCCCTCGACGTACGTTTGCGCACGGCCAGCCGGACAGGCACCTGCTCACCCGAGGAACAAGATCCGATGGTTCGTGCAACGGCGGATATGTCCGCCCGCCTAATCGCCGTGGCTGACCCACTGGTTCAAGACAGATGGGCCGACCACTACGACGCCCTGTGGGACGCATGGCTGATCGAAGCATCTGGCCACTCATATACGTCCGTCGACGAATACGTGCGCATCCGGCGAGCAGCCATCGGAACGGCCATGGTCAGCGACATCCTGGAGGCCGTCGAAGGGATCGCGATCCCTTCCGATGCCTACAACGCGTACCCCTTCACCACCCTGGTCGACGCCTACTGCGACATCATGGCCTGGCAGAACGACATCGCGTCCTATGCACTGGAAGCCGCCAGCGGAGAAGGGAACAACCTCGTCGCCATCCTCATCCAGCAGAATGGGCTCACCACACGGCAGGCAATGATCGCAGCCGTTCAAATGCTGGGAAAGCGGATCGCCGACTACACCAACGCCGAACAGAGCCTCCCCGAGTACCTGGAACACTCCAACATTCCGGCATCCGACAGGCCGGGCGTACTTCGATGGGCCCAGGACAATCGTTCGACGATCAACGGAGTGACCTACTGGTATCGAGAGACCGATCGATACAACCTGTCAAAAACCACCCAGGAAAGGCTCATCACCGATACTCCTGGCGTGTGAGAGACGCATTACAAACCCCCGGTCGAGACGGGTGGCTGGTCGTACCTCCGGAGAAACGGAAGCGAATCTGGATGCCAAGCCCGTGCAGGAGAACGTCATGCCGGGCTTCCAGCCTCCTCCGGAGGGCGATGTGACTCTCAAGCCCGTACCCGGCTGCCACGTCACACCCAGGTACTACACGTGGATTCAGGAGACTCTTGGCCACACGGCGGCTGCCGGGCTCATGGCCTTCACCGGCTCCGGGAAGGCGACCGCTCGGTATCTGACCGACCGGCAGGGCTACAAGCGATTCGACGGCTTCGAACATGCCGCCAGCGGCAGCGTCCAGGACATCAGCCACGAAATCCTCGGAAACACATACGCCGGCACCGACCACGTCTTCCTGCTGAACGGCCCACGCATAGAAGCGTTCTCCGGCGTGGACGCGAGGCTTTTCGGCCTCCTCTCCGAAGGACGGTCGAGGAATACCGCGCCATCGTGCACGCGAAGCGCCACACCCGTCCCCAACTCGCCTGGGACAAGAAGTGGGGCGGCCCCGTCTCCGTACATTCCGACGGATCCGTACGCGCCATCCGACTGCTGCCGGGCCAACCTCGCCCGCGCCACTGATAGCCGACCTGCGCCCACACCCGATGCCGCTCGCCCAGACACACCCAACCCGCCCCCTAATGTTCCGCTGCCCACCACGCTCAAGATCCGGACCATACGCGGGCCAACCTCCCACCGCCCGCGCTACCAACTGCCATCTCTCCTGGTCAGGACCGGTACGACAGGTGTACCACCAGCAGACGCAGAATCTGCTGGGACGAACGCGCACCACACCCAGGCGCAGCGCTTTGTCCGTGCCTGCAGAGCCGAGCGGCAAAGCCGGGTCGGCCTATCAGTCAGGTCGCCTACCGCGCAACGGCCCTGAGCCGATCAGCCCCAAGATGTCCGAGTTCAACGGAGTGCAGTCAGCACCAAGTCAGCACGGGAGGGGTGAGCACGGGTGATGACGCGGGCTTTTAGTCAGCACCAAACCAGCACGGGAGTCAGCACCGCACCGCCAAATCACCCTGAACTACGCGTCCCGGACGGCACTCGTTCAACCACCTTCGAGCCCGTGAACCACCTTTCCGTGAGCCGGCATGGTGGCCGCCCGCATAGCCAACCCTCGAACTATGTTGCCCCACCACATGTGCGCCTGACCTGCGGATTCCTACGGTATGGCAACACGAACACGTCCCCGCCAACCGCCTGGAAGTGGTACCGATGTCGTCCCCAGCAGCCGCTCCCCGACCCCCCGCAAGCCTCAAGCGCATCGTCGCCGCCAGCCTCATCGGCACCACCATCGAGTGGTACGACTTCTTCCTCTACGGATCCGCCGCCGCCCTGGTGTTCAACAAGCTGTTCTTTCCCGATTCCGATCCGCTCGTCGGGACGCTGCTGTCCTTCCTCACCTACGCCGTGGGCTTCGCCGCACGCCCCCTCGGCGCGTTGGTGTTCGGGCATTACGGTGACCGGATCGGGCGCAAAAAGCTGCTGGTGCTGAGTCTGCTGATGATGGGCGGGGCGACATTCGCCATTGGGCTGATGCCCACGCACGCCACCATCGGTACGGCGGCCCCGGTGCTGCTGACCGTGTTGCGGCTGATTCAGGGGTTCGCGCTCGGTGGTGAGTGGGGCGGGGCCGTGCTGCTGGTGTCCGAGCATGGGGACGCCGAGCGGCGGGGGTTCTGGGCTTCGTGGCCGCAGACCGGGGCGCCGGCCGGGCAGTTGCTCGCTACCGGGGTGCTGTCGGCGCTCACCGCGCTGCTCTCCGACGCGGCCTTCACCTCGTGGGGGTGGCGCATTCCGTTCCTGCTCTCCGGGGTGCTGGTGATCGTCGGTCTGTGGATCCGGCTGTCCGTCGATGAATCGCCGGTCTTCAAGGAGGCGTTGGCCAGGGCCGAGGAGCGGAAGGCGACGGCGGCGGCCGGAGCCGATACGGAGAAGATGCCGCTCGTCGCCGTCCTGCGGCACCACTGGCGTGATGTGCTGGTGGCGATGGGCGCGCGGATGGCCGAGAACATCAGCTACTACGTGATCACCGCCTTCATCCTGGTGTACGCGACGACGTCGGCGGGCCTGAGCAAGCAGACCGCCCTCAACGCCGTACTCATCGCCTCCGCCGTGCACTTCGCGGTGATCCCCGCCTGGGGTGCGCTGTCGGACCGGATCGGGCGCCGGCCCGTCTATCTGATCGGTGCCATCGGCGTCGGTGCCTGGATGTTCCCGTTCTTCGCGCTGATCGACAGCGCGAGCTTCGGCAATCTGATCCTGGCCGTCACCGTCGGTCTGGTGCTGCACGGTGCGATGTACGCGCCGCAGGCGGCCTTCTTCTCGGAGATGTTCGCGACCCGGATGCGCTACTCCGGCGCCTCGATCGGCGCGCAGTTCTCCTCGGTCGCGGCCGGTGCTCCGGCGCCGCTCATCGCCACGGCGCTGCTCGCCGACTACGACAGCTCGACGCCGATCGCCCTGTATGTGATCGCCGCCGCGCTGCTCACCATCGTCGCCATCGCGTGTGCCCGGGAGACCCGCCACCGCGATCTGGCCGATGTCGAGGCGGAGCCGGCCCGGACCGGGGTGCCGGCGCCGCGGCGGGCCGATGACGCCGGTTCCCGCATCGGCTGAGTCCGAGGGGCGCTGTCGGAGGCCGTCGTACGGTGGAACTCCCCGTTCACCGTACGACGGCCTCCGACATTGCGTGCAGCCGCAGCGCCAGCTGGATCTCCAGGGCCCGCGCCGGTGACTGCCAGTCGGGGCCGAGCAGCCGGGCGACGCGTTCGAGGCGCTGCGCGACGGTGTTGACATGGACGTGCAGTTCGTCCTTCGTACGGGCCGGGCTCATCCCGGACGCGAAGTAGGCGCCCAGGGTGCGGACGAGGTCCGTGCCCCGGCGCAGGTCGTACGCGACGACCTCACCGATGGTGCGCTCCACGAACCCCTCGATGTCGCGGGTGTCGGCGAGCAGCAGACCGAGGAAGCCGAGGTCCTGGGCGGCCGCGCCGTCGCCCGAGCGGCCGAGCAGCCGCAGGGCGTCGAGGCAGCGCCGGGCCTCCGCGTACGCCTCGGCTATCGCGCCCGGACGCGCGGCGGGCGCCTCCACGACCGTGGACGCGCCTATGGTGACGGGCTCACGCAGGGCGCCGCCGAGCTGTCCGGCCGTACGTCTCGCCAGATCGGCCGCGGTGTCGCCGGGGGCGAGCGGCAGCAACAGGACCGTGCCGCCGTCGCGGGTGGCGGCCAGGCCCTGTCCGGTCGCGGCGAGATGGGACGCGGCGGACCACAGGCGGCGCCGGTCGGTGGTCTCCCGCTCGGTGACTCCCGGGGCGCCGGCCGTGCCGGGGACGGGCCCGTCGATCCGGGCGGCCAGCACCACATGCGGGGCGTCGAGGTCCGCGCGCAGCCGCACGGCCCGTTCACGCAGCAGGCGTGGATCGCGGTCGGGGGCGTCGAGGAGGTCGTCCAGCAGCTCGCCCCGTACCCGCTGTTCGGCTTCCCCGGCGGAGCGGCGGGCAAGCAGCAGCAGGGAGGTGACCATCGCGGCCCGCTCCAGGGTGCGTTGGTCGACGGGGTCGAGCCCGGGGTGCCCGCTCAGGACGAGCGCGCCGAGCAGTTCGCCGCCGGCCGATACGGCCGCGCCCCAGAGCTCGCCGTGGCGCTTGGCGCGGCCTTCGGTACCGGTCAGTTCCAGCGCGGTCACGGATCGGGAATCGGGGTACGCGAACTCCACCGTGCCGTCGAGCACTTCGGAGAGCGCGCTCGCCACGTCGTGGACACCTCCGCCGCGCAGCACCAGTTCGGTCAGCCGGTCGTGCACGTCCGAGGCGCGTTCGATGACCGCGCTGTGCTCCTTGATGATCTCGTTGGCCTTCTCCAGCTCCGCGAGCGCCGTCCGCGTCTCCCCCAGCAGATTCGCGGTGTCGATGGCCACGGCGGCGTGCGCGGCGAACGAGCCGAGCAGGGCGATCTGTTCGCGCTCGAAGACCCGGGCATGGCGGTCCGCGGCGAAGAGCACACCGATGACCTGGCTGCCGAGCATCAGCGGGACGCCGAGGATGGCGACCAGCCCCTCGTCCTGGACTCCGGAGTCGATGGTTCTGGTGTGCTGGAAGCGCGGGTCGTCGAAATAGCTGTCGGTGACATAGGGGCGCGCGGTCTGGGCGACGAGCCCGCCGAGCCCTTCCCCCATGCCGAGGCGCAGCTGCTGGAAGCGGGCCGATACCGAGCCCTCGGTGACCCGCATATACGTATCGCCCGCCGCGGGGTCGTTGAGGCACAGATAGGCGACCTCCGTACCGAGCAGCGAACGCGCGCGCTGGACGATCGCACGGAGCACGGCGTCCAGATCGCGCAGCCCCGCCAGGTCGTGCGCGGTCTCGAAGAGCGCCGACAGCTCGGCCTCGCGGCGCCGTCGCTCCGCCAGCTCGGCCCGCACCCGCAGAGCGAGCCGCTTGGCGTGCTCCAGCGCGGCGAGCGCGTCCGGCCCGGCGCCCTCGGCACGGGCCAGCAGCGCGGGGCGGTCGTACGCCTCCGCCGCCGCGCCGCGTGCGAGGAGCTCCAGGTAGGAAGCCTGATCGTGGGTCATGTCGTGGGACATGGACACAGGATTACCCGCCCTACGGCCGGCCGCGCCAGCCCTGTGGACAACGGATGCGATGTGGATAACTCGGCCCCTCGTCGCGGCCACCCGCCGGCCCCTCCGCCGGCCCCTCCGCCGGCCCCTCCTCCGGCGCCCTTCCGGCGCCCTTCCGGCGCCCTTCCGGCGCCCTTCCAGCGCCCTTCCAGTCACCCGTCGGCGGGCCGGCCGCGACCCGACCGCGACCCGCCTGTGGGGCCTGTCTGCGCGACCCGCCTGTGGGGCCCGACTGTGGGCCCGCCCGAGGTCAGTGCGCGGTCCAGCCACCGTCGAGCGCGAGCGAGGTGCCCGTGATGAACGACGCCTGGGGGGTGCAGAGATAGGCGACCGCCTCGGCCACCTCATCCGGTTCCAGGAGCCGCTTGAGCGCGGAGTCCTGGAGCAGGACATCGGCCACGACCCGCTCCCGGGGGATGCCATGAGTCTCCGCCTGGTCGGCGATCTGCTTCTCGACCAGTGGTGTGCGCACATATGCGGGATTGACGCAGTTGGAGGTGACCCCGTGCGAGGCACCTTCCAGGGCAGCGGTCTTGGAGAGTCCTTCGAGACCGTGTTTGGCCGCCACATAGGCCGCCTTGTAGGGGGAGGCGCGCAGCCCATGTACGGAGGAGATATTGACGATCCGGCCCCAACCCTGGCCATACATGTGCGGGAGCGCGCCTCTGATCAGCCGGAAGGGCGCCTCCAGCATGACCGTGAGGACGGTATGGAACACGTCCGGCGGAAAGTCCTCGATGGGGCGGACCAGCTGCAGTCCCGCGTTGTTGACCAGGATGTCCGTGCCCCGCGCCGCGCGCTCGGCCGCGTCGAGCTCGGTGAGATCGAGGACCTGCGGTTCGACGGCCCCCGGCAGCCCGCCCGCCTCACCGGCCAGCGAGTCGAGCCCTTCACCGTCCCGGTCCACGGCTCTGATCCGGGCCCCCGCCGCCGCGAGACGCAGCGCGCAGGCGCGGCCGATGCCGCTCGCGGCGCCGGTGACCAGCGCGGTGCGGCCCGTCAGATCGAGGAGGACCGAAGCGGTGACAACACCGTCGGAAGCGGGCACGGGATGGTCGGCGGTGCGGGACCCCGGCGTACGGGGGCCCGGACCCGGCACGGATTCGGGCGTGGTGGGCACGGTCATATTCCGCACCCTAAGGAGCGGCGTCGGCCCCGACCGATATGGTCAGCACCCACACTTCACTTTGAAGTGGTGGGTTCGAACCATGTGGGTTCATCGGTGAGCGCCTGCTTGATCCGGAAGAGCGCGAACTCCTGCAGCGCCGGCAGCGCGTCCACGGCGAACCACCCCACGTCCAGCGACTCGTCGTCATTGACCCGCGCCTCACCACCGACCGCGCGGCAGCGGAAGGTGATGTCCATGAACTGGCACTCGTCACCATTGGGGTAGGTGACCGGCTTCATCAGCGCCTGGACGAGTACGACCCGCTCCGCCACGCACCGCACCGCGGTCTCCTCGTACACCTCGCGCACGGCCGTGACCGCGGGCTGCTCCCCGGGCTCCGGGATCCCGCCGATGATCGACCAGCCCCCGGTGTCGGCGCGCCGCCCGAGCAGCACACGCCCGTCGTCGTCGAAGACGATCGCGCTGACGCCCGGCAGCAGAAGGAGCTGGTGTCCGGCGGTGGCCCGGATCTCTCGGATGAAGTCAGGGGTTCCCATGCTCCGACCCTAACCGCCCGCCGTCCGGCGCCGGTTGCGTACGGAACGGAAGGCCACCCAGCCGAGTCCGGCCACCGCGACCGCCACCAGCACGCCCTCCGGCAGGGCGCCCAGCCGGGTGGCGGGGGTGAGCGAGGAGCGCAGCGGCACATCGGCGACCAGCGCGTCCGGGGTGAACATCCCGGTCTGCTGGGTGATCGTCCCGTCCGGCTGGATGATCGCGCTGACACCGCTGGTGACCGGGACGACCACGGTCCTGCTGTGCTCGACCGCCCGCACCCGCGACATCGCCAGCTGCTGGTACGTCATCTCGCTGCGGTCGAAGGTGGCGTTGTTGCTGGGTACGGAGATCAGCTGGGCGCCATGCGTGACCGTGTCCCGTACGGCCCCGTCGAAGGCCGCCTCGTAACAGGTGGCGAGCCCCACCTCGGTGCCCGCGAGGTCGAAGACCCCGGGCTTCGTTCCGCGGCCGAAGTCCCGGCGCACCATCTCGGCGTAGCCGGGGCTGATCGTCTTCACCAGCGAGCGCATCGGAAGGAACTCGCCGAAGGGCTGGATCTGCCGCTTGTCGTAGGTGTCGGTCGGGCCGCGCTCCGGGTCCCACAGGATCTGGGTGTTGCGCAGCGGTCCGGTGTCCGGGGTGACGACGGCGCCGACGGAGATGGGGACCCCGATCGCCCTGGCGGCCTGGTCGATCACGTCGCGGGCGTCGGCGTTGCGGTACGGGTCGATGTCGGAGGAGTTCTCCGGCCACAGCACGAAGTCGGGCTGGGGCACCTTGCCCGCCTTCACGTCGGCGGCGAGCTGGAGCGTCCTGCGTACGTGGTTGTCGAGGACCGCGCGGCGCTGGGCGTTGAACTCCAGGCCGGCTCGCGGCACATTGCCCTGTACGGCGGCGACGGTCGCGGTGCCGTCCTCGGCGGAGTCGTCGACCAGCGGCAGGGCGGCGAACGCCGCGGCGAGCGGGACGAACACGGTGGCCGCGGCGGCGGCCACGGCCCGGCGCGGGAGCGTTCCGGTCCGCCGGTGGGCGAGGGCGTGGCGCAGCGCCTCGTACAGTCCGAAGCCGCACAGCACGACGGCGAAGCCGAGCACCGGCGTACCACCGAGCGCGGCGAGGGGCAGGAAGACACTGTCGGCCTGGCCGAACGCGATCTTGCCCCAGGGGAATCCGCCGAACGGCACCCGAGCGCGGACCGCCTCACCGAGGATCCAGAGGCCCGCGGCCCAGACCGGCCAGACGGGCAGCCGGCTGACGACCGCGATCCCGAGTCCGGTGAAGCCGATGAACAGGGCCTCGATCGCGACGAGCGCGAGCCAGGGCCCCGGCCCGACCTCGGCGCCCGTCCAGAACAGCAGCGGCAGCAGGAACCCCAGGCCCGCGAGGTAGCCGAGGCCGAACCCCGCGCGGGCCCGCCGCCCGCGCAGGCTCCAGGCGAGCAGGGCGAAACCGGGCAGCACCAGCCACCACAGGGTGCGGGGCGGGAAACTCGCGTAGAGCAGTACGCCGGACACCACCGCGGCGCCGGGCCTCGCGAGCCTTCGCAGCAGGCGCTGCCCGCGGCTGGACGCGGGGGCGGGCAAAGGGGGCTCTACGGTGGTCATGGTGGCGCTCACCCGGCGGAGTCTACGGTGATCCGCTGTGCGCCGGGCAGCGCGGTGATCCGTCGACCGGTCCGCCGGGCGTCGCGTCGACCGGTCCGCCGATCGTCCCGTCGAGTGCCCGCCGAACCGTCCGTGTCGAGTAGCCCGGTCGAGTGATGCGGTGGGAGATCCGCCGGGTGACCCCGTCGAGTCGGTGGTCATCTGAACGAAGTAACGTTCCTCCACAATGTCTCCACACATCCCCACGATTGCGGTTACCGTGTGCGCCAGCCCTGACGACCATGACGGCCGGATCCGGCCGTCATCGGACGGGGCCCGTCACAGCTCGGGGGGTCGACGGGATGGCTGAGCGGGCAGAGCACTCCGCGGTACGGGAAGCCGTACGGGAACACGTCAGCGACCCCGTGGGGGATCGGGACCGGGGACCCGACGTGCTGGGCGCGCTGGTCCTCGGCGGCTGCGCCGTGTGGCCGCTGGTCAGCGCGGCGGGACGGGACAGCAGGCCCGAGGGCGCCCTGCTGGCGGTGCTCGCCGTCACCGCAGGATATGTATTCGGCCGGATCAGCGGGTCGCTGGTGCCGGTCGCCACCGCGTCCGTCGTGTCGGTCGGCGCGCTGCTGGCCGCGCTCGTATCGAGCCATGAGACGTTCGGCACGGCCGTGGCCGTCGTCACACCGTCCGGCGACACCGGCGCGGTCGCCGCGCTGCTCGTACTGGCGGCGGGCGCGGCCTGCTGCGCGGCCACGGCGGCCCGGCGGCCGGCCGCGCGCACGGCGCTGCGGCTGCTGGCGCCGGCGGCCGCGGGCACCGCGTCGCTGCTCGGTTCCTTCGTGGGATTCGTCGCGGCCCTCGGGGTGCTGCTGTGCTCGCTGGCGGCGGCCAGGATGCGGCGCAGGCTGTTCGCCCTCGCCGGTCTCGGGCTGGTGACGGCGATGGTCGTCGGCACGTCCTGGGCGGTCGCGGAGCGGGCGCTGCCCGAGGGGCTCTCGGTCTCGCTGGAGGGGCAGCTCACCCAGTACCGGGTGGGGCTGTGGCACGACGCGGCCGAGCTGGCGAAGGAGAATCCGTTGCTGGGCGCGGGCCCGGACCGCTTCGGTGACCTCAGCCCGACCGTCTCGCAGTCTCTGGACACCGACGGCAAGCCGCACTCGGCGCCGCTCCAGCAGGCCGCGGAGCAGGGCGTGGTGGGCGTACTGCTGCTCGGAGCGGTGTTCTGCTGGCTGCTGTACGGACTGGGGCGCTCGCCCTGCTCCACTCCGGTGGTGCTGACGGCCGGCGCCACCCTGACCGCACTGGCCGCGATGGCGAGCGTGGGCAACGCGTTGAGCTTCACACCGGTGACGGCGGGCGCGAGCCTGCTCGCGGGCCTGGCGACGGCGAGAAGGGCGGCCGGCCCGGCCTAAGCGCTGTCCCACGAAACAGCTCGGACGCCGGCGGAACGGCTCGGACGCCGAAGCGGAACGACGGCTCAGACACCCGCCGCGTTGGGCTTGGGGAGCAGCAGCAGCCGGCTGCGGATGACCCTCACCGCCGACTCGGCGTCGTCCACCGTCACCGTGAAGGTCCTGCCGTCGCCCAACTTGAGGACAAGCGCCTCCCCTCGGCGCACCACCACGGCGGTGCCCATCTCGGGACGCCAGCGGTATCCCCAGCCGCCCCACTGGCGCGGGGTGACCCGGGGCACGAAGTCCGCGTCCACGACATGCGCCAGTTCGATACGCCGACGCGGCAGTCCCATGTGGCCGCAGCGCACTTCCAGGCAGTCGCCGTCGACCCTGACCGCCACATGGACGAAAGCCAGGGTGCCGAAGAGGATCAGCAGGCCCGCCGCCACACAGCCGATGACGGACATCAGCAGGGCGGCGACACCGGACGTCCAGTTGGAGTCCACGGCCAGCACCACCCCGAGCGCGACGCACCCGGCGCCCGCGGCGGCGAGCAGCCACTGCACACGGTTGGTGGCGCGTCCTGTCCAGGTCTCGGGCAGGGGCTCGGCGCCTTGGCCCTCCTGCCGGGGGTACTCCCTCATGGCAAGCAGCGTACTCAGATTCCACCCAAGGGGGACTGTTATGACCGCCGAATGGAGGGCGACGTCACATGGTCCGGCGGTCCGGTCCTCAGTCCTTCGGCGCACCCGGAGTACTTCAGTGCACCTGGCTCACGGCGGCGAGCAGCCGCCCCTCGGCATACGCCAACGCGGGTTCCGGCAGTGCGGACTCGCGCCCGCTGAGCAGCACGGTGAGGCGCCCGGTCACCGGAACGTTCACCCCGGCGGCCCCCTGAACCGCCGAAGCCGGGACCAAACCTTCCTCGCCTTCCTCCAGCCCCGCCGGAACGGCCCGTACGCCGCCGATACGGCGCAGCGCCTGTACGGCGACCGCGCCGGCCGAGCCGTGCAGGACGACGGCCGGCAGGCCGTGCAGCCCGAGGGCGGTACGGATGCGCTCGGCGACCAGTTCGTAATGGGTGCAGCCCAGGACGACGGCCCTTACATCACGGGGGGTCAGCGCGGTGGCCGCGGCCACCGCGCGGTCGATGGCGGCCTCGTCGGCGTTGTCCACGGCGTCCGCGAGTCCGGGGCACGGCACTTCGGTGACCTCGGCGGACGCGGCGAAGTCACGGATCAGACCGCGCTGGTACGGGCTGCCCGTGGTGGCCGGGGTGGCCCAGATCGCGAAGGGCCCGCCGCCCGCCGCCGCGGGCTTGATCGCCGGGACCGTACCGATGACCGGCAGTCGCGGCTCCAGCTCGGCGCGGAGCGCGGGCAGGGCGTGTACGGACGCGGTGTTGCAGGCGACGATCAGCGCGTCGGGACGGTGTTGGGCCGCGGCCCGTGCGACGACCAGCGCGCGCTCGGTGACATCTCGTGGGGAACGGGGACCCCAGGGCATTCCGTCCGGGTCCGAGGAGAGGACGAGATCGGCTTCGGGGCACAGTCGGCGTACCGCACCGGCCGCCGCCAGCAGACCGATGCCGGAGTCCATGAGTGCGATCTTCACCCAGTCACCATAGTCGACAGCATGTGCGGTCCGGTCCATGTGGTGCAGACTGCGGCGAATGAGCACCGTTGCCTGGATCGCCGTGGGTTCGCTGGCCGCTTGGGGCTGGCTGTTGCTGGGTCAGGGGTTCTTCTGGCGAACCGACCAACGGCTGCCCGCGCGCGAGGACGGTACGGCCGGTGACGGTGCGGCCGGTGAGAGCGCGGCCGGTGGGGGTGCGCGCTACGACGGCCGCGGCCGTGATCACAGGGGCCGCCCGGAGGACGCCGACCACGACGACCCGAAGCGGTGGCCGTCCGTCGCTCTCGTCGTACCCGCGCGGGACGAGGCGGCCGTACTGCCCGAGTCCCTGCCGTCCCTGCTGGCGCAGGTCTATCCGGGCCGGGCGGAGATATTCCTCATCGACGACGGCAGCGAGGACGGTACGGGCAGACTGGCCCGCGAGTTGTCCGCGCGGTACGGCGGTCTGCCGCTGACGGTGGCCACGCCCGGCGAACCGGAGCCCGGCTGGACCGGAAAGCTGTGGGCGCTGCGGCACGGCATCGCGCTGGCCCGCGCAGGCGATCCCGAGTATCTGCTGCTGACGGACGCCGATATCGCGCATGAGCCCGACAGTCTGCGGGAACTGGTCGTCGCGGCCAGGACGCACGAACTGGACCTGGTCTCGCAGATGGCGCGGCTCCGGGTCGCGAGCGCCTGGGAGAAGCTGATCGTGCCCGCGTTCGTGTACTTCTTCTCGCAGCTCTATCCGTTCCGCTGGATCAACAGCCCGGGCGCGCGCACCACGGCGGCGGCCGGTGGCTGCGTACTGCTGCGCACGGAGGCCGCCGAGCGCGCGCGGGTGCCCGAGTCGATCCACCAGGCGGTGATCGACGATGTGTCCCTGGCGCGGGCGGTCAGGCACAGCGGGGGACGGATCTGGCTGGGGCTGGCGGAGCGGGTGGACAGCGTGCGCCCCTATCCGCGGCTGGCCGATCTCTGGCGGATGGTCTCGCGCAGCGCGTACGCGCAGCTCCGGCACAACCCGCTGCTGCTCGTGCTCACGGTGGCGGGCCTCGGAGTGGTCTATCTGGCGCCGCCCGTCGCGCTCTGTGCCGGGGTGTTCGGCGGGGACACCGCCGCGGGGTGGCTGGGGTTCGCCGCGTGGGCGGTGATGACCGGGACGTACCTCCCGATACTGCGTTACTACCGGCTGTCGCCGTGGCTGGCTCCGCTGCTGCCGTTCACGGCGCTGCTCTATCTGCTGATGACGGTCGACTCGGCGGTGCGGCACTACCGGGGCCGGGGCGCGGCCTGGAAGGGGCGTACGTACACCCGTCCCGAGACCGCGCCGGACCCCTGATCCATCGCGTGGCGGGGACCAGCTTTTCGCGCGCGGTTCACTTCCTGCCGGGCGTCCAGTTCATACCCCAGCCATAGGCGTGATCGATGGTGCGCTGCGGGCTGACTCCGCGTTCCGGTACGAGAAAGCGCGCTTCGCGCTGGACGACGAGGTCGGACCCGGTATTGGTGATCAGGGCCAGTGAGCAGACCGTCGAGGGCACCGTGCATTCCCCGAGCGCGAAGTCGATCTGGGCGCCGTGCTGCGGCTGGAGAGTGACGGTCGCGTCGAGATCGGCGAAACTGCGCGCGCCTTCGTAGATGGTCACGAAGATGACGATGCGGCGCAGCCGGTCCTTGTGGTCGAGGTTGATGGTGAGGTTCTCACCGCTGGAGACCGCTCCGGTCCTGTCGTCGCCGTCGAGATGGATGTACGGCGGCTGGTTGAGCGCGCCGAAGGCATTGCCGAGCGCCTGGACAACGCCTTTGCGTCCGTCGGTCAGTTCATAGAGGGCGCACAGGTCGAGATCGAGATCGCTGTGGTTGGCGACGGCCCGGCCGAGTTTGGCGCCCCACCCCCTGAACTGTTTACGCGTCTGCCAGTTGAGGTTGACGCGCATCGCGCCGGAGGTGCCGCCCTGCTTGGTGAGGGAGACGGACGGGGCGTCCTTCGTCAGTGTCACCTTGGTCAGCCGTACGGGTGCGGGTGCCGGAGCCGGTGCGGCGGGTGCCGGAGCCGGTGCGGCGGCGGGCCTCGTGGGGCGTACAGGCTCGGCGCGTACGGGCTCGGGGCGTACGGGCGCCGGGCGCGCGGATGCCGGGGCCGCCGGGGCGGTGCGCGGCGCCGGTTCGTCGTCGACCGAAATACCGAAGTCCGTTGCCAGGCCCGCGAGTCCGCTGTCGTACCCCTGTCCCACCGCCCGGAACTTCCAGCTCCCCTGGCGCCGGTACAGCTCACCGAGGAGGAACGCCGTCTCGACGGTCGCGTCCTGGCTCTCGTACCGCGCGATCTCGGCGCCGGACGTCGCGTCCAGGACTCTCACCCGCAGGCCCGGCACACGGCCGAAACCGCCGCCGTCCGCCGAGGCCGCCAGCACGATCCGCTCGACGGCGGGCTCGACCCGGGCGAGATCGACAGCGAGCGTGTCCGTGACACCGTCCGCGCCGGTCCGCTTGCCCTCGTGGCGTACCGCCCCCGACGCGTGTGCCGGCTGGTTGTAGAAGACGAAGTCCGCGTCCGAGCGGACCTTTCCCGACACCAGCAGGAGCGCCGAGGCGTCGACGTCCGGCACCCCCGGTCCTGAACGCCATCCCAATTCGACCCGGACGGCCTGCGCCTGTACCGGAAGATTGGCTCCCTTAAGCATGGACATGCTCGCCCCCATCGCGAGTCGGGGTGTCCGAAGATTACGTGCGGCCAACCTAATCGCTGGAACGCCCGACGGACCTCCGGGATCCGCCGTAACCCCCCGCTAGCCTGCCCTTTACACGATCCGAACACCATCGGACGACCGTTTTTCCCATGTTCGCTCGCATTGGGGATCCGAAGTCACCCACAGCTCCCGAAACAACCCCCTTATCGGACTCCCCAACCGGCACATGGTGGGCTTAACTTATGTTCTATGACCTCCCCCCGCGCCACCTACGGCGGCGGTTACTACACCGCGCCGTCGTTCCCGGACACCCCGATCTACGACTCCCTGGTCGCGGAGCGGGGCACGCCTCAGATCGCCCCGATCCGAGTGCCTTCCGCCTACGACACGGGCAACAGCTATCTGCCGGCTCTGCCCGCCGCGCTGCCCGCCCTCCCGGCGGGGCCTTCCCCGTCGGCTTCCTCGTACTCCTCGTACGGGGGCGGCTACCAGCAGCAGCCGGCGCCGGGGCCCATGCCGCTCCAGCACGCGCCCGCGCCGTACATCCCGCAGCAGGCTCCGCCCCGCGGCTACCCGGGCCAGCAGCCCCAGCAGCAGGCGCAGCCGCAGCGTCCCATGCCCGGTACGGGCTACGAGGCGATGCGTCCGGCGGCGCCGCGTCCGGTGCCCGCCGCGCAGCCTCCGCAGTACGACGACCCGTACAACCGGCCCTACCAGCCGCGGGGGTACTGACAGCGCGGGGAGGTTGACAGCTCGGCCGTATCGACCACGCGGGCGTATCGACGGGCATGGGAGTACCGACGGGCACGCGAGTACCGACGGGGGGTACCGACCCGCTGTGCGTTCGGGTAGCTGGCAGGATGGCCGTATGCCGAAGCCAGCCACTCCCGTTCTGCACGCCCTGCGGATCCACCCGGTCAAGTCGATGGCCGGTTGCACGCCGGACAGCGCGGTCGTGGAGCCCTGGGGGCTTGCCGGGGACCGCCGTTGGACGCTGATCGACGCGACGGGGAAGGCGGTCACACAGCGCCAGCGGCCGCGCCTGGCGCTCGCCCGCGCGGAACCACGGCCGGACGGCGGGATCCGGCTGACCGCACCGGGAATCGGCCCGCTGGTCATCGGTGTGCCGCGGGCGGACGACACCGTGGTGGCGGAGATCTTCGGGACCAAGGTCGAGTCGGTGCTCGCGGGTCCTGACGTACGCGACGCGGACGATACGCGGCAGGACGTACACCGGACACTGAGCGGGTACCTCGGGGTGGAGGTCCGGCTCGTACATCTCGATGATCCCGCCGTCCGCCGGCCCGTCGACCCGGCCTACGCGCGGCCCGGGGAGACGGTGAGTTTCGCGGACGGGTTTCCGCTGCTCGTGACCACGACCGCGTCGCTCGACGCCCTCAACTCCCTGATCGCGCGCGGGGATCACGCGGACGAGGGCCCTCTTCCCATGGAGCGGTTCCGGCCGAATCTCGTGGTGGCCGGGGCGAGCCCCTGGGAGGAGGACGACTGGCGGCGTATCGCCGTCGGTGAGGTCACCTTCCGGGTGGCCAAGCCGTGCGGCCGGTGCGTCGTCACCACCACGGACCAACGCACCGGCGAGCGCGGCAAGGAGCCGCTGCGCACCCTCGGCCACTACCGCCGGTTCGGTGGCAAGTTGGTCTTCGGGCAGAATCTCGTCCCCGAGTCCACCGGCACGCTCCGGGTGGGCGATCCGGTGACCGTTCTCGAATGACGCGCACCCTTCCCGGACACCCGTTCGCCCCGGCGTGACACCGGCGCGAAACCCGCCCGTCACAGGAACACCACCCGGCATCCGGCGTATTACGTGCACGGGGCATCGAGGTGAGCTTGCTCTCTCTTGCCGTCTTTCGCGGGTAAACCTCGCTTCCCGCGGCTAGGACGGACACGGGAAGGAGGTGTGGGACTGTGCGCATCATCGTGGGACTCTGGCGCTGGCGGCGCAATCCCCTGCGCCGAGGCACCGATCTCGTGGAGGCGTGGGTCGCGCTGACGGCGGTGCTGCTGTTCGCCCTCGCCACCCCCGCCGTTGGCTGGATCTGCGGCAGCACCATTGACGCGTCACTGCGGAACACCGTAGGCGCCCAGCACGAGCAGCGGCATCGCACGACCGCCGTGGTCGTCGGCCGCGCGGCGGACCACCGCCACATCGCATACGACGCCGAGTCGGTCTCGGATCACCCCTCGGGCACCCGCGTGACCGCCAAGTGGTACGCGCCGGACGGCAGCGCGCGCACCGGCACGGTCTCCGCCCCGCTGCGAAAACCGCGCGCCGGCGACACGTTCGGCATGTGGACCGACCGGAGGACGAACAAGCAGGTACGGGGCCCGATGAACGCGACCAGCGCGCGCGTTCACGCGGTTCTGGCCGGATTCGGCGCGACGGCGCTGGCCGTCGGACTCGTGGAGTGCGCCCGGCGGTTGATCATATGGCGGCTCGTACAGCGGCGCTACCAGCGGCTCGACCGGGCCTGGGCCGCGACCGGTCCCGACTGGGGACGTACCGACGCGGGCAGCTGAGACGATGTCTCCCGGCAGCTGAGACCAGTCGTTCGCGTCAACTCCGCGCCGCCACGCGCGCTACGGTGGTGCCGCCCGGTCGCCGTTGCGCCGGGGTCCGGGGCCGGTACCCGGGACGGCAGAGCACGCGCACACGCACGAGGTGGGGGCACAGCAGCGCCATGGCACAGGGCACGGTCCAGGTGACGCACACCGGAACATCGCGTTGGCGGCGCCGCACAGGCGAATACGCCTCCCTCGCCGGGGCCCTGGAGGCCGCCGGTGACGGCGATGTCCTCACGATCGCCCCGGGCACCTACCGGGAGAATCTCATCGTCACGCGAGCGGTCACGCTGCGCGGCCAGGAGGGCTCGCTCGGCTCCGTACGCATCGCGCCCGCCGACGGGGTGCCGCTGACCGTGCGCGCCTCCGCCACCGTCCAGGACCTGCATGTGGAGGGACAGGACTCGGCGGCCCCCGCGCTGCTCGTCGAGGACGGCACCCCCGAGCTGTCGGACCTGCGGATCGTGACGCGTTCCGCGGCCGGCCTGGAGGTGCGCGGCGCGGCGCGCCCGACCGTCCGCCGCTGCACCGTCGACAATCCGGCCGGGGTCGGCATCGGCGTACTCGACGGGGCGGGCGGGGTGTTCGAGGACTGCGAGATCGTCGCCGCGGGACAGTCCGGTATCTCCGTGCGCGGCGGCGCCCATCCGCGGCTGGAGCGCTGCCGGATCCATCACGCCTCGGGCTCGGGGCTGTCCGTCACCGGCGAGGGCAGTGGTCTGGAGGCGGTCGGCTGCGAGGTGTACGAGATCAAGGGCACCGGCGTGCAGATCGCGTCCCGGGCCGCGGCCCATCTCACCGACTCCTCCGTGCACCGCACCTCGGCGGACGGGATAACCCTGGACACCGACGCCGTACTGACCCTCTCCGACTGCGACATCCACGACATCCCGGAGAACGCCGTCGATCTGCGCTCCCGCTCGGTGCTGACGCTGACCCGCTCGACTGTGCGCCGCTTCGGCCGCAACGGTCTCTCCGTCTGGGACCCGGGCACACGCGTCGACGCCAACCAGTGCGAGATCCACGACAGTACGGGCGACTACCCGGCCGTCTGGGTCAGCGACGGCGCGACCGTCGTGCTCGACTCCTGCCGGGTGCATGACGTGCCCGACGCGCTCTTCGTCCTCGACCGCGGCTCGCGCGCCGATGTCGTGGACACGGACATCTCGCAGGTGCGCAACACGGCGGTGTCCGTGAGCGACGGGGCCACCGCGCAGCTCGACGACTGCCGGATCAGGGAGGCGTCCACCGGGGCCTGGTTCCGTGACCACGGCAGCGGCGGCACGCTCAACTCCTGCACCATCGACGGTGTCCAGACCGGGGTCATCGTCACCAAGGGCGCCGATCCCACCATCGAGCGCTGTACGGTCACCTCGCCCGCCGAGGCCGGCTTCTACGTCTCGGCCGAGGGCCGGGGCACGTTCCACAGCTGCCGGGTGACGGGCAGCGGCGGGTACGGCTTCCATGTGATGGACGGCTGCCGTACGACACTCACCCGCTGCCGTACGGAACGGTGCGCGCGCGGCGGGTACGACTTCGCGGAGGACGGGCCGACCGTCGAGGACTGCACCAGCGACGAGAGCGGCGTGCTGACCCCGCCGACGCCGTCCCTGGAACCGTCGGCCGTGCTGACCGCGACCCAGTCCACCGGGCTCCTCGGCGCGGTCCCGGCGCAGAGCGCCGCGGCGCGGACCTCGGACCTCACCCCCGAGGCGACCGCTCCCGCCCGTGCCTCCGAGGCCGTCCTCGGCGAACTCGACTCGCTCGTCGGCCTCGACAGCGTCAAGCGCGAGGTCCGCGCGCTCACCGACATGATCGAGGTCGGCCGCCGCCGCAAGGAAGCGGGCCTCAAAGCGGCGTCCGTCCGCCGCCATCTGGTCTTCACCGGCTCCCCCGGCACCGGCAAGACGACCGTGGCCCGGCTGTACGGCGAGATCCTGCACTCCCTCGGAGTGCTGGAACGCGGCCATCTCGTGGAGGTCTCCCGGGTCGACCTGGTCGGCGAGCACATCGGCTCGACCGCGATCCGTACGCAGGAGGCGTTCGACCGGGCGCGGGGCGGTGTGCTGTTCATCGACGAGGCCTATGCCCTCTCCCCCGAGGACTCGGGCCGGGACTTCGGCAAGGAAGCCATCGACACGCTGGTGAAGCTGATGGAGGACCACCGGGAGGCGGTGGTGGTGATCGTCGCCGGGTACACCGCCGAGATGGAGCGGTTCCTGACGGTCAACCCCGGTGTCGCGTCCCGGTTCTCACGGACCATCACCTTCAGCGACTACGTGCCCGAGGAACTGCTGCGGATCGTGGAGCAGCAGTCCGAGGAGCAGGAGTACCGGCTGGGCGAGGGTACGGCCGAGGCGCTGCTGAAGTACTTCACGGCGCTGCCCAAGGGGCCCGCCTTCGGCAACGGCCGTACCGCGCGCCAGACGTTCGAATCGATGGTGGAGCGGCACGCGGGCCGGGTCGCCCAGCTGCCGGAGACCAGCACGGACGACCTGACCCTGCTTTACGCGGACGATCTGCCCGAACTGCCCTGACTCTCGGGCTCCCGCTCGCCGCGCTGCCCCGGCAGCGCCGCCGGCGGCAACCGGTCGAGCAGCGCGGCGCGTTCCTCCGCGAAGACCGGGTCCGCCTGGTAGTCGGAGTGGCCGAGGATCGGCTCGGGCAGCGGGTGGAGCACCGTACGGCTGTAGGCGAGCGGGTCCTTCAGCGGTCCGCGGTCGACCTCCGGGCGGTCGCCGTCCTCGGGGACACGGACCGGGCCGCCGATCGGGTCGGTGGACCGCCACAGATTGCGCCAGCAGTGCACCTCCTTGCTCAGCTGCCCCAGCCGCTCGGCGCCGAAGTACGCGGGGAACCAGCGGCCGTAGAGCCGCTCCAGCGGTGAGCCGTACGTCAGCAGCGCCACGCGGTGGCGGGTGGCGGTACGCAGCTGCCAGACGGCCGCGGCGGCCAGCACACTGCCCTGGGAGTGGCCGGAGAGTACGAGCCGGCCGCCGGTGCGACCGGTCCAGGAGAGGATCCGCCAGGTGAGGTCGGGGACCGCGCGCTCGGCGTAGCAGGGCGGGGCGAAGGGGTGGGCCGCGCGCGGCCAGAACGTGCCGACGTCCCAGAGGATGCCGATGGTGCGCCGGGCGGAGGCGTCCCGGTAGGCGCGACGGCCCCAGGTGATGAAGAGCAGGAAGCCCAGACCGACCAGCCAGGAGCCGATCGACTGCGCGGTGTCGGCCACGGACTCGACGAAGGAGTCGGTGCCTTCCGCCGCCTCCCCCGGCACCTGTCCGCTCAGCCAGGACCCGGCGACGGCGCCCGCGCCGAGCAGCAGGGAGGCCCCGGAGACGACTCCGACGAGCCGGGGTGCGTAGTCGGTGAGCTCGGCCCTGGCCCGCACGCCCGCCACCTGGCGGGTACGGAGGGGGTCCGCCGTCTCCTTCCCGTACTCCCGCTCCACCAGTGGGGCCAGCCGGCGGGCGGCCCGTACCGTACGGATGCCGAGGACGGCCACCGGGATCAGCAGCAGTACGAGCAGTACGGGAATGACCGAGGCCTGCCAGCTCAGCAGTACCGGCGGGCCCACGATCGCGCCCTCGCCCGTGCCGGGGGTGGCGTCCCCGTCGAGCCAGTCGGCGACGCGCTGGGCGACGCCGCCGGTCATCACCCCGCCCAGGGCGCAGGCGAGCATCGCGACGGCGGGTCCGCCGAGGCCTCGCATCGCGATCCGTGGATGCGGCGCGCGGCGGTGCAGGACATGAGCCGTGACGGCGAGCACGACGATCAGGGCGATCTGTGCCAGGGCGAGCACCAGGAAGGACACGTTGCCGGGGAGCCCGCCGGTGGAGACCCAGCCGGGTCTGGACCAGGCGGCATGGACGACGGCCAGGGCGAGCGCGCCGAGCGCGGTGGCGGGCAGGGCGCTGATCAGCAGTTTGTCGAGGGAGCCGTCGCGCTTGCGCTCGCTGCGGCCCCGGCTGCACACCACCCAGAGCACAACGGCCGCGCACCCGGCCAGCATTGCCTGGAGCAGCAGCCCGAGCAGATCGAGCGTGCCGCTGTCGGCGCTTCGGTCGTGGTCGGTGGCCGCGGCCGTGAGCGCGGCGGCGACGGTGAGGAAGCCGGCGGCGGTGTGGGCGGCGCGGAGGCGGGCGACCAGCCGGCGTCCGTACCAGAAGCCGGGGCGGCCGAGGGCGGGCCGTACCGTCACCGGGTCGTCGCTCGCGGCCCGGCTCTCGTCGGCGGCCGGAGCCCCGTCGGAGCCCGGAGCCTCGTGCGTGGCGGCGGATTTCTCGGCTTTGTCGCCGGAGACCCCGCCGGTGGGCTCGGCGGGTTCGCCGGTGGGCTCGTCGGTGGGCTCGTCGGTGGGCGGGCGCTGGGCCTCGTACGCGCTCCACGTCCGGTTGGAGAGGTACCACAACAGCACCACCAGCGCCGTGGGCACCACGGCTGCGAGGGCCAGCCGGCGCCCCGGCTGCGACCACCAGCCGTGCCGCTCCGGCGACAGGAAGCCGAGCCAGGAGCGGTCCGCGACACACCGCGCCGATCCCGCGCACTGCCACGCCGTCAGATCGAGCGCGACCTCGCAGGCCGCGGCCGTCAGCAGCACGGTGAGGGTGAGGGCGACCAGCCGTACCAGCACGCCGTACAGCCGCTGCGACCTGCCCAGGCCCTTCGTGGCCGGCCGCATCCAGTGCGCGAGGTTGACCACCATGAACGGGAGCAGCAGCAGCCACAGGGCGCGCGAGCCGTTGCCCGAGGTGAGATTGGACCAGCAGTACGCCTCGGGGACCGGCCGCCCCTGGTAGCGCTCGGGGTGGAGCTCGGCGTCCACGTCATCCGCGCGCCGGTACACGGCGGCCGTCTCGTCTCCGGTGATCCTGACCGTACGCGGATCGTCCAGCATCTTCTGCGGGGTGGCCCCGCCGACGCCGTGGACCAGAAGTTCGAGCGCGGCCGCTCCGCTCCGCGGCTCCGGATCCGGTGTTTCTGGGGACACTTCGGTGGCTCGCTCTCGGAAGGACTCGGTACGACGGCGGGGCCGTCGCGTCGCGTTCCGGCCCTCACTGAACCTCCCCTCCCCCCAGCCCCGTCAACCACTGCGGCGGGCGCCGGAACCGCGTGGGAGGATGAGGCCCCTGACGACCGAACACGACGCGGAAGGACCGGCCCTGCGGTGAGCGACAACCAGAATCTTCTCGCGGAGCAGCGCCGTGCCCTGATCCTGGACGAGGTGCGCAGGCGCGGCGGGGTCCGGGTCAATGAGCTGACGCGCAGGCTCAGCGTCTCCGACATGACCGTGCGCCGCGATCTGGACGCGCTGTCGCGCCAGGGTGTCATCGAGAAGGTGCACGGCGGCGCGGTGCCGGTGGTCGAGGCCAGTACGCACGAACCTGGCTTCGAGGCGAAGTCGGCGCTGGAGCTGACCGCCAAGGAGGACATCGCGCGGGCGGCGGCGGCCATGGCGGTACCCGGCAGCGCCATCGCGCTGTCCGGTGGTACGACCACGTACGCCCTGGCCCACCATCTGCTGGACGTACCGGATCTGACCGTGGTGACCAACTCGACGCGGGTCGCCGATGTGTTCCACACGGGCCAGCGGGCCGCCGGGGGCGCGGGCGGCCAGCGGCCCGGGGCGGCCATGGTGGTGCTCACCGGAGGGGTCCGTACGCCGTCGGACTCGCTGGTCGGTCCGGTGGCGGACCAGGCGATCCGCTCGCTCCACTTCGATGTGCTCTTCCTCGGCGTGCACGGCATCTCGGCCGAGGCCGGTCTGTCCACCCCGAACCTCGGGGAGGCGGAGACCAACCGGCACTTCGTACGGTCCGCGCGCCGGGTGGTGGTCGTCGCCGACCACACCAAGTGGGGCACCGTGGGGCTGAGTTCCTTCGCTTCGCTGGAGCAGGTCGACACGCTGGTGACGGACTCGGGGCTGTCGGCCGCGGCCCGTGAGGAGATCGCCGAGTATCTGCCGGGGCTGGTGGTGGCGGGCGAGTCCGAGGCGGCGGAGGAGCCGCCGGAGAGCGAGTCCACGGACCGGTCCGTACCGCAGGACGACTGAGCGCGCGCCCGCGGCCCCCGCCCGCGCAAGGTCCGTGCGGTTCGGTCTCCGCGGTCCGTGCGGTTCGGTCTTCGCGTTGCGGTCCGGTCCGCGCGGTGCGGTCCGTGCGGTCCGTGCCGTCCGTGCGGCTTACGATCACCGGGTGAGCGCCTTCCGGATCGACCGCACCTCACCGCTGTCCGCCGAAGAGGTCTGGCGGCGGCTCACCGACTGGCCGGCCCACGCGGACCAAGTACCGCTGACGAGGATCGCCGTGCTGACCCCGGGCCCCACCCGCACCGGAACCGTCTTCGTCGCCCGTACCGGACTCGGTCGCGCCGGGTTCGACGACCCGATGGAGGTCGTCCGCTGGCGGCCGCCCGCGCCGGGCGTCCCCGGCCACTGCCGGCTGGAGAAGCGCGGCCGGACCGTCTTGGGCTGGGCCGAGATCCACGTACGGGAAGCGGGCGGCACGACGCGGCTGCGCTGGGAGGAGGAGCTGCGGATCGGTCCGCTGCCCCGGCCGCTCGACCCGCTGACCGCGCGGGCCGGACGGGCGGTGTTCGGCCGCGTCGTCGACCGGCTGCTGCGGGGTTGAGGGTTTGTCCACCACGCGCGGTGTCGGCTGAGGGAGCGTCAACTGTCGCTCTGCGGGCCGGACATGATCACTCCCACGGTGACCTTCACATCCCTCGCTCGTTTTGCCTGTTGAGCAGCGCCGAGCAACGACGCGTCAGCACATGCGGAAGGGCACCGTCCCCATGCCGACCCACCGACAGCCGTCCGACAACGCCACAACGGGCCCGCGTCCCGGCGTCGACGACGCCGAGGCCGCCCTCGTCGAGCACTACCCGCGGCTGGTCCGGCTGGCCTATCTCACCCTCCCTCCCGCGCTGGGCCGTCACCGACGCGTCCTCACCGCGCACGCCACCGTCCAGCATGTGCTGCCGAGCGCGCGCAAAAGCGACTCGCGGGCCCGGGTGCCCGGTCAGCGCCTGCCGAGCGGCTCCGCCTTCGCCTGGCTACGGGGTCAGGTGCTGCGTGCCGCGCTCACCCATGAGCAGCCGTCCCCCTGGTGGCGGGTACGGGCCGCCCGGCCGCGGACCGGCCTGCCGCTCGTGGTGGGGCTGCGGCTCTTCCCCCGGGCCGGCGGCAGCGACGAACTCGCCCTGGACCAGGCCCTGTCCACGGTCAACGCGCCCGCGCGCGCCGCGCTCGCCCTGCGCGTGCTTGAGGGCCTGTCCGAGCAGGCGGTCCGCGCTCTGCTGGAGGACGCGGGGGTGGCGGACCCGGCCGCCGCCGTACGTACGGCCGAACGGCTCGCCGCCCATCGGGACGGCCGGGCCGGAAAGCTGCTCGGCACCGCGGAGTTCGATCCCTGTACGGTGCAGACCCGGCCGACCGACTTGCTGCGGCGCAGGCAGCGGTCCAGGATCGCCGGGGCGGCCGTCGCGATCGCGCTGGCCGCGACGGTGCTGGCGGTGTCCCTGCCCGAGGACGGCTCTCTGGAGCAACCCGTCGCCGGCGCCCGCGCGAACGACACCCTTTACGGTCCGATCGGTACGGCGGCGCTCGCCCGCGCCCTCGATCCGGCCCTGCTGGAACGCGCGCCGGCGGACGAGTGGGCCGACACCTCCCGGATCGACTTCTCCGTCTGGCCCGCCAGGGGCGGCCGTACCGGCGACACCGCGCTGCTGAAGCGCGCGCTGCGCGTCTGGGGCGGTCCGGGGCCCGCCGTGAGGGTTTCCGCCACTCCGGGTACCGGTACGGCGCCGCCCACGCAGCCACCGCGCCTGCTGTACGCGGGCGACCTGGACGGGGCGGCGGTGGTCCTGCTCCACGATGGACAGCGGATCGTGCGGTACGCGGAGCCGGTGTCGAAGCGGGTGCCGCTGCCCAAGCGGGTGCCGCTCCCGGAATCTGCGCCGCTGCCGGAGCGGGGGCCGCTCCCGGAATCGGCGCCCGGCGGGGCCGCGGCGTCCCTGGACTTCGCCCGCGCCGACCAGGCGGATACGACGACCGCCGCCGCGCTCGCGGTCAGCCGTACCCCCGACGGTGCCCGCTATCTGCTCGCCCCCTGGGTCGCCGGGTCGGCCACCCGGGATCTGCTGGCGCCCGGCACCCCCGCCCGGAGCCTCGGCGTCACCGCCGACGGGGTGACCGCCGCCGTACCGGCTCCGGCGTCCGGAGGTGACTGTGTGGCCTGGCCGGTGATGGTGCTGCGCTCCTCGGCGAGGATCGTGGAACGGCACTCGTTCCTCGTCACGGACCTCGGCGAGCCCGCCCCGGCGCATCTCACCTACACCCCGCCGCCCGGCGGCGGCGCGCCCGTGCGCGGCCCCAGGGAGGCGACCGGCGAACGGGCGCTGCTCAGCTGGGCGCGTACCGCGTGCTCGCTGCGGACCCTGCGCGGTTCCGGCGTACGGGCCGTCAACAACTGGGCGTTCGCCGAGCAGTCGCTCCCGGAATCGGGCGGCCGGTCCACCTGGGTCTGCACCCGGGCCGACACCTGGCGCGGCCCGGGCCGCATCCTGGTGCAGTTCCAGCGGCCCGCGCCCGTGCCGACGACGCCGGGAACGGTGGTGGCCGAGGCCGGGCACACCGCGTCCTGCGGCAGGTTCGGGCAGCACATCCTGGCGGGGACGCGCTGGCAGTCGCCCTCCGGGAAGTGGTTCCTGCTCGCGGCGGGCAGCCGTGATGTCACGCGGATCGAGGCCACCGGCAGCGTACGGGCGAGCGTGTCGGCGACGACGCTGGCGGTACGGGCGCCCCGGGAGGGTTCCGTACGGCTGTCGGCGCGGCTCACCGGCGGGGGCAGCCTCGGGGCGGTCGGCTGAGAAAAGACGGACGCCGGATGCCGGATGCCGGCGGGGGGACGGGCGGCGGGAGCCGAAACCCATCGGCCCATCGGCCGTCGGCCGTCGGCCATCGGCCATCGGCCATCGGCCATCGGCCATCGGCCCGTAACTCCATCAGTCCGGCCAGACTCCGTTCTCCAGAAAACGGTCGAGCGTCTCCGTGTACGGCGCGATGTCCAGGCCCTGTCCGGCCAGCCAGGCGTCCGAGTAGTACTTGTCGAGATAGCGGTCGCCCGGATCGCAGAGGAGGGTGACCACGCTGCCCTTGCGCCCCTCCGCCACCATCTCCGCGACGATCTTCAGCGCGCTCCACAGCCCGGTGCCGGTGGAGCCGCCCGCCTTGCGTCCGATGGCCCGCTCCAGGGCGCGTACGGCGGCGACGCTCGCCGCGTCGGGCACCTTCATCATCCGGTCGATGGCGCCGGGCACGAAGCTCGGTTCCATCCGTGGCCGGCCGATGCCCTCGATCCGGGAGCCGCGCTCGCTGCACGCCTGTGCGTCGTGCCGGGTCCAGCCGTCGAAGAAGCAGGAGTTCTCCGGGTCGGGGACACAGATCCGGGTGTCGAACTGCATGTAGTGCACGTAGCGCGCGATGGTCGCGGAGGTGCCGCCGGTGCCGGCCGTGGCGACGATCCACGTGGGCACCGGATAGCGCTCCAGCCTCAGCTGCTGGTAGATCGATTCGGCGATGTTGTTGTTGCCACGCCAGTCGGTGGCACGCTCCGCGTAGGTGAACTGATCCATGTAGTGGCCGCCGGTCCTGGCCGCCAGCTCGGCCGACTCCTCGTACAGCTTCCTGGAGTCGTCGACGAAGTGGCAGCGCCCGCCATGGAATTCGATGAGCCGGCACTTCTCCGCACTCGTGGTGCGCGGCATCACGGCGATGAACGGCACCCCGATCAGCTTCGCGAAGTACGCCTCGGACACGGCCGTCGAGCCGCTGGACGCCTCGATCACCGGTGCGCCGGGCCTGATCCACCCGTTGCACAGCCCGTAGAGGAAGAGCGAGCGGGCGAGCCGGTGCTTGAGACTGCCGGTCGGATGGGTCGACTCGTCCTTCAGATACAGATCGATCCCCCACCGCTCGGGCAGCGGGAAGAGCAACAGGTGCGTATCGGCGGAGCGGTTGGCGTCGGCCTGGACCTTCCGTACGGCTTCTTTGAGCCATGCCCGGTAGGCGGGATCGCTGCGGTCCACGTCGACGGTCGCCGTCGCCCGGCCGTCCGTGAGTGCCGTCGTCCCGTCCCCGCCGGATCCGTCTCGTCCAGTCATACGCACCGTTCCTCGTCCGTCGAACCGGCCCCCGTCCCTCAAAGGTACCGCCGTCACCTGCGCAAACATTGACTTTGGGTAGCTATAGCGATCGCTTCTGGCCCCCGCCGGAAACGCGCTCTGGTGCCTGCCCGCATACTTGTGCACACTGCCTTGAGGGGACCTGAGGGGACTGGGCACGGGGAACGGTACGGAGGGGGCTGAAGAGCCATGGCTGAGCCGGAGTTCAGCGCGCGCGGGGTACGGATCGAGCGATGGCCCCGCTCACTCACCAGGGCCGGCCAGGTCCTGATCCAGGACGGCAGGCTGGCCTTGCTGACCAGCTACGGCCGGGTGATCGACAGCGCGCCCCTGCGGGCCGTGCGTACGGCCAAGCCGTGGTTCGCGGGCAGCGGCAGCGCGGTCGCCACCGTGAACGGGATCCGCTACCGGCTGACCATGGGCCAGCGCGGCCGCAGGCCCGACGCGACAGCCCTCGCCGGGCGCTTCATGGACACCGTCAGCAGGGCGAGCCACACCAAAACCTGAGCCATCGCGGAAGCTGTCTCGATCCGCCAGAAATCTGTCCGGAATTCGTCCGGTATACACCTGAAATCCGCCGCGAACGGCGGTCCGGTCTGCCCGAGTTGCGAAGCTGAGCCCCTGGGCTCACTCTGATCTCACATCACTCAGGGTTAACCGGCGGTGACGCTGCGATCCAGCCCCGCCGGGCGGGATCAGCAGCGCGTCAGCTGCTGGATCCGATCTTCGTCTTCTTCGGGACCTCTTTTCGGGGAGTCGTGGCCGTGATCAGC
Organism: Streptomyces sp. NPDC056835; assembly: GCF_042789485.1. NCBI lineage: Bacteria > Bacillati > Actinomycetota > Actinomycetes > Kitasatosporales > Streptomycetaceae > Streptomyces > Streptomyces sp. NPDC056835. Next base: position 61,785 of record NZ_JBHUBB010000004.1, read on the forward strand.
CAGCCCAGCAGGCACTGCACGGTGGAGCTCAAAGCCCTGCCGTCGCGGATCGGACAGGTCCGCAGAATAATTTCGGCGCAATTGCGCTATTGGCATCTCGATCCCTTGATCGATCACGCCGCACTCGGTGTCACCGAGCTGCTCACCAACGTCCACCGGCACGCGCAGCCGGACAAACGGTGCACTGTTGATATCGAGCTCCTGCTCGAACGGCTCATGGTCTCGGTCAGTGACCACGATCCGCGACTCCCCACGGTCCGCGACGCGAGTCTGTTCGATACCGGTGGCCGCGGTCTCGCCCTGATCGCGGCGGTCAGCGAGAGCTGGGGCATACGTGCCCGGGGCGACACGGGGAAGAGCATATGGTTCACCCTCCCCGCGCCGCCCGCCGCGCTCGCCCTGCCCCTGCGCCCGGTGTACGGCGCGACGACGGACGGTCCCTTTCCCGGGGCCGAGTTCGGCGCCATGACCAGGGAGTACGGGCACGCCTGGGCCAGGTCGGCCGTCATCAGCTGACCGGGACCGCGCCCGGCCGAGCGGGCTGGAGCGCCGGCGAGGGCGCGGATTCCCGAACCACCCGAACGGCCTACGGCGGCGGTTACGCGGGGCCGCCCTTGTCTGTACGGCCGAACCGCTCCAAGAGGGGGCCCGGGGCGTCGTACGGCCAGCGGCAGTGCGCGTGCCACCGCGGGAGCAGAAACGGGACTCCGGGCTACTTCCGGCCGCTTCCGCCGCTTTCCCGCCCCCGCGCTCGCCGCGGCCCCCTGTGGCCGGGCCAGGAGCCGGCCGATCGCGTTCTCTCTGGAACTGGGGACCGGCGCGCTGGACGTAACACGTAACTCGACCTGCTGCGCGGGGAGTTGAAGGTGCCGCCCGCGCGGGTGCGCCATGGCCATCCGGGCAGATCGCCGGATCAGGTCACCCAGCGCATGGCCGCCGAGTCCCGCGCCCATCACGCTTTTGACGGTCCGTCACTCGCCGATCAGGGCACGGACCGGCGGCTGCCCGCGCAGTTGGCCGCGCTCGCGGTCGCCGGATTCGGTGACCGGCTGCCGCTGGGCGGGGACACGACGGTGCCGCGGGCCAGGGGCCCGCGTATCGCCCCCGGCCGGTCATGGAGCCAGCGCGCCCAGCGGATCGTCCAGTACCGGCTGCCACGCCACCTCGGCCGCGCCCACCAGGCTGTTGTGGTCGAGGGTGCAGGGCAGGATGGGTACGCCACCACTGCGGCCCCACAGGCTCCGGTCCGCGACGACGGCGCGCAGCCGTTCCGGGTCGGCGTCGAGGAGTTCCCGGTGGAGTCCGCCGAGGATGATGCGATCGGGGTTGAGGATATTGACCAGCCCCGCGAGCCCAAGGCCCAGCCGGTCGATCAGCTCCTCGGTGGCTCTCCGTACGGCGGGGTCCGCGCGCTCGGTACGGAGCAGATCACGGGCCTGCTGGAGCAGCGAGACCTCGGGGCCGGGGGCGCGGCCGGCCGCGGTGAGGAAGGCGAGCGGGTCGGCCTCGACGTCGAGACAGCCCCTGCTGCCGCAATAGCAGGGGCGGCCCTCGGGGTTGACAGTGAGATGGCCGACCTCAAGGGCGAGGCCCGCACTGCCGGTGTGCAGCCTGCCGTCGAGTACCAGCGCGCCACCGACCCCTCGGTGTCCGGTCGCGACACAGAGCAGATGCTGGGCGCCGCGTCCCGCGCCGTGCCGGTGCTCGGCGAGCGCGGCGAGGTTGACGTCGTTGCCGGTGAACGCGGGGCCCTCGATGCCCGCCGCGCGTACCCGCTCGGCGAAGATCTCCCGTACCGGCGCTCCGGCGGGCCAGGCGAGGTGCAGTGGGTTGAGCGCCGTGCCCTCCGGCTCGGCGACGGCCGACGGTACGGCGAGCCCCGCGCCGACGCAGCGCAGCCCGGTGGTGCGCAGCAGTCCCGCACCGGCCTCGACGACCTCCCCGAGGACCTGCGCCGGATCCGCGGTGACCGTACTCCGTACAGGCGCGGTGGCGACGATCCGGCCGCCGAGCCCGACCAACGCGGCCCGGAAGCCGTCCGCGTGGACCTGTGCCGCGAGCGCGACGGGCCCCTTGTCGTCGACGGCCAGCCGGTGCGAGGGCCTGCCCTGGGAACCGGCGCCGGCGCCGGGACGGGAGTCGACCCGGATCAGACCAAGGGCCTCCAGCTCCGCGGCGACCGCACCCGCCGTGGCGCGGGTGACCCCCAGCTCCGCGGTCAGCACGGCGCGCGTGGGCGCGCGGCCGGTGTGCACCAGTTCCAGTGCCGGACCGAGTGCGCCGCGGCCTCTCTCCAGCCTCGTCCGGGCGGTCGTCCCCTTGCCGTTCATGGGGGCGAGTCTCCCATGATCCGCGACCGATGCGGACGGCCCGTCGCGCGATACCGACGGCTTGTGAGGACGCGTCACGGCCCCTATGCTCACTTTGTGCCGCACCTAAACAAAGTAGCGACGGCCTTCCTGGGAGGACGCGCCGGAGAACCCGGCTCCCGGTCCTCGCTGTCCCGCCTCCGTATCGCGCTGACCGTGTTCTTCGCCCTCGACGGTTTCATGTTCGCCGGCTGGGTGGTCCGTATCCCCGCCATCAAGCAGCAGACGGGGGCCTCGGCGAGCGATCTCGGACTCGCGCTGCTCGGCGTCTCCGCGGGCGCCGTGGTGACGATGGTGTTCACCGGCCGGCTCTGCCGGCGCTTCGGCAGCCATCCGGTGACGGTGGTGTGTGCCGTACTGCTCTCGCTGAGTATCGTGCTGCCCCCGCAGACCCACTCCGCCCTGACGCTCGGGCTGGTGCTGCTGGTGTTCGGCGCCGCGTACGGCGCGCTGAACGTCTCGATGAACAGCGCGGCCGTCGATATCGTGGCCGCCCTGCGGCGCCCGGTCATCTCCAGCTTCCACGCCGCGTTCAGTCTCGGCGGCATGATCGGGGCGGGTCTGGGCGGGCTGGTCGCGGCCGGCCTCTCCCCCGCCGTCCATCTGTCCCTCCTGACCGGGGTCGGTCTGCTCGTCACCGCCGTCACCGGTCCCACGCTGCTGCGGCACCCGGCGCCCGTCCCGGAGAGCACGGAGCGGGAGCACATGGAGCGGGAGCACATGGGGCGGGAGCACACGGGGCGGGAGCACACGGCGGAGGAGACAGCGGAGGAGACAGCGGCAGGGACAGCGTCCCCTCCTCGGCGGCTCGACAGTCGCACCCGACGCCTGGTCCTTCTCTTCGGTGTGATCGCCCTGTGCACGGCGTACGGCGAGGGCGCGATGGCCGACTGGAGCGCGCTCCATCTCACCCAGGACCTGGACGCCACCCCCGGTCTGGCGGCGGCCGGTTACTCACTCTTCGCCCTCGCCATGACGGCGGGACGGCTGTCCGGTACGGCCCTGCTGGAGCGCCTCGGCCAGACCCGCGCCCTGGTCGCGGGAGGCCTCACGGCCGCGCTCGGCATGCTGGTCGGCGCGCTCGCGCCCTCCGCCTGGCCGGCCCTGGCGGGCTTCGCCCTGGCCGGACTCGGCCTCGCCAATATCTTCCCCATCGCCATCGGCCGCGCGGGGGCGCTGGCGGGACCCGGTGGGGTCGCCGCCGCCTCCACCCTGGGATACGGCGGGATGCTGCTGGGGCCGCCCGCGATCGGCTTCCTCGCGGACTGGTTCACGCTGCCCCTCGCCCTGACCACAGTGGCCCTGCTGGCGGGCGCCGCCGCGCTCATCGGCTACTCGGCGCGGAACGCTTCGGCGGGATCAGCGGCCTGAGTTGGCGTGACCGGCGGGATGAGTAGCCGTACTCAGGCACATCCGTTCGGACCGAACCACCCTGGAGGGACAATCACTTCAGGGGAGACAGAGCAATGACTTCAGGACGGCTCACCGGACTCGCGCGGCTGACCTTCGGCAATCGCGCGTCGCAGGTCTATCTGGGCCTGGTCGCCGCGGCGACGGTGTTCGTCGCGGTCGACACCCTCTTCGTACAGCACCAGGACGCCTCGTTCGCGGGTGTGTGGCTGTTCTTCCTCGCCGCGCCGGCCATCTTCGCGTTCTTCGTCGGCGGCGGGCTGCTGGGCGACGCGGTCGCGGAGTCCGCCGGATTCCTCTATCCCGCGCTGGTGCTCTCGGTGCTGATCCAGGCGGCGGCCATCGGGGCGTTCGTACGGCTGCTGCGTAACACGCGGGGTTCGGCGCACCCCCACCGCGCCTGACACCGGGAGACCGCGGCCGGCCGGCCAGGTGTGGCGTCTTGTCCCCGGCCCCGGGCGAGGTCAGACTCGGGCCATGGGCACACGGATCGCGGGGACCACGCGCGGCGACGCCGAACGGGACGCCATCACGGTCGAGATCGGCTTCGCCGTGCTGACGGGGGCGTTCGCGGCGGCGCTGGTGTACGGCGTCATCGCGGGACCGGCGTGGTACTTCGACCTGCCGGACGCGTTCCGGCGCGTCGCCGCCGTGGCCGCGTGTCTCGCGTTCGTGGGGCGTGTCGTACAGGTCCTGTGGCGCTTCCCACGGTCCGGACGGAGGGCACCGGGACAACTCCCGGGACAGCAGCCGGAGAAGCGGACCGATCAGCCGAGCCAGCCAGGCCGTACCAGCCCCGACTCATAGGCGAGGACGACCAGTTGGGCCCGGTCGCGGGCGCCCAGCTTCACCATCGTCCTGCTGACATGCGTCTTGGCCGTGAGCGGGCTGACGACCAGCCGGCGGGCGATCTCCTCGTTGGAGAGACCGATCCCGACCAGCGCCATCACCTCCCGCTCCCGCTCGGTGAGCGCACCCAGTTCCGCGAGGCCCATCGGCGTCTTGGAGCGGGACGCGAACTCCGCGATGAGCCGGCGGGTGACCCCCGGTGACAGCAGCGCGTCGCCGCCCACCACCGCCCTGACCGCGCGCAGCAGTTCCTCCGGTTCGGTGTCCTTGACGAGGAATCCGGAGGCACCGGAGCGGATCGCCTCGAAGACGTACTCGTCGAGTTCGAAGGTGGTGAGCATGACCACCTTCACCTGGTCGAGCCGTCCGTCCTCGGTGATCCGGCGGGTGGCGGCGAGACCGTCGAGCACGGGCATCCTGATGTCCATCAGCACGACATCGGGGCTCAGTTCACGCACCCGGAGCAGCGCCTCCTCACCGTCCGCGGCCTCGCCCGCGACCTCGATGTCCGGCTGGGCGGCGAGCAGCGCGCGAAAGCCCGCCCGTACCAGCGACTGGTCATCGGCGAGCAGTACACGGATCACGGTGTCTCCTTGGCGTTCCGGCCCGGCGCGGGCACTGGGTGTTCAGTCCTTCGGGTTCAGCGGGAGCGTGGCCCGTACGCGGAAGCCGCCGTCCGGACGCGGACCGGCCTCGATCGTGCCACCGAGCGCGGCGGCCCGCTCGCGCATGCCGACGAGACCATTGCCGCCGCCCCCCGCGTCGCCACCGGTGGCCGGACCCGCGTCGTCGATACGCAGCTCCAGCAGGCCCGGCGCGTAACCGAGGCCGATCTCCGCCGTACGGGACCCGGAGTGCCGCACCACATTGGTCAGCGCCTCCTGGACGATCCGGAAGGCGGCCAGATCCGTGCCCGGTGGCAGCGCTGCCCGCTCCCCGTCCCGCCGGATGCCGACGGTCAGTCCGGCGCTCGCGGCCTGTTCGATCAGCTCGGGCAGCCGGTCGAGGCCCGGGGCGGGGGCGCGGGGGGCGTCGCCGGGCGTTCTGAGGGTGTCGAGGACCTGCCGTACCTCGCCAAGGGCCTCCTTGCTCGCCGCCTTGATGGTGGTGAGGGCGGTGCGGGCCTGCTCGGGATCGGAGTCGAGGAGGGCGAGCCCCACGCCCGCCTGGACGTTGATGACCGAGATGGAGTGGGCGAGTACGTCGTGCAGCTCACGGGCGATCCGCAACCGCTCCTCGTTCTCCCGGCGCTTCTTGGCCGCCGCGCGCTCGGCGCCCTCCCTGACCCACTGGTCGCGGCGTTCCCGGACGAGTTCGGAGGCGGCGCATAGGGCGACCACGAAGGCCGCGATGACCAGTTCCTGTCCCCAGGGCGCGGGCCGGTCGTGCGCCGGGGGCAGCCAGCGGTAGAGCCAGTGCGCGATCAGCAGATGGCCCACCCAGAGCGTACCGACCGCCCACCAGGCCGCCCGCCGGTTGCCCGCGACGATCGCGGCGAAGCAGGCGACCGCGACGGTGAGGAAGACAGGGCCGTACGGATAGCCGGCGGCGAAGTACACGAGCGCGGTCGCGGAGACTCCGAAGACGGTGATGACGGGGTGCTTCCGACGGAACAGCAGCAGCGCGGGACCGGCGAGCAGCAGCAGCGCCGCGTAGCCGTCCAGGGGCTGTCGATCAGGCTGGTCGACCGCGGCGAAGGCGGTCCCCACCAGTACGAAGACGGCCAGGAACAGGGCGGACGGCCAGGGGAGCCGGCCGCGCCGGCGGCCCCCGCGCCGCCGGAACGGCGGTCCCTCCTGTCCCCAGGGCGCACCGGCGTACGGCCAACGGTCGCCGCCGCGCGCCCGGCGGGGCCCGCCGCGCCGGCAGTGGGGGCCGCTGCCCCAGCCTGCGGCGCGGCCCCCTTCCGGCCACCGGCCCCGGCGGCTGTGCTGCTCGTCCATGCCGGTCACGCTAGACGGCGGGCGCGTTGCGGGCGTCAGCCGGGCGAGGTGACCACACGTACTCCCTGGGGAGTACGGGACACCTCGGCGTACGCGCCGTCACGCCGTCAGGGCGTACGACGGCCCCGACCACCCGGTCTTCCTCACCGGGAGGGCCCGACCACCCGGTCTTCCTCACCGGGAGGGAGGGACTACTGATCACCATGGACTCCGGATCACGGCGGATTCCCGGTCGGAGCCGGTCATTCTCCCGGTCAGGGCCCGTCGCTCTCCCGGTCAGGGCCCGTCGCTCTCCCGGTCAGGGCCCGTCGCTCTCCCGGTCAGGGCCCGTCGCTCTCCCGGTCAGGGCCCGTCGCTCACTCCCTGGCGCCCGCCTCCGGCGCGCCCGTGACTCCCGCCACACCGGGCTCCGGCGTCCCGCTGTCCGGCGCCCCCGTCTCGCCCGGCTGCTTGCGGTCCAGCAGATCCAGCGCGCGGCGGGCCAGCGGATGGGTCCGTACGACACCGGCCAGCGTGGTCGAGCCGCGGGTGATGTCGGCGAACATGTTCCACGCCGGGCGCAGCCCCGTGATCGCCGCGTGCAGCAGTCCCGGCCTGCGCTCGAAGACGGCCAGCATCCGCCGGCCGACGCCCATCTCCACACCGAGCCCCGCCTTGATGGCGAACGCGTAGTTCAGCGCCTGACGGCGGGCGTCCACGGCGTCGTGCGACTCCGAGATCCGTACCGCCCACTCCCCCGCGAGCCGCCCGGAGCGCAGGGCGAAGGAAATCCCTTCCCTGGTCCACGGTTCGAGGAGGCCCGCCGCGTCCCCGCACACCAGTACCCGGCCGCGCGACAGCGGTGAGTCCTCGCTGCGGCACCGGGTCAGATGTCCGGACGAGACGGAGGGCTCGAATCCGGCGAGCCCGAGCCGGGCGATGAAGTCCTCCAGATAGCGCTTGGTGGCGGCGCCCTCGCCGCGCGCCGAGATCACGCCCACGGTGAGCGTGTCCCCCTTCGGGAACACCCATCCGTAACTCCCGGGCAGCGGGCCCCAGTCGATGAGCACCCGCCCCGCCCAGTCCTCGGCGACCGTCGGCGGTACCGGAATCTCGGCCTCAAGCCCCAGATCCACCTGGTCCAGCTTCACTCCGACATGCGCGCCTATCCGACTGGCGCTGCCGTCCGCACCGACCACGGCCCGCGCCAACACCGTCTCGCCGTCCGCCAGGACGACCGCGACCGTACGACGGTCGGGCACGGCCGGGCCGTGCTGCTCGACGCGCGAGACGGTCACGCCAGTACGGAGCACCGCGCCGGCCTTCTGCGCGTGTTCCACCAGACTCGCGTCGAACTCCGGGCGATTGATGAGCCCGAAGAGCATGCGCTTGGAGCGGCGGGTACGGGCGAGCTTGCCGTTCAGGGAGAAGGTCACCGCGTGCACCCGGTCCCGGAACGGCAACTCGAAGCCCGGGGGCAGTGAGTCGCGCGAGGGCCCGATGATCCCGCCCCCGCAGGTCTTGTAGCGGGGCAACTCGGCTTTCTCCACCAGCAGCACCTGGCGGCCCGCGACCGCCGCCGCGTATGCCGCGGAGGCTCCCGCCGGCCCTGCGCCGACCACGACGACATCCCACACCGGCTCGTCGTGCTCGCTTCCGGCGTCTGCGTTCTCGCTGCTCACGATGTGCTTCTGCTCCTGATCCGACCGGTGGCCCCTGCTGTCGAACGGCATCCTACGGCGCTGGCTCGGTGAACCCGCTGTGGGAGGATCGGCTGTGCCTTTCGACGTACACCCGACTGAGACAACGTCGTACCCACCAGGAGCGTGCCCATGACCGCGAATCCGATCGCCGAGACCGTAGCGTCGCTGATGCCCCGCGCCCGTACGGAGCTCGCGGAGCTGGTGTCCTTCCGGTCGGTGGCGGATCCCGCGGTGTTCCCCAGGAGCGAGTGCGAGGCCGCCGCCGGCTGGGTCGCCGACGCGCTGCGCGCCGAGGGGTTCCAGGATGTCGCGGTACTCGACACCCCCGATGGCACCCAGTCCGTATACGGTCTGCTGGCGGGACCCGAGGGCGCGCCCACGGTGCTGCTCTACGCCCACTACGACGTGCAGCCGCCGCTGGACGAGGACGCCTGGGTGACGCCGCCCTTCGAGCTGACCGAGCGCGAAGGCCGCTGGTACGGACGCGGGGCGGCCGACTGCAAGGGCGGCTTCCTGATGCATCTGCTCGCCCTGCGCGCCCTCAAGGCGAACGGTGGGGTGCCGGTGAACGTCAAGGTGATCGTGGAGGGTTCGGAGGAGCAGGGCACCGGCGGTCTCGAACGGTACGCGGAGGCCCACCCTGAGCTGCTGGCCGCGGACGCCGTCGTCATCGGCGACACCGGGAACTTCCAGCTGGGCCTGCCGACGGTCACGGCCACGCTGCGCGGCATGACCATGGTCCGGGTCTCGGTCGACACGCTCGAAGGCAACCTGCACTCGGGCCAGTTCGGCGGAGCGGCGCCCGACGCGCTCGCCGCGCTCATCAAGGTCCTCGACTCGCTGCGCGCCGAGGACGGCTCCACCACCGTGGACGGACTGGCCTCGGACGCCGTCTGGGACGGACTCGCCTACGGCGAGGCCGACTTCCGCAAGGACGCCAAGGTGCTCGACGGCGTCGGACTGATCGGCGAGGGCACGGTCGCCGACCGGGTCTGGGCCCGCCCGGCCGTTACCGTGCTGGGCATCGACTGCCCGCCCGTGGTGGGCGCCACCCCGTCGATCCAGGCGAGCGCGCGGGCGACGGTCAGCCTGCGGGTGCCGCCGGGCCAGGACGCCGCCAAGGCGACCGAACTGCTCGTCTCGCACATCGAGAAGCACACGCCGTGGGGGGCGCGGGTCGCGGTGGAACAGGTGGGCCAGGGCCAGCCGTTCCGCGCGGACACCACCAGCCCCGCGTACACAGCGATGGCCGACGCGATGCGTGTGGCGTATCCGGGCCAGGAGATGCAGGCGGCGGGAATGGGCGGGTCCATTCCGCTCTGCAACACCCTGGCCGAGCTGTATCCGCGGGCGGAGATCCTGCTGATCGGGCTGAGTGAGCCGGAAGCGCAGATCCACGCGGTGAACGAGAGCGTCTCTCCGGAGGAGTTGGAGCGCCTGTCGGTCTCCGAGGCCCTGTTCCTGGTCAACTACGCACGGTCCAAGGGCGTCTGACGGCGCGTGAGCGCACGCGGGTGGGGCCCGAGTGAACCGGGGTCAGACCGGGCCGGACCGGGCCCGGACCTGAGCGGGTCCGGGCCCGTGGGAGCGTGGTCACCCGTGGGAACGGTCAGCCCACGGGGATCCCGTCCTCCAGGTTGAGTACCGTCCCGCGCTCCCTGGCCCGCAGGGCCCAGCGCAGCCGTGTGTAACGGGCGGGCGGCAGCAGCCGCCCGGCCTCCTCCTCGTCGACGAAGCGCCAGCCCCGGAGCTCGGGCCCCGGCAGCAGCAGTTGTCCGGCGAGATGGGCGGGGAGCCGGCCACCGTCGAAGAGCAGCCGCAGGCCGCCGTACCCCGGCGGCCTCGGCGGTTCCCAGTCGACGACCAGCAGAGCGGGCACATCGGTGAGTTCTATGCCTATCTCCTCGGCGACCTCACGTATCCCGGCGCGAGCGGGCGCCTCACCGGCCTCCACCACCCCGCCGGGGAACTCCCAGCCCGGCTTGTACGTGGGATCGACGAGGAGGACGCGGTCCTGCTCGTCGAAGAGCAGGACACCCGCCGCGACGGTCTCGGCGGTTGGCTCGGGCGTCTGCACGATCTCGCGGACGCCCGCCGTGCCGGTCCGTACGGCCTCCGCGAGACAGACGGCGGTCTCGCGGGCCGTGAGGCCGGTGTTGTCGATCACGAGGGCGTCGCCGGTGAGCCAGCCGAGCGCCGCGCGGTACGGCTCGATGTACGCGTCTCCCCTGCGCCGCCCACGCTGGCCCACGCCCCGCCCGCCCGGGTCGTCCTCACGCGCCTCACGTGCCGCGATCCGTCCGCGCAGGATCGTTTCATCTGCTGTCAGCAACACATGCCGTACGGGGATACGACGCGAGGCGAGCCCGCCGAAGATCTCGTCCCGGTACTCCTGCCGCAGCAGGGTCATCGGCACGACGAGCGCCCCGCCCACCTCCGCCAGCAGGGCCGCCGCCGTGTCGACCACCAGACGCCGCCAGATCGGCAGGTCCTGGAAGTCGGTCACCTCGGCGAGCCGCTTCTGCGGCAGCAACTCCGCGAGCCTCCCGCCGATCAGCTCGGGTTCGTACAGAGTGCAGTTCGGGATCAGGTCGATCAGTTCGCGTGCGGTGCTGGACTTGCCCGCTCCGAACGCACCGTTGATCCAGACGATCACGGTTCCCCCTCTTCCGTAGCCCTCAGTGGACTGCCCGCAACACCCTGCCCCGGAAACCCCCGGGCAGACCGAGGAGCCCGCACCGGCGGACCGGTCGTGTCCGAGCTGTGTCCGGATCGAGGTCGTCCTGAGGCCCCGCGGGCGTCTCCTGTACGGACCGATGTCCCCGCCGGGCGTAACACAACCCCGGGGAACATCGTTGAAAGCCCGACATGGCTAGGGGGTAACCAATGCGCCGGACGGTGCTGGAGAAATTTCCCGCGGGAGGACCGCGCGGCAGCTGGCCCGCGGAGGAGTTCGCGCGGGCGCGGCGGGACGAGGGCACACCGGCCGAGGTCGTGATGGATCTCGACTCGGACGTGTTCCTCGTCGTCGTACCGCACCAGGCGACCGACACGGGCTCCTGCGGCGCCAAGTGACGCGTACGCACCGGAGAACCGACATGACCGCGACACCGACCGCGCCCGCCACGCTCCCGCCCGCCCGGCTCCCGCGCGCCCGGCGGTCCGCCCTGGCACTCGCGCTCGCGGGCCTGGCCGTCTCACTGACCGCCACCCCGGCGGCGGCCGACAGCAGTGCCTGCACGCACCACTTCTCGGGACCGCAGATCTGTATCAGGCTGGAGGGGCAGGGCGGCCGGAACGCGGTCACCGGGATCTGGACCAACCCGCCGCGGGAGGTCACCTCCCGCGCCGTGTCCCTGTTCCGGAACGGACAGCTCATCGACACGGCGACGGCCACCCGTTCCGGCAAGGCGCTGGCGTACAGCTGGCCGGCCGAGGACGCGGGCACGGACACCGAGTTGTGTGTGAAGTTCCGGGGCAGCAAGCGCATGGCCTGCCAGACGACCCGCTGAGGTGAGGCGCTTGACTTCCTTCAGCACGACCTGGGCACGAGCCGCGCCGTGGCGTACGCCTGTCTCTCGGCGGCTGACGACTTCCAGGTGTCCCAGGTCGTGGACCGCACCGTCCGCGTACACGGAGTGATCAAGAAGGATCACTCCGACGGCAAGCACCACGCACGGTAAGGGCGTGCCGGCCACGGGCGGCGACGCATGGCGCTCAGCCGCCGACCGCGGCTGCCGTTCCGTCCCGTCCGCCGAGCGCCGCGGCCGCCGCCGCACCGACGAGGCCCGCGTCCCGCCCGGTCAGCGCCGGGGCGATCTTGATGCCCTGGACGAAGGAGAGCGAGGCGTAGTCCCGGAGCGAGCGGCGCAGCGGTGCGAACAGCACCTCGCCCGCGTTCGCCACGCCACCGCCGATCACCGCGATACGGATCTCGACCAGTGTGGCGGTCGCGGCGATCCCGGCGGCCAGTGCCTGGGCGGCCCGCTCGAAGGAGGCGATCGCGACCGGATGCCCGGCCCGCGCCGCGGCGGCCACAGCGGCCGCGGAGGTGTCACCGTCGGGGCCCGGCCGCCAGCCGCCCTCCAGCGCCCTGCGGGCGATATTGGGGCCGCTGGCGATACGTTCCACACAGCCGCGGGCACCGCACGGGCAGAGATCGCCGTCCAGGTCCACACTGATGTGGCCGATGTGACCGGCGTTGCCGGTGGGTCCCGGGTGGAGCTTCCCGTTCAGGACGAGCCCGCCGCCGACCCCCGTGGAGACCACCATGCACAGCGCGTTGTCATAGCCGCGGGCGGCGCCCTGCCAGTGTTCCGCGGCGGTGATGGCGACGCCGTCGCCGACGAGTGTCACCGGCAGTCCGCCGGTGGCCAGCCGCACCCGCTCCACCAGCGGAAAGCCGCGCCAGCCCGCGACGTTGACCGGGCTGACCGTGCCGGCCGAGGCGTCCACGGGACCCGCGCTGCCGATACCTATCGCCGTGGCCGATGCCCAGAGCGGGGACGCGGACACTTCGGCGAGGACCGCCTCGACGGCGCGCATCACCGTCTCGCCGTCCTCCCGCGCGGGTGTGGGACGTTGTGCCCGTACGAGGATCCTGCCGTTGCCGTCCACCAACGCGCCGGCGATCTTGGTGCCGCCGATGTCGAGTGAGGCGACGGGGTCGGTATGCATCGGTGTGGGATCTCCCGGCGATGAGGTATCCCCGCGTACACGGGGGATGGACGGAACAGCGGCTTCGATGAACAGTCTCCATTCCCCTGACAACGTTGTCCAGGGCCTATGCTCGACGCCACGGTCGTGGCAGGCAAACCCACGGCAAAGCGACCGGCGAATGAACACCGAAACACCGACGCAACGACGACAGGACAGCGCACTGTGGCCGACAACACCCGCCGCCCCGAGCCCCGTTACGGCAACAGGCCCACGATGAAGGATGTGGCCGCACGTGCCGGAGTAGGACTCAAGACGGTCTCCCGGGTGGTCAACGGGGAGCCGGGTGTCACACCCGACACCGAGCGCCGGGTCCAGGAGTCCATCGACGCGCTCGGCTTTCGCCGCAACGACTCGGCGCGCGTGCTGCGCAAGGGCCGAACCGCCAGCATCGGACTCGTCCTGGAAGATCTCGCCGACCCCTTCTACGGGCCGCTGAACCGCGCCGTCGAGGAGGTCGCCCGCGCCCACGGCGCGCTGCTGATCAACGGATCGAGCGCGGAGGACCCGGACCGCGAACAGGAATTGGTGCTGGCCCTCTGCGCGCGCCGGGTGGACGGGCTGATCGTGATCCCCGCCGGGCACGACCACCGCTATCTGGAGCCGGAGATCAAGGCCGGGGTGGCGACGGTGTTCGTGGACCGGCCGGCCGGCCGGATCGACGCGGACGCCGTACTCTCCGACAGCTTCGGCGGCGCCCGCTCCGGGGTCGCCCATCTGATCGCGCACGGCCATCGCAGGATCGGCTTCATCGGCGACCAGCCCCGGATCCACACGGCGAGCGAGCGGCTGCGCGGCTATCGCACGGCGATGGCGGACGCCGGGCTCGCCCTGCACGACGACTGGGTCTCGCTCGGCACGACCGCGCCGAAGCGGGTGCGTGACGCGGTTGTCGCGATGCTCGCGGGGCCCGAGCCGGTCACCGCGATCTTCACGGGCAACAACCGCGTGACGGTGACGGTGGTACGGGTACTGGCCGCGCACGACCGGCCGGTCGCCCTGGTCGGTTTCGACGACATCGAGCTCGCCGATCTGCTGGACCCGGGCGTAACCGTCATCGCGCAGGACGCGGCGACCCTGGGCCGTACGGCGGCGGAACGGCTCTTCCACCGCCTCGACGGGGCGGCCGACGCCCCGTCACAGGTGGTGCTGCCGACGCGGCTGATCGCCCGCGGCTCGGGAGAGATCCCGCCGCCCGCGGAGGGGTAGCAGCGCGAGAGCGACAGCCGGGCCCTGTCGCCGCCCCCCGTTCCCCGTTCCCCGAGACGGCCGAGACAGCCGTTGAGTCTCCTTCCGGTCCGGTCCGGCTCGGGGAGCGGCTACGGCGGCCCCGCTACGGAGCCGTCACCGTCAGGTCCGCGCGGCGCGGGATCGCGAAGCTCTCCAGATCGGCGCGGGTCAGGCCGGTGAGCCCGGCGACCTCGTCGCCGTCGAGGGCGCCGCAGTCGAGTCCGCGCAGCAGATAGCCGCTGAGCGCCTTGGCGGTGGCGGGCTCGTCCATCACATCGCCGCCCGCCCTGGCGGCATAGGCGGCCAGCCGGGCGGCGGCCTGCTCCAGGCCCTCGCGGTAGAAGGCGTACACGGCGGCGTAGCGGGTCGGCAGCTGGCCCGGGTGCATGTCCCAGCCCTGGTAGTAGGCGCGGGCGAGCGCGCGCCTGGTGAGGCCGTAGTGAAGCTTCCACGCCTCGTGGACCTGTGCGGTGGGCCCCACCGGCAGGACGTTGGTGGAGCCGTCGCAGACCCGTACGCCCGTGCCGGCGGCGGCGACCTGCATGACCGCTTTGGCGTGGTCGGCGGCCGGGTGGTCGCTGGACTGGTACGCGGCGCTGACCCCGACGCAGGCGCTGTAGTCGAAGGTGCCGTAGTGCAGCCCGGTGGCCCGGCCGCCGGCCGCCTCGATCATCCGGGCCACGGTGGCGGTGCCGTCGGCGGCGAGGATCGACTGGCTGGTCTCGATCTGGATCTCGAACCCGATCCGGCCCGCGTCCAGGCCACGCGCCTTTTCGAACTCCCCGGCGAGCCGCGCCATCGCGGCGACCTGCTCGGCGTAGGTGACCTTGGGGAGCGTCAGAACCAGCCCCTCGGGAAAGCCGCCCGCCTCCATCAGTCCGCTCAGGAAGATATCGAGGGTCCTGATCGCCCGGTCGCGCACGGCGGCTTCGAGACACTTCATCCGGATGCCCATGTACGGGGCGGCCGTGCCGTCCCGGTACGCCTCATGGACGAGCCGGGCGGCGCGGGCGGCGTCCTCGTCCTCCTGGTGGCCGGAGCGGGGACCGTAGCCGTCCTCGAAGTCGATGCGCAGGTCTTCGACGGGCTCGCGGCTCAGCTTGTCCCGTACGCGCTCGTACACCGGTCCGGCCAGCTCACCGGAGAGGCCGAGCACCCGCGCCAGCGAGGCGGCGTCCGGAGCGTGTTCGTCGAGGGCGGCGAGCGCCTGGTCGCCCCAGGAGCGGATGGTGCCGGCGGCGAAGGCGTCACCGGGTACGTAGACGGTATGGACGGGCTGGCGGGTGCCCGGGTCGCCCGGGTAGCGGCGGGCCAGCTCCGCGTCGACCGACGCGAGGGAGGCACCGACGGCCGCGCCGACCGCGTCCGGGAGACTCGTGGCCACCTTCTCCTGCTGCCCCATTCCCACGTCCTCCAATGTTCCGCTCTGCGGAATCAACAATCCGTTGAATGAAGTTAATCGGCAGGCTCGCACCACGTCAACGACGCGGGGCCACGCGGTGAGGATCACCACGCGGCCCCGGGTCCGTACAGCGTCGGCGGGTCAGCCCTTGCGGATCTTGACCTCGTCGGTGAGCTGGGGGACGACTTCGAAGAGGTCGCCGACGACCCCGTAGTCGACGAGGTCGAAGATCGGCGCCTCGGCGTCCTTGTTGATCGCCACGATCGTCTTGGACGTCTGCATGCCGGCGCGGTGCTGGATGGCGCCGGAGATGCCGGAGGCGATGTACAGCTGCGGGGAGACGGACTTGCCGGTCTGGCCGACCTGGCTGGAGTGCGGGTACCAGCCGGCGTCGACGGCGGCGCGGGAGGCCCCGACGGCCGCGCCGAGGGAGTCGGCGAGCGCCTCGATGATCGCGAAGTTCTCGGCTCCGTTGACGCCACGGCCGCCGGAGACGACGATCGCGGCCTCGGTCAGCTCCGGGCGTCCCGTCGACTCGCGCGGGGTGCGGGAGACGACCTTCGTACCGGTGGCCTTCTCGGAGAAGGAGACCGCCAGGGCCTCGACGGCGCCCGCGGCCGGAGCGGCCTCGACCGGGGCCGAGTTGGGCTTCACGGTGATGACCGGGGTGCCCTTGGAGACCCGGGTCCTGGTGGTGAACGCGGCGGCGAACACCGACTGCGTCGCCACCGGTCCCTGGTCGCCGGCCTCCAGGTCGATGGCGTCCGTGATGATCCCGGAGCCGATACGGACCGCGAGCCTGGCGGCGATCTCCTTGGCCTCGGCGGAGGACGGGAGCAGCACCGCGGCCGGCGAGACGGCGTCATAGGCGGCCTGGAGCGCGTCGACCTTCGGTACGACGAGGTAGTCGGCGAACTCGGCGGCGTCGGCGGTGAGCACCTTCACCGCGCCGTGCTCGGCGAGCGCGGGGGCGGTGCTTCCGGCGCCGGGGCCGAGCGCGACGGCGACGGGCTCGCCGAGGCGGCGGGCCAGCGTCAGCAGCTCCAGCGTGGGCTTGCGGACGGCACCGTCCACGTGGTCGACGTAGACGAGAACTTCAGCCATGGGACTTCTTCTCTCCTGCTTGCGAAAGATCGAAAGATGATGAGGGGCGGTCTGCGGGCGGGGCTCAGATGAACTTCTGGCCCGCGAGGAAGGCGGCCAGTTGCTTGCCGCCCTCGCCCTCGTCCTTGACGATCGTGCCCGCGGTACGGGCCGGACGCTCCGCCGCCGAGTCGACCGCGGTCCAGGCGCCTTCGAGACCGACCTCGTCCGCGTCGATCTCCAGGTCCTCCAGGTCCCAGGACTGCACCGGCTTCTTCTTCGCGGCCATGATGCCCTTGAAGGACGGGTAACGCGCCTCGCCCGACTGGTCCGTCACGGACACGACCGCCGGAAGTGAGGCCTCCAGCCGCTCGGACGCGGTGTCGCCGTCGCGGCGGCCCTTGACGAGTCCGTCCGCCACCGCGACCTCGGAGAGCAGCGTGACCTGCGGGACGCCCAGCCGCTCGGAGAGGATCGCGGGCAGCACGCCCATCGTGCCGTCGGTGGAAGCCATACCGCAGATGACCAGGTCGTAACCGGTCTTCTCGATGGCCTTGGCGAGGACCAGGGAGGTGCCGATGACGTCCGTGCCGTGCAGGTCGTCGTCCTCGACGTGGACGGCCTTGTGGGCACCCATGGAGAGCGCCTTGCGGAGCGCGTCCTTGGCGTCCTCGGGGCCGACGGTCAGCACGGTGATCTCGGCGTCGTCCGCCTCGTCGGCGATCTGCAGTGCCTGCTCGACCGCGTACTCGTCGAGCTCCGACAGCAGACCGTCCACGTCGTCGCGGTCGACGGTCAGGTCATCGGCGAAGTGCCGGTCGCCGGTGGCGTCGGGCACGTACTTCACACAGACAACGATCCTCAAGCTCACGCCGGCTCTCCTACTGCATCGTCATTTCTGGGCTGCCTTGTTGCACGCAGCATAGGCGCCTTATCGGGCGGTTTCCGGTCGGGGAGACCGGCGCACCGGAGTAAATATTACTCGCCAGTACACCCAGAGTATTCCCACTGAGCAAGCGCTTGGAACTGTGACCTTGCCAACGCGGTGGGAGAGCCGGAGCGGGGAACCCTCAGTCGCGCAGCGCGTTGAAGCGTCCCTGGTGGTAGAGGAGCGGCCGGCCGCCGCCCGCGGGGTCGCCGACGACGGCCTGGGCGATCACCAGCCGGTGGTCCCCGGCGGGGACCCGGGCGATGACGCGGCAGACCAGCCAGGCCACTACGCCGTCGAGCACCGGTACCCCCTCGGGGCCGGTCCGCCAGGAGGTGGGCGGCCCGAACCGGTCGGCTCCGCTGCGCGCGAACGTGGCCGCCAGCTCCCTCTGGTGCTCGCCGAGTATGTGCACGCCGACATGGGCGGCCTCAGCGAGGACCGGCCAGCTGGAGGAGGAGGTGCCCACGCCGAAGGAGATCAACGGGGGCTCGGCGGCTGCCGAGTTGAGGGAGGTGGCGGTGAATCCGACCGGGCCCTCCCCCTGTGCCGTGATGACCGCGACACCCGCGGCGTGCTGCCGGAACACGGAGCGGAGCAGGTCGGGAGAGGCCAGTTGGGGAGTGGAGAGATCGGGTGTGGCCGTCATGGAGTTGTCCTTCTTCGGGAGTGACGAACGGGGCCGTGGCTGCTCAGACAGCCGGACAGCGCGCGCTCGCGTTGCGGGCCAGGTCCACATGGACCCGCCCGTAGAGAAGGAGTTCTTGGGGCACCTCGTCAGCGTGACGACAGGTGGCGGGCGCGGTCAAGTACGTATCCTCCGCACCCGCGTCACGCCCCGGCGTCACACCGCCTCACCCAGCGCGGCGATCACGTCCACTGTGCGCGGCCGGCCGGCGGCCCTCCGTACGACGTGGCCCCCGGCGTCCAGTACCAGCACCGTGGGGGTCCTGAGGATGCCCAGCCGGCGCACCAGCTCCAGCCGGTCCTCGGCGTCCAGCTCCACATGGGAGACGCCGTCGACCATCCCCGCCACTTCGGCGAGGACGCGCCGGGTGGCCCGGCAGGGCTGGCAGAACGCGGTGGAGAACTGGACGAGCGTGGCCCGCTCCCCCAGTTCGGCGCCCAGCTCGGCCGCGCCCAGAACAGGGCCCAGCCGCTTCCCGTCTTCGCTCCCCCGCACTTTCAGCCTCCCGTCGCCGCGCCCGCACGGCGCTCCGGACGTGCCCTCCGCCGCGAGCACCGCGCGCGCACCGCGAGCCCTGTCGCCACGAGCCCTGTCGTCGTCATCGACGGATGCAGCGTTCACACAACCGCGAAATATTCCGCGGCCCCCCGCGCGGCCGGGGTGCGAGATGTACCTGTTGGTCCGGCACACCACGGCTGTGCTGCGGTGATATGACGTCGACGTGACAAGAATCTCGCCGGACGCACAGACCAGGACTGGCCACGGGGCCGCGTATGGGGCACCATCGGCGCAATGCCGAAAACCTACGGCTGCGTAACTTCCGCCGGGAGAACCCTCCCCGGAACAGAAGGGTCCTCACCTGATGGCAGAGCTCGTCTATCGGCCGGTCATCGGCGCCGCCCGCACGATGTTCAAGGCGCTGGACCTGAAGATCGACACTCAGGGTTCCGAGCACATCCCGCGCACCGGTGGCGCCGTGCTCGTCAGTAACCACATCAGCTATCTGGACTTCATCTTCACGGGGCTCGCGGCGCTCCCGCAGAAGCGTCTGGTGCGTTTCATGGCCAAGGAGTCGGTCTTCCGGCACAAGGTCTCCGGCCCCCTCATGCGCGGCATGAAGCACATCCCGGTGGACCGCAAGCAGGGCGAGCAGGCGTACGCGCACGCGCTGGACTCGCTGCGCTCCGGCGAGATCGTCGGCGTGTTCCCCGAGGCGACCATCTCGCAGTCCTTCACGCTCAAGAGCTTCAAGTCGGGCGCGGCCAGGCTGGCGCAGGAGGCCGGGGTGCCGCTGATCCCGATGGCGTTGTGGGGCACCCAGCGAATGTGGACCAAGGGCCGGCCGCGCAACTTCAAGCGCAGCCATATCCCGGTGACGATCCGGGTCGGTGAGCAGATCGAGGCGGCGGCGGACCAGTACGCGGGAGCGATCACGCGGCGGCTGCGCGAGCGGGTGCAGGAGATGCTGGAGGCCGCGCAGCGCGCCTATCCGGTACGGCCCAGGGACGCGGCCGACACCTGGTGGGTGCCCGCGCACCTCGGCGGGACCGCGCCCACCCCCGCGGAGGCCCGTACGGCGGAGACCGGCTGAGCCGAGGCACGCTGAAACGTCTCTCCTGACCGGAACGTCTCCGCCCCGGCCGGGGCCCGCCCTCCTGTAGGAGAGGGCAGGGGCACGGCCGGGCCGGTCACCCCGCCGCGTGGACCGTGATCCGCGCCCCGGGGCTCAGCTTCTCCAGCGATTCGGCGAGTTCGGCACCCGCGGCGTCGAGCGCGTCGCGGGTCATGGGGGCCAGGCTCTCCAGCAGGAAGACCGCGTTCACCGACTCTTCGGTGAGCCGGGTACGCACGCCCTGACGCCAGTTCCACCGACGGCAGGTGACACCTTCGTCGTCGCACCAGACGACCTCGCCCGGCTCGGGACGCTCCACCGTCGTCTCGCCGCCGGCGACCGTCGCGAACGGCTCCTCGCCCGTGGCGCGCACGAGCCGCATGCCGCCGACGATCCGGTCGGTGTCCTCGCCGCCGACGGGGATCAGATGGGCGACGCTGATGGCGTTGTAGAGGTCGACCAGCAGATTGATCCGCGGCAGCCCGGCGTCGGACAGGGCGCGCTTGGCCAGTGCCTCCGCGGAGTTACGGGTACGGGAGGGCTTGGCCCCGAACGCGGTGTACGCCGCGCGCCAGGCGGCCAGATGCGCGTCCTCGTGCGGGGCGCGGCCGTCCAGCCGGTCGGCGAGCCTGCGGGCCGCGTCGTCCAGCAGGGCCGAACTGTCCGCGTCGCTGGGGCCGTTGACCAGCCCGTGGGCCTCGACGGCGAGATGGGTGAAGCCGGGCGCGAGGGTGCGCACCTCGTCCGACACGGTGAGCGTCAGGGTCATGGTCTGCTGTGCCTCGGTGCTTTCGGAGTGGCGGTCAGAGGGCGGTGGGCAGCGTCCGCCAGAGGCGGTGCCGGTCGGGGGCGGCTCTCAGCGCACTCAGAACGACCGGATGTGGTGCATCATAAAGCACTGGATAGTCTACCTCATTGCACTCCGGGCGGACGGTCCAGGCCAGCCGCTCGCCCTCCAGCGAGAACTGGGCATCGATCCCCGGCTTGTTGCCGCGCGGATCCTGCCGGGCCCAGGATTCCTGGCCCGGCAGCCGGACCGCGACAAGCCCGTGAAGGACCGCGTTGGTTCCGTCGTCGTCGGCGAGCCTCTGGTAGCACAGGGCTGTCGGGATGGACTGTGCCCGCAGCAGCGCGGCCAGGGCATGGGCCTTGGCGTAACAGATGCCGGTGCGCAGCGCGAGAACGTCCGAAGCGCGCCAAGTGACGCGCGGGTCCTCCGCGTCGGCCGAGTGCGGGACCATGTCACGGACGAACTCGTACGCGGCCCTCGCGTATGAGTATGCGTCCGCGCTATCGGCACGGAGCCGGGCGGCCGTCTCCCGTATCAGCGGATGGACATGGTCGATGACCTCATCGGCCGCCAGGTAGGCGGAGAGATCGGGGTTCTGCTGGATCAGCCGCATAGCGGCCACTCTAGGGACAGGACCGGCCGGAATCCAATGGTTTTCCGGCCGGTCACATATCTATGCAAACGCCCGCGCTATCGCGCCATCTCTTCCTTGAGCGCCTGCACGAAGGCGTCGACGTCGTCCTCCGTCGTGTCGAAGGAGCACATCCAGCGGACGTCCCCGGCCTTCTCGTCCCAGAAGTAGAACCGGAACCGGCGCTGGAGGCGGGTGCTGACCTCGTGCGGCAGCCGCGCGAAGACGGCGTTGGCCTGGACCGGGTGAAGGATCTCCACTCCGTCCACCGCGCGCACGCCCTCCGCGAGCCGCTGGGCCATCGCGTTGCTGTGCCGGGCGTTGCGCAGCCACAGATCGCCCGCGAGAAGTGCCTCCAACTGCACCGAGACGAACCGCATCTTGGACGCGAGCTGCATGGAGAGCTTGCGCAGATGCTTCATGGCCCGTGCGGCGTCCGGGTCGAGGACGACGACGGCCTCGCCGAAGAGCATCCCGTTCTTCGTGCCGCCGTAGGAGAGGACGTCCACACCGACGGTGTTGGTGAACGTCCGCATCGGTACGTCCAGCGACGCGGCGGCGTTGGATATCCGCGCCCCGTCGAGATGGACCTTCATACCCCGCTCATGAGCGTGCGCGCAGATGGCGCGGATCTCGTCGGGCGTGTAGACCGTGCCCAGTTCGGTGTTCTGGGCGATCGACACGACCTGCGGCATGGCCCGGTGCTCGTCGTCCCAGCCGTACGCCTGCCGGTCGATCAGCTCGGGCGTGAGCTTGCCGTCCGGAGTCGGTACGGTCAGCAGCTTGAGGCCGGCGACCCGCTCGGGGGCGCCGCCCTCGTCCACGTTGATATGCGCGGTCTCGGCGCAGATGACCGCGCCCCACCGGTCGGTGAGCGCCTGGAGCGCGACCACATTGGCGCCGGTGCCGTTGAAGACCGGAAAGGCCTCCGCCGTCGGGCCGAAGTGGCTGTGCATGACGCGCTGGAGGTGACCGGTGTAGTCGTCCTCCCCATAGGAGATCTGATGGCCGCCGTTGGCGAGGGCGAGCGCCGCCAGGACCTCGGGGTGCGCGCCCGCGTAGTTGTCGCTGGCGAAGCCGCGTACGTCGGGGTCGTGGTGCCGGCGCGCGTCCGTCGTACGGGACCTCACGGCTCGGGAGTCAGCCACAGGCGGTTTCCATTCACTTCCCGGGCGGGCCGGTCCCAGACTCCGGCGATGGCCTCGGCCAGGTCCGTGACGTCCGTGAAGCCCGCGAACTTCGCATTCGGGCGCTCGGCGCGCATCGCGTCGTGCACCAGTGCCTTGATGACCACAATGGCAGCCGCGGCCCGGGGACCTTCCTCGCCCCCCGCCTTGCGGAAGGCGTCGCCGAGGGCCAGCGTCCATGCCTCGGCGGCGGCCTTGGCGGCGGCGTAGGCGGCGTTGCCCGCGCTGGGCTTCGTCGCGCCCGCCGCGCTGACCAGCACGAAGCGTCCGCGATCGCTGCGCAGCAGTCCGCCCTCGAAGGCGAGGGAGGTGTGCTGGACGGTGCGGATCAGCAGCTTCTCCAGCAGCTCCCAGTCGGCGAGATCGGTCTCGGCGAAGGAGGCGCTGCCGCGCCAGCCGCCGACGAGATGGACCAGTCCGTCGATCCGGCCGAACTCCTTCTCGGTCTTGTCCGCCCAGGCGCGGGTGGCGGCGAGATCGAGCAGATCGACGGTGTCGCCGGTGACCGTGGCTCCGCCGTGCGCGTACCGCGCGGCGTCGACCGCCTCGGCCAGCCGGGTGGCGTCCGCGTCCGCGCCGACGACCGTGGCGCCGGCCTCCGCGAGCCGCAGCAGGGCGGCCCGGCCCGCGGGCCCCGCCGCTCCGGCCACCGCGACCACGGCACCGTCCAGTGCGCCGTTGGTGGCACCGCTTCCGTTCATGGCCGTGGCCTCCGTCGCCTCTCGCTCGCGAGGGCTCACGCGGCCGCTCGCCCGGTGTCGTTGGCGGTGATCCCCTTGGTGGAAGTAATTTGCCCGCCCGCTTCAGTTTTCACTTTATCCTCCACCAAATCTTCGTTCACGCCGTAAATCTTCATGGGAGGCAGAGTCTAGCCATCGGGCGCGGGCACCCCCTCGTGCGGGCCGTACGCCTCCAGAGCCTCGGCGTACAGGCCGGAGGTGAACCAGCGGCGAGCTACGCGGTGGACGACGGCCCAGCCCTTGCCGCCGATACGCTCGTCGCGGTCGTAGTCGTGCCACCCAGCGTCGTTGCGCAGCTTCTCCAGCAGCATGTCAAAGCATCCCCGGTCGTCAGGCTTGGGATTGCCCTCTCCTGCCAGGATGCCTTCGACCCGCGCCCACTGCTCGCGGGAGACCCTGGTCGGCCTCGTCGAGGGACGCAGCCAGCATCGCGATCTTCTTGCGTCGTGTGTTCCGCAGGCGGTTCAGCTTGCCGTCGATCTCCCGCAAGCGGGTCCGGTAGGACTCGGCACCGTCGGGGATGCCGCCCAGCCACTCGTCTACGAGCGCCTTGATCGCGTCGGGGTCCGTCAGGAGCTCGGCCACCTCGCCCCTGACCAGCCCTTCGGTCACCTCGCCGGGAATGCTTCGGCAGGCGTGCCCTTCCTTGGTCGTGGCCGAGTTCGAGCAGCGGTAGACCACGTCGCCCCTGCTCGGAGCGGGCCACGCCGTACCGGCTGTGGCCGCAGGCGCTGATCAGGTGGCCCGAGAGCAGGTGGTTGCTGTAGGAGGTCCGGAGGGTGCGTGGCTACAACCGGGCGGTCATCGAGAAGATCCTCCCCGCCGTCTGCGACCAGGACGCGGCATACGGCACGAAGAGAAGAACGGGCTCGCCCCCGAAGCCGACATGCCGAAGGGCCACGTCCCTCCTCCGGTACGGCCTCGACTGGGGCTACGACGAGATCGGCCTACACCAAGGCGGCCAAGAAGCGGGCTAAGCAGCAAACGCCGCTCAAGGGCAGCTCGCAAGTCTCAGGCGGCAGGTTCATGACCGAAGGCTCAGTGGCGGCCATTTACAGCTTTCGGACCATGACGGCATACAGCGGGGAATCGTCGGAGGACTTCGCCTCGCCTTCCTTGCTGTAGCTCCAGCGCTCATACAGGTCCTGGACTTTGGGGTGCTCAGTGTCCACCAGGAGGGTAACCACGTCGGCCGACACTGATTCGAGCAGCTCGTCGTGGATCTGGTGTGCCCGTCCAGTGCCGCGCCACTTGGGAACAACCATGAGTTCGGACAAAGCAAACACGGAGCCTCTAAGGGCAGAGGGACGCCGGTGCCCCTTCCACCACCCGCCCGGCTTGAACTTCGAACCGTAGGCATAGCCAACCGGGCCACCCTCTTCCCAGCCCGAGACGCAATGCCAGTCTTCCCGTGCCGACCAGAGATCAACGAAATAGGAGAAGCGCTCACGCGAGTTGAACGGGGTCGGGTCATCGGCGTATGCCTCATCGTGGATGTCCAATAGCAAAGAACGTACATGCCGCGCGTCGGCGTGTGTGTAGTGCTTCAGATCCATTGGCCGGACTCCTCAACCCACTCGGCGACCTCAGGGGCCTTCGACCCCGAGGCTACGAGCACCTTGCGCGTCGCGGCCAGAGTGTTGGTCGTGCGTCGTGATCCGGACAACGGAGGCAGCATCATGTACGCCCGCCGGCTCGTTGCGCAGGCGAGCTCCAAATCCTCTTGCCTGGCCTGAGCCAGGGCCAAGTGGGCGGTATACAAGGCTCGATTGCGGACCCTCCCTTCCGGGATGGCCGCAAGGGTGCGGTGCAGGCAGTATTCGGCGCGCCCGTGATCCCCGAGCGCCGTCCATGTGAACGAGGACAGGGCGTCAAGCTCACTGTTGTCATAGAACCTGATCCACTCGGGGCGCTGTTCGTCGGCAGTGCGGCCAAAGGACCGCTCCGCATCCCTGAGAGCGCGCAGGGCCTCGGTCCGCCGCCGCAGGCGCGCTAGTCCGTTGGCGGTGCGCAAGTGCCCGAGAGAGGCGTACAGCGGGTCTCGCCGTGCGATTGACGAGCGCTTCAGGACCTCTGCGCCAGCGACAGCTTCAGCGTGATTCTCCCGCTGGCTGGATGTCAGCGTCATGTGGTCCCAGACGTGATACATCGCCTCACTGTCCCGGGAGAGACCAGCGAAGGTCAGGGCCTGGCTGAGATGTGCTCGTGCCCGCCGAGGTGCGCTCGCGTCGATCGAGGCGAAGGCGGCCGAGCTGATGACCTCCGCGGCGAGCCTATAAAGCATGTCCTGTACGCGAGTTGAGGCGGTGGACACCGCTAGGGCGGACTGAATTCGAGAAGCCAGTTCCACCGCCAGGTTCTCCACCTTCCGAGCGCCCCGTCCCGCGTCGTCACGCCGAAGGATGGCCACGTAATCCTGATGGAAGCGCCGGACGTCATTGACACCGAGCTTGGTGCCCAGTCGTCCATGGTTGCTGACACCCGATGTCCCAATAGCCAAGACCGAACCGCTCGCTGCGGAGAGGAACGTACGACGGTGCACAGGATCTTCCTCCAGTGGTGCACTGCTCTTCTTGCGGGGCACGAACCCCAGATCTTCGGCACGTGCGGAGAGAACCCGTTCCAGACACAGCCTGATGCGATCCTGCGGCCACTTTGTCTTGCCTCGCAGCCATCGGCGCACATCCGAGTCAGTGACGTTGCCCGGCTTCGCCGTGAGAAGTTCAATCTCAAGATTGACCTGACGTGCTAACTCGGCCTGACTGAAGCCGAGTTCCGCAATCCGGTCTGCAAGCTGCCGGTTCATCTGGGACATGTCCCCACGGTAGCTCTGGGCGACCTCGGGGACACGGAGGGAAGGTAAAAATCACCGGGGTTGTGCGGTGCCCACGCCGCCTGCTTCACCTGTCCCGGATACCTCATCCGCCGTTGACTAAGCATCGCCAGACAGCAAGGGCCACGGAGGGAACCGGCGGCATGACGAAACAGAGCACCCCCACTCCTCAGCCGTACGCGGTCGACTTGACGACGATCTCGCAGACGGTGAGGCAGGCACTCGAACTCCGTATCTCGCTTCCCGAGCGGGAGTGGACGGACATCACGACACTGAAGCTGTGCGGTCACTTGGCCACGCTGATCGATGACGAAGTCTGGGACGTCGAGACTGCCCAGTCGCGGGCGATGCTCAAAGAGGCCCGAGAACTGCTCGGGGACAATGCCCGCCCCACCGAGGCGACGCCTCCCGGCTTCGCGTACGAGTACATGCGGAGCTTGGCCCTGGCCACCCGAACAACTGCCGCCGCCTACCGGCTCCGGCAGGTGGACCGCGCCAGGAAGATGCAAATCGAGAGGGCCGACCGGTGAGCCCGCGCGCGGAACAGACCGTCTACGTGACGACCGTTGGTGCTCTCGGCTGCGCCCTCGTACTGGCGGTGTGGCTGGGATGGTGAGCTACGAGGAATGGGTTCGCGCACGTCGCACGCCCCCCGAATTGTTCGCGATTGACCTGGACCCCCGCTCCGTTGAGTTGGGGAGGCGGGCCGAACGCTCGCTCCCGCCGTTCTGCCACCCCGTGAAGAAGGACAGGTCGAACGGCGGGAGCGGGTCAGACGGACTCCGCCAGCACGTAGGAAAACAACGACTCCCGGACCGAATGCCTGACAGCGGGCCTCGGGCGCGGGTGAGCAAGGCCCCGGTGTCCAAACCGGAGTCCGGTTCGGACGCCGGGCAGAACAGCCAGGTCTCACGAGAAGAAGGAGTGCTCAATGACTGCCAGCCAGGTCACGGAACGCCCGTTCGGGCTGACCAAAGCCGTTCCCGTACGTCCCGACGCGGGTGTGTACCCGGCCCTGAAGCTCTGCCCGGAACGGCAGATCAGCGTGACCGTGGACGGTGGCGAGCCGTTCATCCACGCCCCGTCGATGAAGTCCTCGTTCGAGACAGTGGCCCAGACCACCGAGGACAGCCAACTCGACGAGGAGAAGGGCACCGACACGGACTGATCAATCGGCTGACGGAGCGGAGGGATTGACCGATGACTGTCCTGGTGCTGACCGGTCCGAAAGATGCGACTGCTGATCTGGTGATCGCGGAACTCAACGAGCGCGGTGTGCCTGTTCACCGTCTCGATCCCGGAGACTTCCCCGAGAGCCTGATCATGGCAGCGCGCATCGGCCCCCAGCAAAGCGCTTGGGGTGGCGGCTTACGCGGTGAGCACCGGGACTTGGACCTCGGTCACGTTCGTTCCGTCTACTACCGGCGTCCAACGGAGTACCGCTTCCACCTCGATCCGTCGGGGCAGGACGCGGAGTGGGCAGCCGCCGAGGCCCGCGCCGGCCTCGGCGGCTTGCTCACAACGCTGGAATGCACATGGCTGAACCACCCCCGGAGGAACGCCGCCGCAGGCGTCAAGCCCGTTGCCCTCGCGACGGCAGCTCGGTGCGGGCTGGCCATCCCCGAGACGCTGATCACCAACGACCCGGCCGAGGCCAAGGCATTCCTCGAAAAGCTGCCCGGCCGGGTTGCCGCGTACAAGGCCCTCGGCACCCAGGCCCCCAGCGGCATCGACGGCGAACCGTACGCACTGTGGACCACCAAGGTTCACGCCTCCGAGATCACGGACGCTGTCAGCCTCACCGCCCACCAGTTCCAGGAGTGGATTCCCAAGGCGTACGACATCCGCCTGACGGTCGTGGCCGATCAGCTCTTCGCGGCCAAGATCCATAGCTCGTCAGAGGCCGCACGCATCGACATCCGCACCGACTACGACAGCCACACGTACGAGCCCTGCGACGTCCCGTACAAGGTCGCCGCGTGCGTCCGCAAGCTGATGGGCGTTTTCGACCTCCATTACGCCGCCAGGGACTTTCTCGTTAGTCACGGCGGGGACTGGCATCTGATCGACGTGAATCCGAACGGGCAGTGGGCCTTCGTCCCGGAACTCCGCACCCCCATCACCCACGCACTGGCTGACCTACTGGAAGGCACCCATGACCATCGCCGCACCGTCCGCTGACGAACTGCGCCGCATGATGACAGACCAGCTCACAGCCTCGGAGGCCCTGCGCTCCGAACGCTGGATTGACGCCTTCGCCAGCGTCCCCCGGCACGTGTTCGTGCCCAGGTTCACCGTACGAGTCCAGGGCAGCTTGCACGAGTACGACCAGGCAGACCCGGGCTGGCTCACGGCGGCTTACCGGGATGCGTCACTCCTGACACAGTTCGACGCCTCCGGCACCGCCACCAGCTCATCGACGCGCCCCTCGCTCATGGCCACCATGCTCGAAGCTCTGGATGTGGCGGATGACAGTCACGTTCTGGAGATCGGGGTCGGTACCGGATACAACGCCGCTCTACTGGCGCACCGCCTCGGCAGCGATCGAGTCGTATCGGTGGATGTCGACCCTGGCCTTGTGAGCGCGGCGCAGAATCGACTCGGAAAGGCCGGCTACATCCCCAAGCTGATCGCCGGGGACGGCATGGCCGGCTGTGCCGAGCACGCCCCGTACGACAGGCTGCTGGCCACATGCGGTGTTGGCCGCATCCCCGACTCATGGCGGGAGCAGATCCGTCCGGGCGGCGTCATCGTCGCGAACGTGGGCTACGGCATCGCCCGCCTGACGCTCGACCGAGACCGACGCGCAGAGGGCCGGTTCCTCCCCGATCTGGCGGCCTTCATGGGGGCCCGGCCGGACACAGACGGCGCCGGCTCCACACCTCAGGAACTCACCGAGCTGCTGATCACGCCGGTCGGCAGTTCGCGCGAGATCACCCTTCCCGTGGGGCTCGGAGCCGAGATGGCGCAGTTCCTCCCCTCTCTCGCGCACCCCACCGTCAAGACCATCATCCTGAAGAACGACAGCGGCCAGGAGACGCGCTGTCTCTGGGAGCCGGACACGTCGTCCTGGGCCCGCATCACCCTGCTCGATGTCCGGACGGCACGCCTCGAACACGGAGGCCCGCGCGACCTCTGGGCCGAACGTGAACCCCTTCTCACCCACTGGGCGAATGCCGGCCGCCCCAGCGTTGACCGCTACGGCCTGACAGTCGACGAGGCTGGGGCGCATGCTCTCTGGCTCGATGAGCCCGCGAACGAGGTGGGAGCGCTTCAAGCGTCCTGAAGCAACGCGACTGCAGGATCACATCCCGTACGCCCTCGTTCACCCTTGGCCACCCTTGAGCGCTTTCATTAAGCGTTCAACCGTTCCTCGGGCACGAAGGCCCCCGCCTGGCGGCGGGGCCCCGGTTCACCGATCAGGACTTCTGAACTTCGGCGATCTCGAACTCGAAACCTGAAGCGGACGCGCGAATCCCCTTGGTGGAGGCGATCACGTTCTTGAGCTTCTTGGAAAGCGCCTCGTAGAACATGCTGAGCGGAAACTCATCCGGAAGCACATCGTCGACCAGCTTACGAGGCGGCTGGGTGAGATCGAGGGCGTCGGGGCCCTTGGCCCAGCGCGAGCCGGGGTGCGGGGCGAGATACGTCGAGACCAGTTCGTACGCGGCGAACCAGTGGACCAGCTTGGGGCGGTCGATGCCGGCCCGGTAGAGGTCCTCGATCTCCGCGCAGAGCTGGTTGGTGATCCGCGGGGCCCGCTCCCAGTCGATGCGCAGGGTGTTGTCCGTCCAGCGCACCACATCGTGCTGGTGGAGATAGGCGAACAGCAGCTGGCCGCCGAGTCCGTCGTAGTTGCGTACCCGCGCGCCGGTGACCGGGAATCGGAACATCCGGTCGAAGAGGACGGCGTACTGGACGTCACGGCCCTGCGCGACCCCGTCCGCCTCCAGCCGTACGGCCTCCCGGAACGCGGTGAGGTCGCAGCGCAGCTCCTCAAGGCCGTACATCCAGAACGGCTGGCGCTGCTTGATCATGAAGGGGTCGAACGGCAGGTCGCCATGGCTGTGCGTGCGGTCGTGGATCATGTCCCAGAGGACGAACGCCTGCTGGCAGCGGTCCTGATCGGCGACCATCGCGCTGATGTCGTCGGGCAGTTCGACGCCGAGCGTACGGACGGCCGCGTCGATGACCCGGCGGAACCGGGCGGCCTCGCGGTCGCAGAAGATCCCGCCCCAGCTGAACCGCTCCGGAGCCTCGCGTACGGCGATGGTCTCGGGGAAGAACACCGCGGAGTTGGTGTCGTAGCCGGAGGTGAAGTCCTCGAAGGTGATGCCGCAGAAGAGCGGATTGTCGTAGCGCGTGCGCTCCAGTTCGGCCAGCCACTCGGGCCAGACCATGCGCAGCACGACCGCTTCGAGATTGCGGTCGGGGTTGCCGTTCTGCGTGTACATGGGGAAGACGGCGAGGTGCTGGAGGCCGTCCACCCGGTCCGCGGCGGGCTGGAAGGCCAGCAGGGAGTCCAGGAAGTCGGGGACGTCGAAGGCACCGTCGGCCCATTTGCGCAGATCGGCGACGAGCGCCGTGTGGTACGCGGAATCATGCGGGAGGAGCGGGGAAAGCCGCTCGACCGCGGCGATCACCCGGTCGATCGTCACCTCGACGAGCGAGCGCGCCGGGGCGCCCTCGGCGTCGAAGTCGATCGAGCCGTCCTTGGACTGCCAGGGCCGGATCTCCTCGACGGCGTTCTTGAGCTCCCGCCAGGCCGGGTGATCGACCACCCGGGCAGCG
The DNA here is from genome assembly GCF_042789485.1 of Streptomyces sp. NPDC056835. Taxonomy (NCBI): domain Bacteria; kingdom Bacillati; phylum Actinomycetota; class Actinomycetes; order Kitasatosporales; family Streptomycetaceae; genus Streptomyces; species Streptomyces sp. NPDC056835. The sequence goes on from NZ_JBHUBB010000004.1 coordinate 92,669, forward strand.
CTCGATATGCCGGGTACGGCGGCGTCCTGCGCAAGGATTTCCGTCATGTCACTTCCTCCACGGGAGAACTTGGCGTCAAGACACCGTATAGGCCTTCAGTTCTCCCTTACAAGCGGCACTGGCACAAATTATCCTGCGCACCCCCCATGGTCACCGTCATTTTTCCCGTGATCCAGGGGTTGGACACTCGTAACCAGCGTAGCGCCGCGGGCTTCGACCGGCCTCCGGACTCCTTGGCGCGCGGCCGGGTCCCAGGCAGGGGCCCGGCCATTAGGCTGCGCGCGGGAGCCGCCGTCGACGGAAGCGAGATCGTCTTGACTTTCCAGACCATCGGTCATCGTGGAGTGATGGGTGTCGAACCGGAGAACACCCTTCGCTCCTTTCTGCATGCCGAGCGCGCGGGCATGGACGCCATCGAACTGGACCTCCATCTGACCAAGGACGGCGCCCTCGCCGTCATGCATGACACGGACGTGGACCGTACGACCGACGGAACGGGCGCGATCGCCGACCGGACCCTCGCCGAGCTGCGGGAGCTGGACGCGGGGAGGGGCGAGCGCGTCCCGGTCTTCGAGGAGGTGCTGGACGCCGTACGGTCGCCGCTCCAGGCCGAGATCAAGGACAGGGCCGCGGCCCGCGCGCTGGCGGAGGTGATGCTCCGGCGCGGGCTCGTGGAGCGCGTCGAGGTGTCGTCGTTCCATGACGAGGCGGTCGCCGAGATCGCCTCGCTGGTGCCGGGCGTGCGTACCGTACTGATCGCCAGCCGCTGGGGCGCCGACATCGTGGACCGGGCCGGGGCGGTGGGCGCCGCCAGGCTGGCTCTGAACATCCGGAGACTGACCCTGGAGACCGTGGAGCGCGCGCACGCGGAGGGGCTGGGGATCATCGGCTGGGTGGTGAACACCCAGGACCAGCTGCGGCTGGCGCGGGCGTTCCAGCTCGGGGCGGTGACCACCGACTTCCCGGAGATCCGGCGCACGGGCCGGTTCACCGCCTGAACCCGCGCGGGGCCCGGCAAAGGCCGCGCGGCGATGCCGCCCGCGGCTCTCCGGGCCCGTACCGGCGTTTCAGCCGAGCCGCTTGACCAGCAGTTCGAACTCCAGGTCGTCCCGCTGCGGGATACCGAAGCGCTCGTCGCCGTACGGGAAGGGGTACAGCTTTCCCGTACGGCGGTAGCCGCGCCGCTCGTACCAGGCGATCAGTTCCTCCCGGACCGTGATCACGGTCATGTGCATCTCCCGTACGCCCCAGGTCTCGCCCGCGACGCGCTCCGCCGCCGCCATGACCTGCTTGCCCAGGCCGGAGCCCTGCGCGCCGGGCGATACGGCGAACATTCCGAAGTAGGCGGCGTCCCCGCGGTGTTCGAGCTGGCAGCAGGCGACCAGTTCGCCGTCCCGCTCGACGGCCAGCAGCCGGCTGCCGGGTGACTCGATCACTTCGAGCACCCCTCGCGGGTCGGTTCGCTGCCCCGCCAGGATGTCCGCCTCGGTGGTCCAGCCCGTACGGCTGCTGTCCCCCCGGTACGCCGACTCTATGAGGGCGACGAGCGCGTCGGTATCGGCCGCCGTGGCGTCCCGGTAGACCGGTTCGCCGGTCCGGTGCGGGGCGTTGGGGTGGCTGGCGGCGTCCATGGTGCGCGATCTCCTCTGTCCTGGCTGCGGGGTTCCTGGCCAGGGCTGTCCCGGCTACGGCTGTCCTGGCTGCGGCACTGGTCTCCGCAGCCTAGCGCGAGGAGCCGCGGAGACCTGGACAGGCCCTGGACGAGTAAGAGGCCGCGCAGATAGGTGGGGTGGAGGAAGGAGCGGGGCGAGGGGCAAGCCCGGCAAGGCGGAGGAGGAAGGCGACGCGGAGGGGGCACCTCCCACGCCCTCAAGGCTGTGGGGGAGTCGGCGCCCGACGACAACGCCGACGGGCGCCGCCCATCGGCACGCGACGCCGCCCCACCTCTCCGCGCGGCCTCTCAGTCCGAAGTCCCGCGTCAGCCCTTCACCGCCCCGACCAGCCCGTTGACGAAGTACCGCTGGAGGCTGAGGAAGAGCAGGATCACCGGGATGACCACGATGAGCGCGCCCGCCATCAGATTGTTGTAGTGCGGCACGTTCTCCGCGGAGAGGTACTGGAGTCCCAGCGGCAGGGTGTACGTGGACGGATCGTTCAGGGAGACCCGGGTGAGCAGGAACTCGTTCCAGGTCGGGATCGCCGTCAGCAGCGCGACCGTGATCAACGCGGGTCTGGCCAGCGGCAGATAGACGCCGGTGAAGATCCGCAGCTCGCTCGCCCCGTCGACGCGCGCGGAGTCGCGCAGCTCACTGGGGACGGCGAGGAAGGCGCCGGTCATCAGCAGCACCGAAAGGGGGGCGCCGCCGTTGACGAAGGGCAGCACCAGTCCGAAGTGCGTACCGAGAATGCCCAGTTTGTTCTCCAGCAGCACGATCGGCAGCATCACCGTGATGCCGGGCACGAACAGCAGGGAGACGAAGAGCTTCTGAAGGGCTCCCCGGCCGGGGAAGCGCAGCACGGCGAAGGCGTAGCCCGCCGCCGCGTAGATCACCAGCGTCAGCACCACCGTATAGGCGGTGACCAGCAGGCTGTTCAGGAAGAAGTCGAAGAAGTGCAGCTTGTTCCAGGTGGCAACGAGGGTGTCGAACGTCGGGTTGTCCGGGATCAGATGCCCACCGCGCACGACCTCGATCTGGTCCTTGAAGGCGGCGGACACCATCCAGAGGAACGGGTAGACGCTGACGAGTCCGTAGAGACCGAGGAGTACGCCGACGACGGTACGGGCGACGAGCCGGCGGGTGCGCGCCCGGCTCTCGTCGGGCGGACCGGGCTCGGCGGGCGGACCGGGCTCGGCAGAGGGACCGGGACGGGCTTTCATGGTGGGCGAGGTCATGTTCTGCTCCGCAGCGCTCGCAGATTGATCAGGGCGAGGACCAGCGCGACGGCGAACAGGATCCAGCCGAGCGCACTGGCGAGCCCCAGGGTGGGCGCGAGATTCTTGAGGAACGCCAGGCGGTACGCCTCCAGGCCCAGCACATTGGTGTGGTCACCGGGGCCGCCGTTCGTCATCACCAGGAAGGTCTGGAAGCCCTGGAGCGATTCCCGCAGATTGAGGAGCACGACGATGGCGGTGATGGGCCGCACCAGCGGCCAGACCACCGAGGCGTTGGTACGCCACCAGCCGGCGCCGTCCAGTTCGGCGGCCTCCAGCACGCTGCGGTCGATCCCTTGCAGACCGGTCAGATACAGCAGCATCGCGACCGGAACATGGCCCCAGACCGTCACCACGATCATGGTGGGCATGGCGGTGGCCGGATTGCCGAGCCAGCCCTGCGGCTGCTGGAGGGAGCCGAGCCCCAGACCGTCGAGGAGGAAGTTGACCGCGCCGTCCGGCTGGAGGATGTACTGCCACGCGAAGAAGACCGCGACCCCGCTGGTCACATAGGGCAGGAAGTACACCGAGCGCAGCACCGACCGGAACCGCTTGACCCGGTTGAGCAGCACGGCCAGCGGAAAGGCGACCGCGACGGTGAGGGCGGGGGCGGCGATCATCACCCAGAGGGTGTTGACCGCCGCGTGCCGTACCCGCGGTGCGTAGACCGGGCTGCGCCACAGCAGATCGGCGTAGTTGTCAAGACCGACCCAGGTCCAGTTCGGGGTGAAGCCGTTCCAGGTGGCGAAGCTGAGCGCGAAGCCGTATCCGACGGTGTACAGGCCCATCACACAGAACAGGACCACCGCCGGGCCGACGAAGAGGTATCCGGTGAGCGTCTCGTACGGACGGATGCGCCGGCGGGGAGCCGTCGTCACCGCGCCGCCGCCCAGTAGGAGGCGTTGAGTTCGCGGAGCTTCTTCGCCGTCTGCTCGACGGACTGCTGCCCCAGCGGGGTGAGGTCGGCGAGGATCGCGCCCGCGTCGTCCTGCTCGTAACCCGGCGCGCGGAACTCGTTGCCGCGGCTGGGATCGTAGGTGTTCCGCTCGGTGCCCTTGAAGCTGTCGACCATGGCGGAGAGCGCCGGGCCGAGTACGGCGGCGGAGTCGGCGCCGAGTTCGGTGGCCGGGACATCGGAGGCGTCCTTGGCGAAGCGCGCGGCGACGTCCTTGCCGGAAAGGAACTCCAGCCACTTCTTGGCGTTGTCGGGCTGCTCACTGGTGGCGGCGACGCTGAGGCTGGTCAGCGCGAGCGGGCCGAGCGCGCGGTCGGGGACGGCGCCGTCCTTCGGGGAGGGCAGTCCGAACGCGAACACGTCGTCGGGGTTCATCCCGTTCTGCTTGAGGAAGGCGAGGGTGAAGGTGCCGCCGATGTTGAAGGCCGACTTGCCCTGCGCGAAGGCCTGGTCCGCCTGGTCGATGGTGAGGGACTGGCTGCCCGGCATCCAGTACGGGGTGAGCTGGTCGTACATGCTCAGGACCTTGATGCCGTTGGGCGAGCCGAAGTCGGCGCCCGGGTCCTTGCCGAACAGGCTCTCGTACCCCCGCTGCCCGAGCTGGCTGAAGGCCAGCGGCTGGAGGACCCAGGTCAGACCGGTGGCCTGGACCTTGAGGCCGAGCGACAAACCACCGGTCTTCGGGTTCTTGGCGGTGGTCGCCTTCAGGGCGTCCAGGAAGCCCGCCCAGTCGGCCGGCGGCTCGGTGATGCCCGCCTCGGCGAGCATCTTCTTGTTGGCGTAGACGATCCCGAAGGTGCCGACGCTGAGCGGCACGCTGTAGCGGGCGCCCTTCTCGATGCCGTGGTCCCTGGCGGCCTCCGGCTGCGAGTCCTTGAACCGCTGGTCGGTGACGAGTCCGGACTCCCTCACGGGCTCCTGGATACGGCCGGCCCAGTCGCCCGTGAAGTCGGCGGCGAGGTCGGAGAGGATCCCCGCCGCGCCGAAGACCCGGTCCTCGCCGTCGGAGTGCACTTCCAGCACATCCGGCAGATCTCCGGTCTTCGCGGCGCTCTGCACCTTGGTGGTGTAGGCGTCGTCGGGTGTGTAGGCCTCGACCGAGACCGAGATACCGGTCTGCTTCTTGAACTCGGCGGCGGCGTTGCGCAACGCGCCGACATGGGACTGCTTGAAGGTCCACATCTCCAGTGAGGTGGAGTTCCCTCCGGAGTCGGAGGAGCCGCCGCAGGCGGAGAGAGTGGTGAGCGAGAGCGCCGTGGCGACGGCGACCGCCACGAGCCGGACATTCCTCGACATAGGTATACGCATGGCCCCTACCTAAGGATCAACCGTTCAGAAGGCCGAATGGCGTTGGAGTGACTGAACTTATGGTTGGGGTGATATAGCGTCAAGACGCACGTCGAGATTCGTGCCGACCGGTTCGCCGAGGGGCGCCGGTACGAGAAGCGGAGGTTCCGTGGAATCGGTGGCAGCAGCAGCGCGGGGGCGCAAGCCCGAAGAGGTCAAGTCCGCGGCTCGGGTGCTTGAGGTGCTCGAACTGCTGGGCGCGGAAGGCGCCCGGCTCTCGCTCGCCGAGCTGGCCGGCACGATGGCCGTGCCCAAGAGCAGTCTGCACGCGATCCTCCGCACGATGGAGGCGCGCCGCTGGGTGGATCTGGATCCGTCGGGCACCCGCTACAGCCTCGGCCTCAAGGCCCTGTTGACGGGTACGGCCTATCTGGAGGGCGACGATGTCGCGAGCCTCGCGGGCCCGGTGCTCGACACGCTGGCCGAGGAGACGGGCGAGTCGGTGCATCTGGGCAGGCTCGACGGTACGGACGTCGTCTACCTGGCCAAACGTGAGTCCCGGCATGCCCTGCGGATGTACTCGGCGGTGGGCCGCCGACTGCCAGCGCACGCCACGGCGCTGGGCAAGGCGATGCTCTCCCTCTACGACGCGGCCGAGGTCAGGATGCGGCTCAACTGGCCGCTGGAACGGCTCACTCCGGACACGGTGACCGACCCGGACGCGCTGCTGAGCCAGTTGTCCGAGACGCGGCTGCGCGGATGGGCGATGGACGACGGGGAGAACTCGCCGGACATCCGGTGTGTGGCCGTGGCACTCGGCACCGGCCACGGCGGCGGCGACGCGATCAGCTGCTCGGCGCCCAAGAGCCGGATGGACGACGCCCGCGCCGAGGAGATCGCCCTCGCGGTCACCGAGGCGGCCCACTCGCTGAGGACTCTGCTCAAACGGCTCGGGCAGCACTGACGTCGTACGGCGGACCATTTGGTAGAGTCGTTGACAAATAAATCTCCCTCTCCGTACGTTCGGATGGCAGTACATCATTCCGCTACCCGTACAGCGAAGTTCGCTGGGCCCCTGCCGCGCAACCCCGATGGGCGCGCAACACCGATGGGAGTGTGCAACGACCATGACGTCCGAGACATCCGATGCCCGGAGGGCCCTGGTGGTCCGTGGCGGCTGGGAGGGACACCAGCCCGTCGCGATCACGGAACTGTTCCTGCCCTTCCTCCGCGACCGCGGCTATGACATCCGGATCTCCGACACCCTGGACGTCTACACGGACGCCGGGCTCCTCGCCGCCACCGATCTGGTGGTCCAGTGCTGGACGATGGGCGAGCTCACCGCCGAGCAGAGCGCCGGACTCACCGCGGCGGTCCGGGCCGGCACCGGACTGGCCGGCTGGCACGGCGGGATCGTGGACTCCTTCCGGGGCGATGTCGGCTACCAGCTCCTCACCGGCGGACAGTTCCTGATGCATCCGCCCGGCTTCTCCGACCACGGGGTCACGCTGGTCAAGGAGCGCGCCGACCATCCCGTGATCGCCGGACTGAGCGACTTCCGTGTCCATACGGAGAAGTACTGGCTGGCCACCGACCCGCTGATCGACGTCCTGGCGACCACGGAGTTCGCGGCCGACGAGGAGCGGGCGCGGCCGGTCACCATGCCGGCGGTCTGGACCAGGACCTGTGGCGAGGGGCGGGTCTTCGTCTCCACCATCGGCCACAAACCGGACGACTTCGATGTGCCCGAGGTACGGGTGCTCACCGAGAGGGGACTGCTGTGGGCGAGCCGCTGAGGATCGGCATGGTGGGCGCGGGCAAGATCAGCGGCGCCTATCTGGACACCCTGGAACGGCTGGAGGACGTCACGCTGACGGCCGTCACGGATCTCGACCAGGACCGCGCCGCGACGGCCGCCGCCCGGGTGCCGGGCGCGGCGGTCGTCGGCTCGGTGGCCAAGCTGGTGGCACGCCCCGATGTCGACGCCGTACTCAATCTGACGATCCCGGCGGTCCACGCCGAGGTCGCTCTGACCGCGCTCGCCGCGGGCAAGCATGTGTACGGGGAGAAGCCGCTGGCCGCCACGCGCGCGGAGGCGGACCGGACGCTGGCCTCGGCCGAGGCGGCCGGACTGCGCGTCGGCTGCGCGCCCGACACCGTGCTCGGTACGGGCGTCCAGACGGCCCGCAAGGCGGTCGACGACGGGCTCATCGGCACACCGGTCGCCGCGACCGCCTTCATGACCACGGCCGGCCATGAACGCTGGCACCCGGACCCCGAGTTCTACTACCGGCGGGGCGGCGGGCCGCTGCTCGACATGGGTCCCTACTACCTCTCGGCGCTCGTCCATCTGCTGGGCCCCGTCATCACGGTCACCGGCGCGGGATCCCGGCCGCGAACCGAACGGGAGATCGGCAGCGGGCCGCGGGCCGGTGAACGGTTCGCGGTAGAGGTCGACACCCATGTCACGGGCGTACTGCGGCACGCCAACGGCGCCCTCACCACACTGGTGATGAGCTTCGACATCCAGGCCGCCCGGCTGCCCCGTATCGAGGTGCACGGCACCGGGGCCTCGCTCTCCGTCCCCGACCCGAACGGGTTCGACGGAACGGTCGAGCTGCACCGGGGCACCGGCGAGTGGGAGGCGCTGCCGGTCACGGCCGGATATGTGGGGGCGGGGCGCGGCACCGGCCTCGCGGATCTGGCCACGTCGCTCGCCGCGGGCCGCCCGCACCGGGCGTCCGCCGAACTGGCGCGCCATGTCCTCGACATCATGCTGACGCTGCTCGACTCGGCGCGGGAGGGCAGGGCGCTCCCGGTGGAGAGCTGCTGCGTCAGGCCGGAGCCGGTACGGCACTGAGCGCCGTCCGGCGTCAATGCGGCCTCTTGTCAATTCACTTACTTTCCGGTGGCTTCGCGATTCGTCAATTTATTTAACTGACAATTCCGATGCGGGCCGTCACCACCAGGAAGAAGAACGAAGAGGCAAAGCCGTTGACTTGATAACACACCTGGTTTTACATGGCGGTTACTGGCTGGACAGGAAGGGCCGTCCATGTATGACCGCAGGAAGTCCGGAGAGGCGCGGATCCGTCATTTCCTCGCCGCCCGTCTGCGTCCCGCGCTGTACACCGAGCGGCTTCCGCTGGATATCGGTGCCTGGCACATCCCCGGGGAGCCGGTGCCCGTCGATGTGGCCCTCCGGGCCGACTACACACCGTTCTTCGTGGGCGACGCCTGGGGCCGTCCCTGGTCCACCAGTTGGTTCCAGGTGCACGCCGCCGTCCCGCAGCGCTGGGCGGGCGAGCGGGTGGAGGCGGTCTTCGACCTCGGCTTCGAGCCGGTCTCCGAGACCGGCTCCGACCTCGGCTTCGAGACCGGCTCCGAGCCCGGCTCGGGCTTCGAGGGCCCGGACACGGGAAGCCGTGCCGTGGGGCTCGTCCACGACGCGCACGGCATCCCTCTCCAGGGGCTGCACCGGCGCCACCGGTCCCTGACGGTGTCGGCCCGGGCGGGCGGCGGCGAGCAGGTCCGGCTGTTCGTCGAAGCCGCCGCCAATCCGCCGATCGACCCGGCCACCGGCGCGGGTGCGCGGTACGGGGACCCGGTCACCGCGGGGGACGAGCCCCTGTACCGGCTGCTCCGCGCCGATCTCGCCGTACGTGACGAGGGCATCTGGCAGCTGATCCATGACATCGATGTCCTGGAGGGTCTGACGCGCGCGCTCCCGCCGGAGCTGCCCCGCCGGTACGCCATCCTGCGGGCCCTCGAAGAGGCCGTGGACGCCGTCGATCCACGCGATGTCGCCGGGACCACCGCGCACGCCCGGCGGATCCTCGCCCCCGTACTGGCCCGTCGCGCGCACGAGTCCGCGCACACCGTCGCCGCCGTCGGCCGCGCGCCCCTGGGAGCGGCCCGGCTGGGACCGGCGCGCGAGTCCGTACGCGAGACCGCCCGCGCCTTCAGCACCATGACCGCGCTGGCCGAGGAGTACCCGGAACTGACACTCGCCGCGCCCTCCGCCCAGCGGTACGCGTGGATGAAGGACCGCCATCCGCATGTCTTCGAGCGGGTGCGCAAGTCCGTCGCCGACGGCAACTGGGTCCCGGTCGGCGGCATGTGGGCCGAAGCCGACGGGAATCTGCCCGGCGGCGAGGCGCTGGCCCGCCAGTTCGTCCAGGGCCGCCGCTTCTACCGCGAGGAGCTGGGCACCGACACCGACGGTGCCTGGCTGCCCGGCGCCTCCGGACTGAGCGCCGCGTTCCCGCAGTTGGCGGTGCTCGCCGGAGCCCGCTGGTTCCTCGCGGAGAGCTCCGGCCCCGTACCGCACCACACCTTCTGGTGGGAGGGCATCGACGGCACCCGTGTCTTCAGCCACTTCCCGTCCGGCTCCGCCCTCACTCCGGGCGAACTGTCGGGCGGGGAACTGGCCGACGTCGCGAAGGAGTTCGCCGGCCAGGGCGCCGCGGCCCGCTCCCTGCTGCCCCTCGGCGGCGCCGACGGTTACGGCCCCACCCGCGAGACACTGGAGCGCGCCCGCCGACTGGCCGATCTCGAAGGCTCGCCGCGCGTCGGGAGCCGGCATCCCGGGCACTTCTTCCGGGACGCCCTCGACGCGTATCCGGACGCGCCGGTGTGGCGCGGTGAGTTCCGCCCGGAGTCCCACCACGGCACCTACACCAGCCAGGCGCGCACCAAGCGCGGCAACCGCCGCGCCGAATCGCTGCTGCGCGAGGCCGAGTTGTGGTCGGCGACCGCCGCCGTCCGGGACGGCGTCCCCTATCCGTACGACGAACTCGACACCCTGTGGAAGAAGGTCCTGCTCCAGCAGAGCCACGATCTGCTGTCCGGCACCTCGACCGCCTGGGCACATCAGGAGGCCGAACAGCTCCACCGCGAGGTCCACCGCCGTCTGGAGCGGCTGATCCGCCGGGCGGTGGGAGCGTCCGACGGCGGCGACACCGCAGGCGTGTCCGTCTTCAACGCGGGCCCGCTGGCGCGCCGCGAGGTGGTGGTCCTGGACCAGGACCGGCCGGCGGGCGGCGGTCAGCGGCTGGCCGGTGGACGGGTAGCCGTACTGGCCGAGGCGCCGGCCCTCGGCCGCGGTGCGGTCCTCTCGGAGCCCACCGGTACGGTCCTCTCCGAGCCCGGCGGCGCGGTCCTTCCGGGGCCCGCCGGGATCGCGCCGGTGACCGTGCGGCCCGCGGACGGGGGCGGGCGGCTGCTGGACAACGGACTGCTGCGGATCCATGTCGACGCCGACGGGCTCGTACGCTCCGTGCTGGACCTCGCCACCGGCCGGGAGGCCATCGCGCCGGGAGCGGCGGGCAATCTGCTGCGGCTGCACCGCGACGACCCGCCGCGCTGGAGTGCCCGGAACCTGGACGCCCGCCACCGCGAGGTGTTCCGCGACCTCGACGGGGCCGACTCGGTCGAAGTGACGGCCCGGGGACCGCTGTTGGCGGCCGTCCGGGTGGTACGGAACACCGGCAGGTCCACGATCGAGCAGACGCTCTCGCTGACCGCCGGGGGCCGGTCCCTCGTGATCGACACCGAGGTCGACTGGCGCGAGCGTGACACTCTCCTCAAAGCGGTCTGGCCGCTCGACGTACATGCCGAACACAGCAGCGCGGAGATCCAGTTCGGCCATGTCGCGCGCCCCACCCACGAGAACTCCGGTGGGGACGGGGCCCGTTGTGAGCTATGGGCGCACCGCTGGATCCATGTGGGCGAGCACGGCTGGGGCGTGGCGCTGGCCGGTGACTCCACCTACGGCTACGACGTCTCGCGCCACACCCGCGAGGACGCCGGTACGACCACCACCGTACGGCTCACCCTGCTGCGCGCCGCGCACAGCCCCGACCCGCACGCCGACCGGGGGCCGCAGCGCTTCAGGCACGCGGTACGCCCGGCGGCGGGGATCGGTGACGCGATCGCCGAGGGGTACGCCGTCAATCTGCCGCTGCGCCCCGGGCCTTCGGTGGCCGCGGGATCCGCCGCGCCGCCGCTGATCTCGGTGGACGATCCCGATGTGATCGTGGAGGCGGTGAAATTCGCCGACGACCGCTCGGGAGATGTGGTCGTACGGCTCTACGAGTCGCGCGGCGGCCGGGCACGTACGGCGCTCTCCGCCGATTTCCCGGTGGCATCGGTGTGCGAGACGGACCTCCTGGAGGAGCCGGTCGCGGCGCGCCCGTACGAGAACGGCTCGGTCGCGCTGGCGCTGCGGCCCTTCCAGATCCTGACGCTGCGGCTGACGCCCGGGGACCGCCCGGCGGCGGACCGCACAGGGGAAGTCCGTACGACGGCGGTCCGTACGACGGCGGTCCGTACGACGGCGGTCCGTACGGCTTCGGCCACGGGCCGTACCCCGGCACGCCGCCGGGCCGGAGGAGGCACTGGTGCCTGAGGCCCCCCAGGACGACGGCCCGGTCGGCTCTATGCCCCCGGAGCACCGGGCCGTCTTGCACCGCTGGGCCGAGGAGGGCGGCCCGCTCGCGATCCGGGCGAGTGTCGTCCTCCTCGCCGCCGACGGGCTGCGCGACGCCGAGATCTCCCGTCGGCTCGGCGTGTCCCGGCAGACGGTTGGTACCTGGCGGCAGCGCTGGACGAGCGCGGGAATCGACGGCCTCGGCCGGCGCCCGCGCACCGGCCGGCCCGCCACCGTGGACGAGGCGGAGGTCGTCACCCGTACGCTGCTGGCCCCCGGTGGCAGCGGCGCCTCGCGCGCGGTCGCCCGGGAGCTGGGCCTCTCGCACGCCACGGTCGCGGGGATCCGGCGGCGCTGGCGGCTCTCCCCCGACGAGACCCCCGCTCCGTCCGTACCGACCAGGCCACCGCTGCCCAGCGGCGAGGTCTGGGTGATGGGCCTGTACGTGGACCCGTGGCGCGCCGTGCTCCTGGCGGGCACCCGGCAGGGGGCGCCCCGGCAGTCCGCCGCGGGGACCGTGCTCGGCACGGACGTACTGGCCGGACTCGACCGGGCGGTGGAGGCCGCGCTGACGGCGGCGACGGCTCGCACTGCGGACGACTCCTCACCGGCGTACGGCGGACTGGCGGAGTATCTGGCCGAGGCGGGCCGCAGCCATCCGGACCTCGGGCTGCACGCCATCACGCTCCGGGAGACGGTGGACGACGGCGGCTTACGTCAACAGGACATACCCCCAGGACTGGTGACGGAACATCGGATACCAGCACGCTCGACCTGGCGCACCTTCCTCCGGGCCATGATCGCGCTCGACAGCACGAGCCATCCGGAGTCCTCGCGGCGCGTCTATCTCGATCTGGCGGCCGAGCTGGAACGCTACGCGACGGCGCGGCCCGACACCCCGTGCGCCGCGGTGCGCTGGCTGCGTGAGAACGTCGCGGGCCATCCCGGCACGGACCGCCGCACGGACAGCACGGCGGGAAGCCAGTCCTGGAGCGGGGTCAACCAGATCGATCTGGGGTCGTTCAACGAGTGTGTGGTCATCGAGACGGTACGGCTCTCCGGCACCATCACCCGGGGCGAGATCGCCCACCGCACGGGCCTCACCCAGCAGTCGGTCTCCCGGATCGCCCGCTCGCTGCTTGACCGGGGCATCCTCATCGAGGACGCCCAGCTGCGCGCCACCTCGGGCAAACCCCGTACGCCGGTGCGGCTCTGCGGGACAGCCGCCCACGCGCTCGGTATCCATATCGACCCCGAAGTGCTCACCGCGGTCGTCATCGACCTCGACGGCGCGATCGTCCGTACCCGCACCCGGCCCGTGAGCGCCGACATCGATCCCGCGGAGTTCGTCGAACGGGTGGCCGCGCTGGGCCGGGAGACACTGGCGGAGGCGCGCGGGTCGGTACGGGAGGACGGCTTCCTCGGGGTCGGGGTCGCCGTGCCGGGACCGGTCGACATCGCGTCGGGCACGGTGCTCGGACCGCCGCTGATGTCGGCCTGGGGTGATCTGCCGCTGCTGTATCTGCTCCAGGACCACTTCCCGTGCCCCGTCCTGATGGAGAAGGACTCCACCGCGGCGGCGGCCGGCGAGCGGTGGATCGGGCGCGACCGCAGGGCCAGGGACTTCGCATATCTCTATCTCGGTACGGGCGTCGGTACGGGGCTCTATCTCAACGGCGATCTGTACCGCGGGATCAGCGCCAACGCCGGGGAGTTCGGCCAGTTGTGCGCCATCGCGCTGGGACGGCTGGCCAAGGACGGCAGACCGGAGATCCTTCCGGAGTGCAATCCGCCGGTGTCCGTGCCGGAGCTCGCGGTACGGGGCGGGATGCGTCCCGTACCGGCCGCGCCGGGAGGTACGTCGGGGAGCACCGCCGCGTACCTGGCGGTGGGCGAGGCCGCCGCGGCGGGCGACCCCGCGGCGGCGGCGGCCGTACGCGAGGTCGCGCAGGCGGTGGGGCGGGGGGCGCTGGGCATGGTCGATCTGCTGGACATCGATCTGATCGTGCTCGGCGGCCCCTTCTTCACCGAGGACGTCGCCGACTTCTATCTGGACGAGATCGCCCGTACCGTCAACGCGTTCCCGACGGCCAGACGGCTGCGGCGGGTCGCGGTCGAGCCGTCCGTGCTGAGCGCGGAGGCCGCCGCGGTGGGGGCGGCGTCGACCATCTTCCACGCGACATTCACCCCCCGGCTACGGGGGCGGGAGAGCCGGGCACGGCATCTGCCGGCCGGCTGATACGGAGGGGCCGCCGGGGATGTCCCGGCGGCCCGTACGTCATCGCCCGTCGTGTGATGTGGCGTCAGATCCTGGGCGGGGTGGGCCTGGTGGCCGTCAGCCCGATCTGGCCCTTGAGCATCCGGCCGCCGTCGCCGGTCAGCCGCAGGTAGTAGTCGGACGAGCAGGAGGTGCCGTCCTCGTCCAGCGCCCAGATACCCGACCCGGACGGCACCTGCGCACCGGTCTCGGCGGTCTTCGCGATCTGGTTGCCCTCGTTGAACTCGTCGAACATGGAGATGTAGATGCCCTGCGCGCCGACCCGCACCATGTTGTAGAACTGCCGCCACATGAAGTCACCGTGGGCGCGGTGGCGTTCCTGGAGATCGCCCGGCATCACGCACGGCTGGTAGTCGATGCCGCGGGCGTTGCATTCCGCCTGGTCGGGGGTGTTGACGTCGCGGAAGAACCGGTCGGTGTCGGCGACGTTGCCGATCCGTCCGACCATCCAGGGCGAGATCATGTTGAACGCGCGGTACACGTCCTGGAAGCCGGGGCGCGAGTCGTCCGTGCTGTTGCGCCAGTGGGTGGGCACGCCGCCGATGACATAGCAGCCCTGGGCCTTGAACCAGTCCACGACCTCCTTGCACGGCGCGGGCGCGAAGGGCCGGCCGGGGTCGTTGAAGCCGAAGCCCCAGATGCACACCACCGGCTTGCCGTTCTGCTTCGCGTAGGCGCTGGACGCGGTGTGCGCCCTCATCTTCGACGTCCAGTCCTCCTTGATCTGGGACTGCATGGACGTCCAGCCGGTGACGTCGTACATGATGTAGAACTTGCGGCCGTTGGCCTCGGCCGACTGGCGCACCTTCTGCGCCATCGCGTCCCGGGTCGGGCCCTCCGGGCTGAAGGGGTTGAAGCGCTGGAGCGCGGCCGTGTCGCAGTTGTTCTCCCGCATCCAGCGGAAGTGCGTGTCGACCGTCTGCTGGTCCCAGGAGGAGAACAGTGTGGCGGGCTGGCCGCTGTTCAGGTTCGGGTAGGCGGTGGGGTAACCGCGTGAGTATTCCCGCATGTCCGGCCACGACTTGATGGTGGTATTGCTGAGCGACGGCGGCTGGCTCATGTTCTGACTCCAGTGCCACCACCCATTGATGGGGGCGCCGTCACCGGTACAGGCGAACCAGCCCTGGTAGCCCACCGTGATTTTGCCGACCACATCACCGGGGGGACTGGCGGTGGGTCCCAACTGTGCTCGGCGACGCGGTTCGGAGGCCGACGCACCCTGCTGGGCTGCGCCGACGCCGGCGATGGCGGCCGAGGCCGCCAGCGCGGACGCGAGGGCCGACCGTCGTGACATATGCATGGGGGAATGCCTCCCACTCGATATCTGCCAGAATGCGCAAAGCCCTCGGGAGTGGGGGGATTTACAGGCGGCGGCAGTCCGCCCGGCCCCCAAGGGCACGCCTTCGCAAAGTAGTCGGGCGCTACCGTCACCACAAGTCCACGCGCACCAGGAATTCGAACGGAATAAGCGAGGGCGTGTCAGCCGATTTTCTTTACGCTTTCCGTTTCCAGCGAAATGTGAATGACCGAACGGCGTTGCCCCGCCGGACCCGTGACCCCCGGTGCGCTCCCCCTGTGTCCCTCTGCGCTCGTATGCGCATCGGCGGTGCCGGGCATCCCCTGGACGAGTCCGTTGACGGGGGAGGTGCGATGCACGGACCTGCGATGTCCAGCTGGCTGCTCGTCGCGCTCTGCGCGGCGGCCGGGAGCTACTGCCTGCTCCGGCTGCGCGACAGCGTGGGCGAACAGCGCGGTTCGGTGGGCGGCGAGGCCCTGATGGGGTTCGGGATGGCGGCCATGGCGGTGCCCGCCGCCGTACTGACGCCGCCCCGGTGGGTCTGGGCGGGATACGTGGTGGTGTTCGGCGGGGCTGCGCTCCACACGCTCCTGCGGGCCGGCGGAAGGGGACACCGGCTGCATCATCTGCTGGGGATGCTCGCGATGGTCTATATGGCCGGGGTCATGACCGTCGCTCCTGCGGGGGCGCACAGCGCGCACACGGTGGCGGGGGCGGCGGGCACGGGCAGCGGAGCGCCACTGCTCACCGGCGTGCTGCTGGTCTACTACGCCGGCTATGTGCTGTGGGCGGGCGCCCGGCTGCTGCCGGTCCCCGCCACCGCGGGCCCCGAGGGGGGTGCCGGTACGGCCCTGGCGGGCTGGGGCGAGCGGCCCGAGCTGGCGCTGGTCTGCCGCCTCTCCATGGGTATCGCGATGCTGGCGATGCTGCTCACGCTCTGAGCGCGGCTGGTCCCGGCCGCGCGGTCCCGGCCGAGCGCTCCCGACCGTACGGTCCCGGCAGATCGGTCCCGGCAGATCAGTTCCCGCCGGCCCTGGCCGGGCGTGGCGATCCCGGAAGATCAGCGGCGACCGCGCCGAAACGTGTCGTGGGTCACTTGCCGGGTAAGGACATACCCTGAGTAGCGCTCCCCTCATACTCTGGTGACCATGTTGGTCTCCCTGGCACTGCTGTCGCTCGGTGCGCTGGCCGCCGTCGTCGCCCCGCGGCTCCTGTCGCGCGCCGACTGGCCGGAGCGCGAGCCCGTGGTGGCGCTCTGGGTGTGGCAGTGCGTCGTGGCGGCCGTGCTGCTGAGCTTCGCGCTCTCCATGATCTTCAGCGCGGCCGCCTCCTGGCTGCTCGTCCGCGGCCATGTCTTCGCGCCCGCCCCGCGCGCGGTCGTGGAGGCCTACGCCTTCGGTTCGCACGGGCCGTGGACCGCCGTACTGGCCGTACTGCTGGCCAGCGGTGGCCTCTGGACGGCCGCGATGCTCGCCCGTGAGATCCACCGGGCCCGCCGCCGGCGCCGGCAGCGCCGTAGGGAACTGCTCGTACGCTCCCCCGCGCTGCCCGGCGAGGAACCGCGCGACGAGCCGCTGGTGGTCCTGGAGGGCGAACGCCCCGGCGCGTGGTGGCTGCCGGGCGCCGCGCCCCAACTGGTCATCACCACGGCCGCGCTGCGCCGCCTGAAGGGGCGTCAGCTCGATGCCGTACTCGCCCATGAGCAGGGCCACGCGCGCGCCAGACACGACTGGCTGCTGCACTGCTCGGGGGCGCTGGCGAACGGATTCCCGCAGGTGCCGGTCTTCGCCGCGTTCCGCGACGAGATGCACCGGCTGGTCGAACTGGCCGCCGACGATGTCGCCTCACGGCGCTTCGGGCGGCTGACGATCGCGCTCGCGCTGGTCGAACTGAACGAGGACCGCGGGGTGTTCGGGCCCGGCACCACCCCTGACGCGCAACTGCCGCAGCGGGTGAACCGGCTGCTGTCGCCCGTACCCCGGCTCACCGCCGGTCGTCGGCTGCGGCTGACCGCGGCGGCGGCGCTGGTGCCGGTGGTGCCGCTGCTGGTCGCTTTCGTACCGGCGCTTCGCGCCCTGGGATAGCCCCCCGCGCGCCGTGTGCGCGAGGATCACCCCATGTCCTCGCCCTCGCCCTCCATGGTCTCCCCGCCGCCCCCGGCCCGTCCCCCGCGCGCCGGCCTCACCAGAGCGGGCTCGGTGGCCACGCTGCTGGCCGTCCTCTCCGCGGTGCTGACCGCCCTCGTCGTCGCGGAGTGGGGTCCGCTGTTCTCCTTCGACCGGTGGGTCGCGGAGGAACTGCACCGCCACGCGGTGGCCGAACCGGGCATGACCTGGATCAACCGGGTGCTCACCGACTGGGTCTGGGATCCCTGGACGATGCGGCTGCTGACCGCGGTGGCCGTGATCGCACTGTGGCTGCGGCGTGAGCGGCTGCTCGCGCTGTGGACGGCCGGAACAGCGGCGCTGGGCGCGGCCGTCTCCCAGGGAGCGAAGGCCGCGATCGGGCGTGAGCGCCCGCGGTGGCCCGACCCGGTCGACTCCGCGCAGTTCGCGGCGTTCCCCTCCGGACACGCCATGACCGCCGCGGTGACCTGCGGGCTGCTGCTGTGGCTGGTACGGCGTCACGGGGCCGGCGGGTGGCCCTGGCGTACGGCGGTCGTCGTCGCGGCCGTATCGGTGGCCGGGGCGGGCCTGACCCGGCTGTGGCTGGGGGTGCACTGGAGCGCGGACGTAATCGGCGGGTGGCTTTTCGGTGGCTGTCTGGTCGCGTTCTCGGTCTCGGTGTACGGGCGCGTGACCTTGTCCAGAAAGCGGTGACCCGGCGAGGATCGTACGTATGACCTTCAAGGGTGTGCTCTTCGACTTCTCCGGAACCCTCTTCCGTATCGAATCCGCGAGTTCCTGGCTGCGTGCCGTGCTCGACGAGGCGGGCATCGCCGTACCCCCCGACGAGGTGCGGCGCTACGCGATGCGACTGGCCGTCGCGGGCGCGCTGCCCGGTGGCTCCTCACCGGAGCGGGTGCCGTCGCACCTGGCCGAGCTGTGGGCCACCCGCGACGAGAGCGCCGGGAGCCACCGCGCCGCGTACACCGGGCTCGCCCGGCAGGTGAAGCTGCCCAGCCCGGTCCTGTACGACGCGCTCTACGACCGTCATATGACGCCGGACGCCTGGCGTCCGTACACCGACGCCGCCGAGGTGCTCGGCACGCTGCGGCGCGAGGGCATCGGCATCGCGGTGGTCAGCAATATCGGCTGGGATCTGCGTCCGGTCTTCCGTGCCCATGGCCTGGACGCGTTCGTCGACGCGTATGTGCTCTCGTACGAGCACGGTATCCAGAAGCCCGACCCGCGGCTGTTCCGGTCGGCCTGCGAGGAGTTGGGGCAGGATCCGCACGATGTGCTGATGGTCGGCGACGACCGCGGGGCGGACGGCGGGGCGGCGGAGCTGGGCTGCTCGGTCCATTTCGTGGACCATCTGCCGGTCGAGGAGCGTCCGGCGGGACTGCGGCCCGTTATCGCCCTGGCGAGCCGGGGACCGGTGCGATAGACCCGTAACAGAGCCGTGAACGAAGCCGCAAACGGGCGGCCCCGGGGCCCGAAACGGGCGCCGCGGCGCCGTCCGGGCATGCGGAAACCGCCTGCCTTGGACGATCCCCCGCGTCGCCCAAGGCAGGCGACAGCCCCGCTGACCAGGCCCGGAAGGGTCCGCGACGGGACGCACTGAGTATATTGGCTCAGAGCCAGTCAACGCAGGAGTAAAGCATGTCCCCGCGGAGCGCATCGGTCAATGAAGAGCTCCGTCGGCGCTCACGTGAGCGGTTGCTTCAGGCGACGGTCGAGTTGGTCGCCGAACGCGGTTACGAGGCCACGACGCTCGCCGATATCGCCGACCGGGCGGGTTCCGCGCGCGGTCTCGTCTCGTACTACTTCCCGGGGAAGCGACAGCTGCTGCAATCCGCCGTGCACCGGCTGATGCACCGCACGCTCCAGGCGGCCCTGGAACGCGAACCGGCCACGGACGACGGCGGGGAGCTGCTGGCACGGGCGATCGACGCCATTCTCGGACTCACCGAGGACAGCCCCGTCCTGATGCGGACTCATATGGCCGGCATTCTTCAGGCCGAGGGGTTCGTGCAGTGCCCGGAGCAGCAGCGGCTCGCGGGGCTGCTGCGGGAGACGGTGGAACGGTACGGCTCACGGGACCCGGACAGCGATTATCCGCTGCTGCGCGCCTTGTTGATGGGCGCGGTCTTCGCCGTTCTGATGCCGGGCGCGCCGATGCCGCTGCCACGGCTGCGGGCCGAGTTGTTCCAGCGCTACGGGCTGGAGTGGGAACTCGGCGTTCCGCCGGACGGCTGCCCGTCCGGCGGAACGAGTCAGGACATGATCCTTCAGTGGCCTGAGCGGTCGAAGTAGTCCGGCTGCGTCTGCACGTTCAGCTCGGACATCCGTACCCGCTTCGCCGGATCGGTCAGGCGGTCGTCGATCTTGAGCACATCGAAGCCCTTGACCATGTCGTTCGAGTAGATGTAGCCGTTGTAGTAGTACGAGGACCAAGTGCCCCCGCCGACCATGGTCTCGGCCGAGATCGGACCGCGCTCGAAGTACGCGATCTCCTTCGGCTTCGAGGAGTTGGTGAAGTCCCAGACGGAGACGCCACCCTGGTACCAGGACTGGACCATGATGTCGCGGCCCTTGACCGGGATCAGCGAGCCGTTGTGGGCGACGCAGTTCTCGGTGTCCGCCTGGTAGCGGGGGATCTTGTAGTAGCTGCGGAAGACGAGCTTGCGCTTGTCACCCTTGCCGACGATGTCGTAGATGCCGTCGGCGCCCCTGTTCGGACCGATCTCGGCGTTGCAGGTGGCAGAGCCACCGCCGCCCAGCTCGTCGGTGAAGACGACCTTGTTGGCCTCCTGGTTGAAGGTGGCCGAGTGCCAGAACGCGAAGTTGACATTGTCCTGGACCTGGTCGATCACCTTGGGGTGTTCCGGGTCCTTGATGTCGAACAGGATGCCGTCACCCATGCAGGCACCGGCGGCCAGGTCCTTGGATGGCAGCACCGTGATGTCGTGGCAGCCGGTGGTCGCCGAGACACCCGGGTTGGTGGGCGCTCCCGGGTTTCCGCCCTGCGGGAAGAGCACCGGGAAGTTCACGACCGCGGCCTTCTCCGGGGACTTGCGCGGCACCTTGATGACGGAGATACCGTCGTGCGGCGGCTGGCAGTCCGGGAACGACGCGCTGGGCGAGTACGAGGAGACGTAGATGTAGACGTCCTTGCGCTCCGGCACCAGCGTGTGGGTGTGTGAACCACACGCGGTCTCGACAGCGGCGACGTACTTGGGGTTCCGCTTGTCGCTGATGTCGAAGATCTTCATGCCCTCCCAGGACGACTTCTCCGTGGCGGGCTGCGTCGTGCTGTTGCACGAGTTGTCGCTGCGCGAGGAGTCGGTGGAGAGGAAGAGCAGATCGCCCGAGACCGAGATGTCGTTCTGCGATCCGGGACAAAGCACCTGCGCGACGGTCTTGGGGGACTTCGGGTTGCTGATGTCGAAGATCCGGAAGCCGTCGTAGTTGCCCGAGAAGGCGTACTTGCCCTGGAACGCGAGGTCCGAGTTGGTCCCCTTGATCAAGTCCTTGGGCACATTGGCGAGATGACTGATGTTCGGGCTGTGGACGATCTCGTCCACGCCGGGTATCTCGCCGTTCTGGATGGCTGACTTCACCTCGGCGGCCTGGCTGCTGGAGATCTTCTCCTTGGCCTGGCCGTCACCGGGGTCGGGTGTGGCGACCGCCGGACCAGCGGCCAGCAGAGTGGCGAAGAGCCCGGCCGCGGCTGCCGCCACGCCCAGACGTCTGCGCCGCACGCGGGTGGTGTGGAACAAGCTCACTACGTCCTCCCTTGTATCCCCGTTCAGAGAGAACGGGTCACGGACCTCGGCAGTATCGTCCCTCTCATGTACATCTCAACAGATGGCAACAGAGATGTAATGAAAGTTTTTGATCACTCGTAGCCAGAAGCGTGCTAGGAAATGTTCCACCACACCATGTGCCGCAGGAGGTCGCCGTGTTGATCCGCCACCGGAGTCCGCGTGTTCGCCGGTCCGTCGTCGCGGCGGCCGTCGCCGCCGCCGTACTCGCCCTGGGCGCCTGCGAATCGGGAGGCGACGACAGCGCGGGCGCGGCAAAGACCAACGCGGCCAAGGGCGCTGGGGTGGTTGCCCCCGGGAAGCCGGGCGAGCCCGCGAAGACGCTCTCCGCCGAGGAGGCGTTGAAGGCGGCGCCGGACAACACCCCCAACTCCGCTGATTTCAGCTATGCGCAGATGATGATCGTGCATCATGGGCAGGCGTTGGACCTGGCCGGACTCGTCCCGGAGCGGGCGGACTCGGAGCAGGTGAAGCGGCTCGCGTCGCGGATCGCCGACGCGCAGAAGCCGGAGATCGGCATGATGGAAGCCTGGCTGAAGAACAACGGCGGGGCGAAGAAGCAGCAGGGCCATGACCACGGCACGATGCCCGGAATGGCCACCGAGGCCCAACTGACGCAGTTGCGGGCGGCGAAGGGCAAGGCCTTCGACGAGCTGTTCCTCAAGCTGATGATCACTCACCACCAGGGGGCGATCACCATGGCCACCGAGGCGCTGTCGGAGGGCAACAACATCCAGGTCGGGGAGATGGCGAACGACGTCATCTCACAGCAGACGTCCGAGATGAACCGCATGCGCGCCATGTGACGTGGCGGACGGGGCGAACGCTTCTGGTCAGCGCCGGTGGTGACGGGGCGTCAGATGACCCTCGTCGCGGGCGCCCGCGATAAGCCTCAGCGCCTTGCGGCGGCTGAACCCGGTGGCGGACATCACGGCGAGCACCGGGTCCTGGCCCGCCTGCTGGGCGGCACGGTAGATCTCGGCGACGCCCTGCCGGGCGGCGCTGCCGCGCGGGAGGGAAGGACGGGCGCGGTGCCGGCCGGGCCGGTCCTGTTCCTGTGGGGCTTCCGGCGTGGCGGCCTGCGCGGTGGTCTGCCCCGCGGCCTGCGCGATGGCCCGCGCGTCCGTCGGCTCGGGCTCGTGCTCCGGCGACGCGGCCGGGGCGGGGTCCGGGGCTCGCTCCGGCGCCGGCTCCTCGGCGGGCCACTCGGCCTGCTGCTCGGCCGCCCCCTCCGGCGCGAGCGGCGCGGGGCCGGACGCGTGGGCGGGCACCGACTCGGCGTCGGGCTTTGTCTCCTCCGGTGACAGCGGCCCCTCGGGCAGCGGTGGCGATCCCTCACCGGAACCTGGGGTGAGCGGGCTGACCGAGGTGACGGGGGCGACCGGGGCGACCGGGGCGTCGACGGGAACTCCAGCGTCGACGGGCTGGGGCGCGGGGGGCCGGTGTCGGCCGGCGACCACCTGACAGGCGTTGTGGAGCGGCGCCTCGATCGCCTCGGCGAGCGCCGCGAAGCCGTCCAGGGCGAGCGGCGGATCGGCCTGCGCGTCCTCGATGGCGATCCTGCCGTCACGTACCACCGCGAGCACATCGATCCGCGCACCGTCCGCGAAGGTCAGCCTGATATCGACCCAGGGCGGCAGGATCTCGCGCCGCGCGGCGCCGTCCCTGGGGTCCCCGGCCCCGGTGACGGTGCCGTGCCCCTGCACTTCCCACATGGGCCATGGGTAGGCGTCGTGCTCATGAGGTTCCTGGGCGGAAATCAATTTATGTTCCGACACATTCACAACTTAATCAGGCAATCCACCCTTTTTGTCATGGCGCGCACGTGCCGATGTGTACGGCACCCTGTCGGCTCATCGGATCAACCGTGACCGATCTCCCGGATCACCGGATCAGCTGCCACCGAGGCGGGCCGCCTGCGCGGTGGCCGCGCCCAGGACGCTGTCGAGCAGACCGGGGAAGAGACGGCCCAGGTCCTCCCTGCGCAGTCCGCTCATCTTGGCCGTCCCCCGGTAGTTCTGCTCGATCACGCCACTCTCACGCAGCACCCGGAAATGGTGGGTGGTGGTGGATTTACTGACGGGCAGCTCGAAATGCGAACAGGAGAGCTCGTCGTCCGCCACAGCCAGCTCACGGACGATCCGCAGCCGCAGGGGGTCGGAGAGTGCGTGGAGCACGCCCTCCAGACGGATCTCCGCGCACGAGGGGTGAGCGAGTTCACGTGTACTGGTGACGGCGGTCACGGCGGGGCTCCACTTCATCCGTAAGTCTTCATCGCGTTTGTGCTCATCGCGTACATCGCACTCCATCGGCGAGATCTCATTGTACGAGACTTCTCGTAGTTTGACATTCGCCTTACTACGATGGGTATCGTACGAGATATCGGCCGGTCTCGCTCCGAGGCGGCGGCCCGTCCGTCACGTTCCGATCCCTCACGTTCCGAATGGAGTCCGCCGTGAGCGCACTGTTCGAGCCGTACACCCTGCGGTCCCTGACCATCCCCAACCGGGTCTGGATGGCGCCCATGTGCCAGTACTCCGCGGACGAGACGGGTCCGGACACCGGTGTGCCGAACGACTGGCACTTCTCCCATCTCGCGGCGCGGGCCACCGGCGGCACCGGACTGATCCTCGTCGAGGCCACGGCCGTCAGCCCGGAGGGCCGTATCAGCCCCGCCGACCTCGGGATCTGGAACGACACGCAGGTCGAGGCGTTCCGCCGGATCACCCGCTTCCTCGCCGCGCAGGGCACCGTCGTCGGTATTCAGCTCGCGCACGCCGGGCGGAAGGCGTCGACCGACCGGCCATGGAACGGTGGCGGTCCCGTCGGCGCCGAGGGCCACGGGTGGGAGCCGCTGGCGCCCAGCGCGCTGCCCTTCGCGGAGGGCCATCTTCTGCCCGCGGAACTGTCCGTGGAGCAGATCAAGGAGATCGTCGGACAGTTCGCGGCGGCGGCGCGGCGGGCCAGGGAGGCCGGGTTCCAGATCGTCGAGGTGCATGGCGCGCACGGCTATCTGATCGGCCAGTTCCTCTCGCCGCACAGCAACCGGCGCACGGACGCCTATGGCGGCTCCTTCGAGAACCGCGCGAGGTTCGCGCTGGAGGTCGTGGACGCGGTACGCGCCGAGTGGCCCGACGAGCTGCCGCTCTTCTTCCGGATCTCCGCCACCGACTGGCTGGACGAGGGGGGCTGGAGCGTTGACGACACGGTGCGCCTCGCGGACGAACTGCTGGCGCACGGCGTGGATCTGCTGGATGTGTCCAGTGGTGGCAACGCCTCGGGCGTACGTATTCCGGTCGGTCCCGGCTACCAGGTGCCGTTCGCTGCCCGGGTCCGGGCCGAGACACGGCTTCCCGTGGCGGCGGTCGGTCTGATCACCCAGCCCGAGCAGGCCGAGAAGATCGTCGCCAACGGTGAGGCCGATGCCGTACTGCTCGGCAGGGAGCTGCTGCGCGACCCGTCCTGGGCCCGCCGCGCCGCCGGTGAGCTGGGCGGGCGCGTGCACACCCCGCAGCAGTACCACCGGGCCGTCTGATCCGCGCGGACGTTCACTCCGGGAGCCGCTGTCGGCCCGGGCCGCCTCGCGGGATCCACTCGCGCGGTCACCGCGTCCGGGTCGGCCGGGCAAACTCCGTCCGCCGGTGGCGGGTTGACGGGTGTGTGCGAAAGCGCGCCGTGCGCACCAGTAGAGTGGCACCCCGTGGCAGCACGACCTTTGAACGAAATCGTCGAGCCCGGATGGGCGGATGCCCTGGGCCCCGTGGCCGGGCGCATCGCCGAGATGGGTGACTTCCTGCGCGCGGAGATCGCCGCCGGGCGCACGTACTTGCCGGCCGGACCGAATGTGCTGCGCGCTTTCCAGCAGCCGTTCGACGAGGTGCGGGTCCTGATCGTGGGACAGGATCCCTATCCGACCCCGGGGCACGCGGTGGGGCTGAGCTTCTCGGTGGCGCCCGAGGTACGGCCCCTGCCCGGCAGTCTGGAGAACATCTTCCGGGAGGCGCATACGGATCTGGGGCTGTCCCGCCCCTCCAACGGCGATCTGACTCCCTGGACGCGGCAGGGAGTGCTGCTGCTCAACAGGGCGCTCACGACAGCGCCCCGCAAGCCCGCGGCGCACCGCGGCAAGGGCTGGGAAGAGGTGACCGAGCAGGCCATTCGCGCTCTGGTCGCGCGCGGCAAGCCGATGGTCTCCATCCTGTGGGGGCGTGACGCCCGTAACTGCCGCCCGATGCTCGGGGACTACCCGGCCGTCGAGTCGGCCCACCCCTCCCCCATGTCGGCGGACCGCGGCTTCTTCGGCTCGCGTCCGTTCAGCCGGGCCAATGACCTGCTGATCGGCCAGGGGGCGCAGCCGGTGGACTGGCGGCTGCCATGAGACGGACGCCCGCGTGAGCCCGCTGAGGCCGATGAGCTGGATGCGCCGATGAGCTGGGCGGGTCGATGAGCTGGGTGCTGGGTGTGGACTCGGGAGGCTCGGGGCTGCGGTTCGCGCTCGGCTCGACGGCCTCCGACGGGACCGCGGGCGTGACGACGGTCGCGACCACCGCCTCCACCGAGCCGGTGCGCACGGGCTCCTCGGGCATCGACGCCGGACAGTTGCTCGCCAGGCTGCTGCCCGCGGTCGACACGCTGCTGGCCGAGGCGGGCGCGGGCGCGGGCGCGGGCCGGGGCGTCCTGTCCGCTGTCGCCATCGGCGCGGCCGGGATGGCGACTCTCGGGGACGGACTGCGCGCCGAACTGCCCCCGGCACTTGAGCGTTCCCTGGGCGTACGGCGGCTCGCGCTCGCGGCGGACGCGGTCACCGCGTACGCGGGAGCGCTCGGTCAGCGTCCCGGCGCGGTCGTCGCTGCCGGTACGGGCATGATCGCGCTGGGCACGGACCTGACCGGCTGGCAGCGCGCCGACGGCTGGGGTCATTTGCTGGGTGACTGCGGCGGCGGCGCCTGGATCGGCCGGGCGGGACTGGAAGCCGCCATGCGGGCGTACGACGGACGACGCGGCGGATCGCCCGCACTGCTGTCCAGGATGGAAGCGGTTTTCGGGCCCGCTCCCGAGCTGCCGGGACTCCTCTATCCGCGTACCGACCGGCCCGCGGTACTCGCCTCGTTCGCGCCGGAGGTGGCCCGGTGCGCGGCCGGCGATCCCGTCGCGGAGGGCATCCTCTCGACGGCCGCGCGGCATATCGCGGAGGCCGCCGCGGCGGTCTGTCCGCCGTCGGGTGCGTGCGAAGTCGCCCTCACAGGAGGGCTGTTCGGACTTGGTGACCCGTTGCTCGTGCCCTTGCGCGCCGAGCTGGCCGGTCAACTGCCGCATGCCACGACCGTGTCCGCCGGGGCCGATCCGCTCGGCGGGGCGCTGCTCATCGCGGGGGCGCTCGCCACGGACGCGCTCCGGCTGCCGTACGACGCGCGCCTGCTGAACGTCCTGACAGAACAGGATGGATGAGCAGAAAAACACCTAACGGATAAATAAGGACAGATGGTTCGCGACTGCCCCCTCCCCGAACAGCCGCGCCCACAAAACCAGTAGCATTCGACGCCATGAGCACCCCCACTGGGCCCGCATCCGGCCTGCCTGTACGAATGCCGCGACCCCGTCAGTCGGGGCGCCACCGCCGCCCCGAACCGGTCGCGGCTCCCGAAGGTGCGCCCGCGCTTGTCGTCGCCGTGCCCGGCACACCCTCGGCCGCCGTCCGCGGTCTGGCCGAAGAGGTCATCAGCATCGCCCGTTCCGAGCTGCCCGGCCTCGACGCCGTCATCGGCTTCCTGGACGGCGACGACTCGGAGTACCCCACGCTGCGGAGCGTCCTGACCGGGACCGCCGCGCTGCGTACCGAACGGTATGAGCTGGCGAAGTCGGCGGGGCGCGAGGTGGCCGAGCCCGAGGGTCCGGCCGCCGTCGTCGTACCGCTGCTCGCGGGACCCGACAGTGGGCTGGTCACGCGGATAGGTCAGACCGTCGCTGACAGCGGCGCCACCGCCGAGCTGACCGATGTCCTCGGTCCGCATCCGCTGCTCGCCGAAGGGCTGCACGTACGCCTGTCGGAGGCCGGGCTGGCCCGCGCCGACCGCGCCAGGCTCTTCACGGTCGCCACGGCGGCCGACGGGATCATCCTGGCCACAGTGGGGGGCAAGGAAGCGGTGCAGACCGCGGGGATCACCGGAATGCTGCTGGCCGCGCGTCTCGCCGTACCGGTCATGGCCGCCGCGCTCGACGAGGAGGGCTCGATCTCGGCCGTCGCCCAGGAGCTGCGCGAGGCCGGTTCGACCCAGCTCGCGCTGGCCCCGTATCTGGTCGGTCCCGAGCTGCCCGAGGGCCTGCTCGAAGCGGCGCTCAAGGAGGCGGACTGCGCCGCCGCCGAGCCGCTGGGCGCGTACCCGGCGATCGGGAAGCTGGTGCTGTCGAAGTACACGGCCGCGCTCGGCATCCCCGCGCGGCCGCAGGGGACGCCGACGCACTGACTTCGCCCGCGCCCACGCGCCGCACGCCCCTGAGTACGGGAGCACTGCCGGCCCGTACCCATGGAAAGGGCCCGCCCCGGATCATTCCGGCGCGGGCCCTTCCGCGTGGGTACGGCCGAGTCCGTTCGTATAGCCGCATCCGCTCGTACGGCCGCATCCGCCCGTACGGCTGGAATCGCTCGTACGGCTGGAATCGCCGAGGTCCGCTCGGTCAGCCGAAGACCACGCAGGAGGCGGCGGGGGCCGCGAGGGAGCCGGCGCGTACCGGAATGCCCGTCGCCTGATCGACGTCGAACCAGGTCACATCGCCGGAGTGCTCATTCGCGGCGTACAGGCGGCTGCCCGTCGGGTCCAGCGCCAGATCGCGGGGCCAGCGTCCGCCGCAGTCCACCGAGGTGACCAGTTCGGCCTTCTCGTACGTCGCGTCGAGCGCGAGGACGGCGATGCTGTCATGTCCGCGGACCGCCGCCCACACGAACCGTCCGTCGTGTGACACGACCACCTCGGAGCCGAAGCCCTCGATGTCCGCGCCGTCGGGCAGGACGGGGGCTTCGCCGACCGGTTCGAGCAGGCCGCTCTCCGCGTCCCAGCGGCAGAGGGTGAGCGTCGGCTCCAGCTCGTTGAGGACATACGCGTGGCCGCCCGCCGGATGGAAGGCGAGATGACGCGGTCCGGTGCCGAGGCGCAGCGCGGTCTCGGCGTGCGGTGTCAGCTCGCCGGCGGTGGTGTCGAGGGAACTGATCCGGACGGAGTCGGTGCCCAGGTCGGTGGTGAGGACCCACCGGCCGCTCGGGTCGGTCACCACCTGGTGCGCGTGCGGCCCACGCTGGCGGTCCGGATGCGGCCCAGAGCCCTCGTGCCTGGTCACTCCGCTCGCCGGCCGGGGAGCGCCGTCGGCGCCTACGGGCAGCACCGTGACGCTGCCGGAACCGTAGTTGGCGGTCAGCAGATGCCCTGCGGTGAGGGTGAGATGGGTGGGGCTCGCGCCGCATACCGGTACGGGCTCTCCCAGCAGCCGCGGCGCCCCGTTCCCCGTGTCCGCCGCCGGTGTTGTGAACGCCGCCGCCGCGCCTTCCTCCGTCTCGGAGACCGCGTAGAGCACGGATCCGTCCAGGGCGAGCGCGAGATAGGACGGATCGGCGACGGCGTCGGTGACTCCGCGCTCCGTCAGAGCTCCGGTCTCCGCGTCCACGGTCGCGGCGATGATCCCCCAGCCCCCCGCGGAGGTGAACGATCCGATGAAGGCCCGCCCGTCATTCCTGCCGCTCACTGTGTGTCCCCTCTTCGGCTGATCTCGTCTTCGGCTGACCTCGTCGGCTGCGCCTCGGCCACCGCTCCCCCGGCGTCCGGGGCCGACGGTAGCAGGGGGTCTGGACCAATCAACCGGCCCGGTAGGCCTTTTCCGGGCCTTTTCCAGGCCTCTTCCGGGCCTCTTCCGGGCCTTTTCCGGCAGCTCAGGCGGGAACGAGAGGGCCGCGCGGCGACGTACGCAGGGGCGTGGAGAGATCCGCGAGTGCCCGCTCCAGGTTGTGCAGATGAGCCAGCGCCGCTTCGGCGCCGGGGTGGTGGTGCGGCGCGTCCGGCGCACCGGCCGCCGGCCGGGCCGGCTCCGCCCCCGGCGGCGCCAACCCGCGTACGGCGGCCTCGACCCGGCGGCAGGCGGCGGCCAGCCGGGCGTCGTGCGAGGCGGCGGGGTCGGCGGCCACGGCGGCGAATCCCCGTACCTCACGCGCGCAGTCGTCGAGCAGGACGAGCACCTGGCGGGCCCGGGCCCCGCGCGCCCGCGACGGGTTCAGCGGATGGACGAGCGGCGCGAGGGACATCCGTACCCGGCCGAGCAGCAGTTCCAGTTCCGCGGCGAGCGGCCCCGGATCGGCGCGTTCGTCCCCGGCGAGCCGGCGGGCGGCCGTGGTGGTGCAGCCGTGAACGCAGCGCAGCGCCTGCTGGATCCACGCGTCCGTGACGGCGTGTGTGGTCACCGGCAGCAGGAGAAGGACGGCCAACGTCGCGCCCAGTGCCCCCACACCGGTCTCCGCCAGTCGCAGGGCGAGCAGCCCCAGATCGAGCACGCCGAGCAGTCCGTACAGCAGGCCGACCATGACCGTCACGAAGAAGATCATCCAGCTGTACGAGACCGCCGCCGTGTAGAAGATCCCGAAGACGCACAGGGCCACGAGCGCGGCGGTGGGGGCCGGCGCGCCGTGCAGGGGTACCGCGATGATCAGCCCGGCGGCGCAGCCTGCCGCCGTGCCGACCACCCGCCGGAAGCCGCGGACAAGGGTCTCGCCACGTGAGGCGGTGTTCACAAAGATCCACCAGGCCGCGCCGACGGCCCAGTACCACCGGTCCTGCGAGAGCCACTGGCCCGCGCAGAGCGCCAAGGCACCCGCGACGGCCACTTGAACCGCCTGCCGGGTGGTCGTACGGACCAATCCCGACGCGTGGGGAAGCGCGGGTACGGCGGGCGGCGGAAGCCGCCGCTCGTAGCACCAGACACCGAAGCGGACGGCCGACGCGGCGAGCACGGCGAGCAGAACCGCCGAGTACAGACCGGGCAGTCGCGCGGGCACCGTATGCAGGAACTGCGCCACGAAGAAGGTCATGAACCCGAAGACCCCCAGGGCATGCCCTCGCGGGCCCCAGCGGCGGACGTACACCCCGGCACCGGCCACGACGAGGAACGCCGCGTCGCGCGGCAGCGGGTCATCGTGCAGCACCGACGCGAGGGCGAGCACCGGAAGGCCGACCGCGGGCAGCAGCGCGGTGGTGATGGCCTGGCCGCGGACCGTCGTGTCGGTGACCGTGAAGAGGGCGAGGAGCGCGGCGAGCCCGCCGGTGAGGACTCCGGCGAGCGGCTGACCGGCGGCCCCGCACACGAGGACCGCCAGACCGATGCCGAGAACGGCGCGTACGGCGCCGTACAGCCGCAGCCGTCCCGGATCGGGAGACACGAACATCCTCTTCAGCACTGCCAGCCCGCCCGTTTTCACTCCGGCATGAGAAAGGCGCCGCGGGGATCCGCAGCGCCATTGACGGCTCCATCACAGCACCTCTGATCCCAGTGGCTCAAGTCGACCTCGATCTACTGGGCCATTGGCACAGTAGACCTTGATCGCCGCGCGCGGGCGGAGGGCCAACGGCCGTGGCGGTAGCGGTGACGATGGCGGCTGCGGCTGCGGCTGCGGCTGCGGCTGCGGCTGCGGCTGCGGCTGCGGCTGCGGCTGTTCAACGACTTCCGGGCGGGCTCACCGTCCCTCCTGCCCGGCTCATCCCGTGGCAGCGAGCTCTTCGATATAGCGCGCGACCGGGCCGAGGCTGAGCAGACCCGCTGCCGCTCCCGCCAACTCCGCCGCCGCAGGGGCCAGTTCGCTGTGCGCACGCCGCATCGTCGCCCGGTCGCCGATGGCGACGGCCGCGCGGGTAACCGGCTGCGGATGCCGGTCACCGTCCTCCAGCAGGACTGGGGCGCGGCCCTCGGCTACGACGCCCAGGCCCTGTGCGACCTGCTCACGCGCTGAGGAGGCGGGAGCCGGGGCCGCCGGCTTCTCGACGGGCCTACCGGACGCGGGCCATGAGGTCGGTCCGTCGGTCCGTAGCGTGACCGCCCCTCGCTGTCCCGGCCGTCGGCCGGCGCACAGCGCGGTACGGCCCGGTGGCCCGGTACGGCCGACAGCCTGGCCGTACCGGGCCACCGGGCCACTGGGCCCTGAAGCGGCGCTACTTCACGCCCACCGCCCGGATGATCTCCTGCTTCACCGATCCGCCCCGGTCATCGGTGGCCCAGGCGCGCAGCGAGAGATACGTCGCGTCCTTCGGTACCCGTACAGTGCCCTCCCAGGCCGCCGGCTTGCCTCCGGCCCGGTGCAGGGAGACGGCCGTCCAGCTCTTGCCGTCGTCATAAGAGACCTCAAGCCGGCCGCCGCCGATCACGCCGGTGTCCGGTGCTCCCTTGACGTACTCGGAGAAGATCCCGAGTGACAGCCGCTTGCCGGCGCGTACGTCGCCCGCGAGATCGGTGTCGACGTCGAAGCCGAGGTTGAGGAGCGGGAGGAAGGTCTCGCGGTCCGTGGGCGTCTCCGCGGAGCGGAAGGTCCACTCCGAGTGGCCCTTGGTGGACAGCCGCCAGCGCTCCGGGTCGAGAGTGGTGTCCGTGACGACCTTGTAGGTCTGCTCGGCCGGGTCCGCGTCCCAGGCGTACGCGCCCGAGCTGGTCTTGCGGTCGACGAGCTGCCCGTTCGCGTACACCTCGGTGGTCTGCGTCATCGAGTCGTCGCTCCACACATCGCCGAAGCCGGTGTGGTCGGGGCCGGAGTCGCCCCAGCCCGGTGTGTTGAACCGGAGGTCATTGCCCCTGCGCTGCTGACCCCAGCCGAGCCCGGTGCCCAGCCACGGGTGCAGCACCGGCTTGAACCAGTCCAGCCCGGAGTGCGTACCGCCGCGGTAGGTCACCACGCCGCTGCGCTGTTCCAGCGCGGTCGGGCCGGCGGTGACGGACTCGTGCCAGTGCTGGCCGGCGCCCGTGCTGACGTAGTCGGTGCGCTCCGCCGGGTAGGCGGTCCTCTCCGGGAAGCCGAAGCCGACGGGGAAGGTGTCGGTGAGGGAGTAGCGGAACTCTCCGCCGTCGACGGGCTCGGCCGCGTGGAACTTCGTGTCGATCACGGCCAGTTCGCGCTTGCCCGGCCGGTAGGTCAGATCCGTGGGGATGGCTCCGGGGTGTCCCTCGGAGAGGTCGTAGACATACGGGGTGTAGCGCGTGCCGGTCAGCTCCGCGCTCCGGTGCCGCCGAGCGGACTCCAACAGCTGTGCGCCATCGGCCGAGTTGAGGGTGGCGATGGTCAGCGGGCGCTCCTCACCCGACTCCGTGGCGAAGTCGGCCAGCAGCCTGCCGGGCGCGTCGTCGGTGACGAACAGCGCCTCGGCGCCCGCGTCCTGAGCGGTCTGGGCGAGCTGTCGCGGGCTGATGGTGTCGCCGGCGCGTACGACAACAGCCTTGCCCCGCGCGGATACGCCCTCGTATTCCTCGGCGCTTCCGGTACCCGCGTCGACCAGCGGCAGCCGCTGCCGTCCGTCGGGCAGCGCGGAACCGTACTGGACGACGGTTTCCCCGATGCGCTTCCCGCCCGCCGTCAGCTCCAGCAGCGGCTTGCCGAGACGCCAGACCGTGCGGTACTCGAAGGTTCCGGTGGCGGGCTCACGCGTGGGGGCCGCGAAGACGCTGTCGTAGGTGAGCGGCACCTGCACGGCTCCGCTGTACGTCGCCCCGTTCGCCTCCCTGTTGAACTCCATCACCAGCTGACGGGTCTCCGTCCGCCGGTCCACCTCGGCCCGGATCTCCCGCAACTGCCGCCCGTCGAGGGTGATTTCGCGGTCACGGTCCATGACGATCTCGGGCTCGGAGAGGAAACCGAGACCGAGCGAGTCCTTGCCCTTGCTGCCGCGTACGTCGAGGAACGAGGAGACGGCGTAGCTGCCGGGCGCCAGGCGCAGCTGGAGCGTTCCGGAGTCTTCGACCGTGGCGGGGAAGGGGTCATGACCGGCGGCGAGCTTCCGCACCACGAGCGGGGCCGCGGTGGGCGCGCCGTCGCGGTCCTTGGCGTGGACGGTGAGGGTGTACCGCTCCTCCTCCTTGACCAGGCCGAAGGCGGTGTGTGCGACGACCGTGTCGCCGTTCTTGGCGACAACACGCCCCGAGGTGTTGCCGACGGGGGCCTTCGTGCCGTCTCCGGTGACGGTGGTCGTGGCCGTGCCGTGCGCCGGGACGGTCAGGGTGGCGTCGGCGAGGGTCACGACTCCGTCGGCGGCGCCCTCGGCGTCGAGGCTCAGAGTGACGGGACTGTCGGAGGAGTTGGTGTAGCCGACGGTCCGGGTGACGGGCTTGTTGTCCTCGTACGGCCAGCTGGTGAAGCCGAGATCGGCGCTGCCGGTGGCGGTGACGGCCGTGTCCACGGCGGCCGGTACGTCGACCCGGCCCGCGCCGAGTGCGTATACGGAGTCGGTGAGCTGCGCGGACGTGCTCATGAGCGCGCCCTTGAGCTGCTGCCCTGACCAGTCAGGGTGCTTCTCGGCGAGCAGTGCGGCGACTCCGGCGACATGCGGGGTCGCCATGGAGGTGCCGCTCATCGTCGTATAGGGGCCGCTGCCCTCGGTGAGCTGGGAGCGGGCGGCGAGGATATCGACGCCGGGGGCGGACAGGTCCGGCTTCAGGGCGTTGTCGCCGAAGCGCGGTCCCTGGCTGGTGAAGTACGCGGGCTGGTCGGCGGAGTCGACGGCGCCGATGGTCAGCGCGGAGTCCGCGGCGCCGGGCGAGCCGATGGTGCCCGCGCCGCCGGTGTTGCCCGCCGCGATCACGAAGAGCGCGCCGGTCTGCTCGGAGAGGGTGTTGACCGCCTGGGCCATCGGGTCGGTTCCGTCGCTGGGTTCGGTCGAACCGAGGCTCATCGACACGATCTTGGCGTCGATGTCCTTGGCGGCCCACTCCATACCGGCGATGATCTGCGACTCGGTGCCGGAGCCCGCGTCGCTGAGCACTTTGCCGACGGCGAGACCGGCGCCGGGGGCGACGCCCTTCTCCTTGCCGTCCGAGGCCGCGCCGCTGCCGCCGACGGTGGAGGTGACATGAGTGCCGTGTCCCGCGCGGTCGGCCACCTCCTCGCCCTCGATGAAGCTCTTGGTCTCGGCCACCCGGCCGGTGAGATCGGGGTGTCCGGCGTCCACGCCGGTGTCCAGGACGGCGACCTTGACGCCCTTGCCGGTCAGGCCGGCCTCCCACGCCTTCGGGGTGCCGATCTGGGCGTTGCTCTCGGCCATGTCGGCCGTGACACGTCCGTCCAGCCAGATCTTGTCGATGCCGGCCGCGAAGCGCGCCGTACCCGAAGTGCCCTGGCGGGCAGACGAGTTGGCGGTAGAGGGGGTTCCGGAGGCGGCAGGGGCTGCGGGGGCGACCGTACGCCAGAAGGCCGCCCCGCTCCTCGGCGCCTCGACCGCGGCGCCGTTGACGCTCGGCAGTGAGCGGACCCGGTCGGTGCCGAGCGGAGTCGCGGCCCTGCTGCCCTTGCCGTACGTGACGATGAGGGGCAGCGCGTCGGCGCCGCGGTCGTCGTATCCCAGCTCGATCAGCGTGGTGACGTCGAAGAGCCGCTTGTCGAGGACTCCGGACCGGAGATAGGGCGCGGCCTCGTCCGGTACGACGGTGATCCTGTCACCGGACATCTCGCTGCGTACCGCGCCGGTCGCGCCCTCGGGGCGCTGGACGGTGACGGTTCGCCGGCCGCCGCCCACGTCGGTGACGGTCACTTTGTCGCCCGTCACGAGGGTGACGGTGTGCGCGGCGCGGGCGGTCGCGTTCGACGGCGGCGCGGCGTCCGTGGGGGTGGGGGCATGGCCGGCTCCGGCCGCGACGGCCTGTCCGGCGGGGAGCAGTACGAGCGAGAGCCCGGCTGCCAACAGCCGGGCTCCGCGTCTCGCCGGTGCTCTTGTCATGAGTTGCCTCTCCTCAAGCACCCGGTGAAGGAGGTGTGTTCGGGTGCTGCGAAGAGTCTCGGCGCTCCTTTTCTTCGAACACAGCGCCGGATGCTGGCGGTAAGTCGCCATGGCGGTAATCTGCCACGCGCGCCTCCGGCCAGGCTTCTGACCACGTCGACGGCTGGTATCAGCCCGCGGGGCCTGTCGCGTGCGGGGGTACGGTCGCCCGCGCACCGGCGCGCGGACCGTCCATGACGAGGTCCAGCACCCCGGCCTGCCCGCGCCTGCCGCTCCGCGCCGATGACGCCGAGTTGGCCCGTACCTCGGCCAGGATCGGCACCAAGCCGGCCGGCTCCTGACCCGCCGTTCGGGCGGAGGGACCGAAAACCGCGCACGAAACCTCAGCGGCCACAACCACTCCGAAGAGTGGCCGCGCGCCAGTTATCGCCGTCCCCGAGGTTTCACCTGGGGTGAGTACTGCCAGAGATCAGGTGACTACTCACCGTAGAGACGAGGAACAGTGTTGGCCCGGAACAAGGACGACGGCTCCCACACCCTGCTCAGCATGCTGCACAACTCGCTGACCGACACACGCAGGGAGCTGCGGGCGTCCCTCGCCGAGGGGTTCGACCGGCTCCGGATGGCGGGCGACGAGGCGCATCGGGCCACCCAGGACGCACTCGCCTCCGGGCTGAGTGAGCTGCGTACGGAGCTCCGGGAGACAAGGGAGGGCCTGGCGCGCAGCAGGGACGAGCTGGGGCAGGCCGTCGAAACCGCCGTGGAGATCCTTCAGGACGAGGTGCAGCAGCTGAAGGAGGCGGTCGAAGGCCTCCGTCCCGGGTCCGCCGGTCATCCGGCCCTGCCCTTCGAGACACCCGGCGGACCGCTTCTGCCGCCCGGCGTGCCGGGCGTTCCCGGTATTCCTGGTATTCCCAGTGTTCCCAGTGTTCCCAGCCAGCGTGAGGAGGACGATGCCCGGACCGTACTCCCGGGGCCGCCCGAGCCACTGGCACCGCCCGCGTCCTCGCCCGAACGTCCAGTGGTGTCCGAGCCGCCACCGCTGTCCGGGTCTTCGCCATCGGCCGAACCTTCGGCGTCGTACCAGCGACCGGTGCTCCCCCGGGGCATCACGACCGAGGGGTCCGGGGGGTCCGAGGGGTCCTCGCCAGGGCTGAGTGAGTGGGTGGCACCGTCGCTCCTGGACGCGCTGCGCCGGGAGTTCGGCCCGTTGCTGGGGCACCTCGAAGAGGCCCGCGGCGAGCTGGCGGCGGTCCGCGCGGACATCACCGCGCTGACCTCCCGTATGGACGACGCGGAGGAGACCCGGCGCGCGCCCCGGGAGCCCGCGCGGGAGATGCCACCCGAGCCGCCCGTGCCTCCTGTGCCTCCTGTGCCGCCCGTGCCGCCCGTGCCGCCCGCGACCGAGGAGCACAGTGAGCTGCTGAAGCGCGCCGCCCGGGTGTCGTCGGCGTCCCTGCTCTGCCACCGCGACACCTGGGAGTTCATCACCGGCCTGGCGGGCCGCCACTCCCACTTCCGGATGCCTCCGCGGATCACCGACCGGGGCGACGACCGGATCGCCGCCGCGCTGTCCGGGCGCTCGCTGATCGCCGTCCTGATCTCCCTCTTCACCACCCGTCACACCACGGACGCGGGTAACGGCGACTGGGCACTGGCCACCGCCCTGTACGAACGCCTCGGCGCCGGTCTCGACGTCCTCGCCCCCGCGGGCACCACCGTCACCATCGCGCTGGACGACCGTGCCCCCGGCCCCGACGACGGCAGTGGCGCAGACGACGGCGGTGGCGACACCGGGGGCGAGGTGGCCGAGGGGATCAGTCTGCCGTCGCCCGCGTCGCCGGACGGCCCGGGGCGGATGGCTCAGGCCGGTCCCACATAATGGGGCCATTGGTACAGGCGCGGGCCGTACCCACGGACAGCAGGAGGCCGGCGGACGATGGCGGTGGACGCGCTCGACACCCGCATCCTGCGGCTCCTCATCGAACAGCCACGTACCAGCGTGCGGGAGTACGCGCGCATCCTCGGGATCGCTCGGGGGACCCTTCAGGCCCGGCTCGACCGGCTGGAGCGCGAGGGGGTGATCACCGGCACCGGGCCGTTTCTCTCCCCCGCCGCCCTTGGCCATCCGGTGCTCGCCTTTGTCCATATCGAGGTCACGCAGGGGCATCTGGACGAGGTCGGTGAAGCGCTCGCCGGGGTCCCCGAGATCGTCGAGGCGTTCTCGATCACGGGTGCCGGGGATCTGCTCACCCGGGTCGTGGCCCGCGACAACGGCCATTTGGAGGATGTGGTCCAGCGCCTGATCCAGCTGCCGGGTGTGGTCCGCACGCGTACGGAGATGGCCCTGCGCGAGCGGGTGCCGCACCGGCTGCTGCCGCTGGTCGAGTCGGTGGGCCGGGCCGTCGGCGAGCGACGCTGACGGAGCGCTTGGCATGCTGGGGCGTATGAGCACTTCTCCTACGCTTGCGGTCATCTTCGATCTCGACGGAACACTCGTCGACAGTGAACCGAACTACTACGAAGCCGGGCGGCTGCTGCTGGCCCAGTACGGTGTGTCCGACTTCAGCTGGGAGCAGCACAGCCGGTTCATCGGGATCAGCACCCGCGAGACGCTGGAGGCACTGCGCGAGGAATACGCGATCGACGCGCCGGTGGACACGCTGCTCGCCGAGAAGAACCGGCTCTATCTGGAGCGGGTGCGTGCCTCGACCGAGGCGTTCCCGCAGATGCGGAAGCTGGTGGAACGGCTGCACACCGAGGGCGTACCCATGGCCGTGGCATCCGGTTCGTCCGGGGCGGCCATCGATATGGCGCTCGCCGTCGCCGGACTTGACGGGTATTTCACCACGACCGTCTCGGCCGAGGAGGTCGCGCGCGGCAAGCCGGAGCCGGATGTCTTCGTGGAGGCGGCGCGCCGGCTGGGAGTCGAACCCGCCCATTGCGTGGTGCTGGAGGACGCCGTGCCCGGTGTGGTCGCCGCGCGGGCCGCCGGGATGCGATGTGTCGCGGTCCCCTATGCCCCCGCGCCCGGCGCGCCCCTCGATCCGGCGTTCGGTACGGCGGGGCTGGTCTTCCCAGGCGGACAGAGCGAGTTCACGGCGCAGGCGGCGTACGCGTGGATCGTCGGGCAGTAGGCCCCACCGGCCCCCTGCCCCACTGGCCCGCCGGCGCCGCTGTCCGGGTGGCGCCGCTGTCCGGGTGGCCGCGGCGAGTGACCCCGGCCCGGAGCCCGGGTCTCAGCTCCGGTCCGCCATGTCTCCGTTGAGCAGCGCGACACCGAGCGGAGTGATGGTGTGCTGCACCTTGTTGAAGGTACGCAGGGTGGTGATCAGCCCCGCCGTGCGCAGCACCGAGGTGTGCTGACTGGCCGCCGCCGAGGAGATCCCCACGCTCTCGCCGACCTCGGTGGTGGTGCAGCTGCTGGTGAGCGCCTCCAGAACCGACGCGCGCGTACGCCCCACCAGCGCGTGCAGGGCGTGCTCGGCGCCGCCCTTGGACTCCCACAGCGAGTCCGCCCACTCGGGGTTGGCGCGGGTGGGGTAGATCAGCGTCACCGGACGTCCGTCGGATCCGCCGCCGGAGAGCACCGGGGGCCGGCCCGCCAGGAAGAGCGAGGGCGCGAGCGCGAGGCCGCCGGACTCCAGCTTCAAGTCGTCCCCGTTTCCGGGGACTTCGAGGATCGGTGCGTCCCAGCGGATGGCCGGGTGGAGGGTGGAGAGCAGTTTGCCGACTCCGTCGCTGAGCATGATCTGACCGCGCGCGGTGCGGTCGGCGTGCAGTCGCTTGGAAATGGCGTTCCAGTACGGGGCTATCGCGATGCGGTGGAACTCCTCAAGATCCTGGACGACTTGGGGTCTCTCCCGGGATTCGGACAGGTCCGCGAGGCCGCCGCCCTCCGTGGTGCTACGCGCGTCAAGTCCCAGCCTTCGCACCACTTGGTCGATGTCCGGGACGGGACGGACCACTTGGGCGAGCCTCACCAGGGCACGGATATTGCCGGAGTTGCCCAGCTTCTTGCGCCATGGCTTGAACACCGGTCCCCCGCCGCCCAGGCTCAGCTCTTCGAGGGCGAAGAGGGACTCGCGTATGTGATCGACCTGCGGAAGAACTCTGGTTTGCGACAGGCTCTCAGGCGTAAAATATATGCGACGCATACTCCCCCGCAGGATCCGTGCGCACTGTCGACCCGGACTCGGATTCACCGGCGACGAGCCGCTCCCACCGTTTCAACTCGCGAGTGCATTCGACGTTACCACGAGTCGCCAAGGCCAATCGGAAACATTCGAAATTACCGCCGGCCCCGATGACTTCCATAGTGCGTCCGCCTCATCACATCCGACAGGGGAGGCCGCACGCCTATGGAGGTACAGCTGGCTGCACCTGCCCAAGAGGGGTCAGCTGTAGTTGAAAGTGCGTCAATCCCGCTGTTTTCCAAGAGTTTAGCCGCAGTCCCGAGCCACGCCCAACAAAGGGGGCCGAGTCGCCGGCGGCGTTCTTCCTATGCCGGAAAGGCCCGGGGTCGGAACATCTCCAGGAAATGTGGCCGGAATGCCGTAGTGATCCGCGAGGAGGCTTTGGCGGGGGCTAAAACTCCCCCGTGCGGTCCGGCTGTCCTCGCTCTGCTTCCGCCGGTGATCCGGCAGGTCGTACGTGCACCCGGCCCCGACGCGGGGGCTACCCCATCCCCACCGGTTCCACAACCGGCGATGCCCGGCCACATCGACCGGCCGGATCTCTGAGGCGTCGCCAGAGGGTTCCCGAGGCAACTGGCCAACGAGTATTCCCGCCATCAGAAAGGCGAGTTCGAGTGACTGCCGGCGGTCGCGGCGCGCGGCACGGGCCGTCTCGTAGCCCCGGTTCGGATATCGGTGACGGGCGTCTCGTCGCGGCCGCACGCCACGCCCGGACGTTGCCCACGCCGCGGGCCGTGCTCTTCATCGGCAGCAGGAAAAGACCGGTTGGTCGGTACGGAAAGTTTGATGGAAAGCCCCACGCGAAGCGGGGCGGAACGGCATGGGGAATCGGCGGCTCGAATTCGGTTCCGGCTCGGGAGAGGCGTAGCGGAAGAATTGCGACCCACCTGGAGAACACCGCCAGGCATCCGCGGAGTGGACCGCACCGGTTTCCCCGACTGGACCGGGCTCCGTACCCGGACCGGTGTTCGGGCGGTCCCGGTTCGGAAGCAATCATGAATAGGGACGACGAATGGCAGAGAGAGCACTTACGGACGAGGCAGCGGGGGCAGCGGGGCGCCCCCACTACCCCCGGCCGAGGATTACCGGCGGCCGCGGTGCCGCGCCCCGTCCCGGCCCGCCGCGCGCAATGCCGCCAGCGCGGAGCCCGGACCCGCGGCGGTGACCAGCGCCTCTCCCACCAGTACCGCGTCCGCGCCGTGCGCGGCGGCATTGGCCACATCCTCGGGCCCCCGGATACCGGATTCCGCGATACGTACCACCCCCTCCGGGATACGCGGGGCGAGCCGCGCGAAGGTGCCGCGGTCGATACGGAGGGTCTTCAGATCGCGGGCGTTGACACCGATCACCGACGCGCCGAGCGCGAGCGCGCGATCGGTCTCCTCCTCGTCGTGCACCTCCAGCAGCGCTGTGAGCCCCAGCTCACCCGCGAGCTTCAGCAGCGCGGCGAGCTCGTCCTGCGCAAGCGCCGCCACGATCAGCAGCGCCAGGTCCGCTCCATGCGCCCTGGTCTCCCACAGCTGGTACGGAGTGACGACAAAGTCCTTGCGCAGTACGGGGATCCGTACCTCGGCGCGGACCTCGTCCAGGTCGGCGAGCGAGCCGTGGAAGCGGCGCCCCTCCGTCAGGACGCTCACCGCCGCCGCGCCGCCCCGTTCGTACTCCCCGGCCAGCGCCGCCGGGTCGGTGATGGCGGCCAGCGCGCCCTTGGACGGGCCGGCGCGCTTCACCTCGGCGATGACCCGCACGCCCGTGGTGCCGCGCAGCGCGGCCGCGGCGTCGAGAGCGGGCGCCCGGCTCAGCGCCCGCTCGCGCAACTCACCTTCGGGGAAATGTCGTTGGCGCTCGGTGACGTTTTCGCGTACTCCGCCGATGATCTCGTCGAGCACGGTCATGGGGGTGTCGGTCCTCTCGGATTGCCTCGCTCTTCCGACCGGCTGGACGGTGACACGCTCACCGACCGCGTCAGGAGGCGATCGGGACGATCTTGGGGTTGGCGAGGGTCAGATAGTCCTCGGTGGCGAGCGCCACCGACAGGTCCAGCCTGGCCGCGTTGAAGTACAACGTCGGCTCCGCGAAGAGCGCCGGGTCGGCCAGCACGGTCAGCTCGTCGTGGAACGAGAACGGGATTATGCTGCCGCTCACACAGCCGGTCAGGCTCTCCGCGAGGTCGCGCCGGGCGAGTTGGGCACGCTTCCCACCGCACTCCGCCCCGACCCGCTCCAGGTCCACCCGGCGGTCGCCGGGGATCACCGCGAGGATGTGCCGCTCGGCCGGGGTGCCGCCGAGAACGGTGACGATCATGCATTTGGCCGCTGCCGTCAGGGCATGGCCGCGCAGCGCGCTGGCGGGCGCGGTCCGGCCCTCGGGCGCGTGCGCCAGGAGTTCGTAGCGTGCGCCGGACTCCTCCAGCAGGTTCAACAGACGCTGCGACGCGACGAGTTCGTCGCGGCCGGCGGTCTCGTTCATGTGGTCGCCGACTGTCTGGCCGGGGCCACCGGCCGCATCCAGGAGTGGGCGTCGGGCAGTTCGCCGCGCTGGATACCGAACAACGCGGCGGAGAGTCTGCCGGTGATCTCGCCGGCCGTGACCGCGCCGCCGGTGCCCTTGCCGAGGGCGCCCTTGCCGGAAGAGCCCTCGCCGCAAGAGCCCTCGCCGATGGTCCAGGAGCCGTCCTTGGTGCTGACCTCGTTGACAGGGCTGATCCGAGCGGCTGTGCCGCACGCGAAGACCTCAGTGATCGCGCCGGAGGCGCAGTCGGCCCGCCACCGCTCCAGGCTCAGTGGCGCCTCGCTCACCGGCACACCGAGGGTGGGTGCCAGTCGCAGCAGCGCGTCACGGGTGACGCCGGGCAGCAGGCTGCCCGTCAGTGGCGGGGTGACCAATCGGGCCGAATCGCCGGATCCGTACACGAAGAAGAGATTCATGCCTCCCATCTCCTCGACCCAGCGGCGCTCCACCGGGTCGAGCCAGACGACTTGGTCGCACCCCCTGCGCCGGGCCTCCTCCTGGGCGAGCAGGCTTCCGGCGTAGTTGCCCGCGCATTTGGCGGCTCCGGTGCCACCGGCGGCGGCCCGGGTGTACTCGTCGGTGACCCATACCCGTACCGGGCGCTGGCCTTGGCCGAAGTAGCCCTCGGTGATGAACGCCACCAGCAGGAAGCGGTACTCACGGGCGGGACGCAGAGCGAGGGTGCGCTCACTCGCGAAGAGAAGGGGGCGCAGATACAAACTCATGCCGGGGTCGTCGGGTATCCACTCCTGGTCCTGGGCGACCAGGGCGTCCACCGCCGCGAGGAACAGCTCCTCGGGCGGCTCGGGCATCATGAGGCGGCGGGCCGAGGCCCGCATCCGTCCGGCGTGCGCGTCCGGCCGGAAGACCGCGACCTCGCCGGTGTGCGAACGGAACGCCTTCAGCCCTTCGAAGACGACCTGTCCGTAGTGCAGACCGACCGTGGCGGGGTCCAGGAGCAGCGGACCGTACGGGACCAACTCGACGTCGTGCCAGCCCTGTTCGAGGTTCCATCGGGCGGAGACCATGTGCTCGGTGAACGCGGTGCCGAAGGCGGGGGCGGCGCAGCGCTCCGCGCGCTCCGGCGCCGTCAGTGGTCGGGCTACGGGTGTGGACACGATATGCACTCCGGCCTCCTGTGGCGGTTCGTGCGATCGGGGTGGGGCGGGGTGGGCGCGGTAGGCGGGGCGGGCGAGGTGGAGTGGACGGGGCGGGGCCGG
Organism: Streptomyces sp. NPDC056835; assembly: GCF_042789485.1. NCBI lineage: Bacteria > Bacillati > Actinomycetota > Actinomycetes > Kitasatosporales > Streptomycetaceae > Streptomyces > Streptomyces sp. NPDC056835. Next base: position 135,647 of record NZ_JBHUBB010000004.1, read on the forward strand.
GCGATGAGACCGGGTGCGCGGCCGGAGCGGCGGTGGGTCACACCAGTGGGGCGAAGAAGTAGGTGTCCCGTCTGCTGAACCGCCGCTCGCCGTTGAGCAGGAAGAAGTCGGCGAATTCCAGGTGCACTTGGCGGCCGTCCTTGAGGACACCCTCGAAGACTCCGTTGACCGCGACCTGGTCGCCCCGCGCGACGATCGTGGCGACGGTGTGCCGGCCGCTCTCGATCACGCGCTCGCCGGTGTAGAAGGCGGTCAGACCGGTGTGACCGCGCATGGGCTCGTACCCCGGCCGCCGGTAGACGGCGTCCTCCGCGAAGAGGGAGACGAGTCCGAGGATGTCGTCCGCGTCCACCAACCGGTAGTACTCACGCACCCGGGCCACATTGACCTCGGTGGGAGAGCTCTCGGTCATCTGCTGTCCTCCGTCCGATGTGTACGGAATGTACAGGTGGTGCGTGTTGTACGGACTATGCGCGCTGTACGGGATCCCTGGGCTGAACGGGTCACGTCACCCGCCCATGGCCTCGATCAGGGACTTGGGCCGCATATCGGTCCAGTTGGTCTCCACGAAGTCCAGGCACTCCTGCCGCCGTTGGGGGCCGAAGACGACCTCCCAGCCCTTGGGTACCTCGGCGAAGGTGGGCCACACCGAGTGCTGGCCCTCCGTATTGACGAGTACGAGATAGAAAGCGTCATTGTTCTCGAACGGTACCGACATTTCTGTGTTCCTTCTCATTCGGATTCGGATGCGAGGAAGGCCGGGGCGTCAGCCGAGGAGCGCGCGCAATTCGCGTACGAATTCCCCGGAGAGCCCGGCGATGGTCTTTTCGTGATGCGTCGCGCCGGAATAGCGGATGGCGAGCCTGAACCGTCCGGCGATGACGACTCCGGTGATATCGAGCAGATGGGGCCGCTCGGCGCGCTCGCTCTGCTGGGCGACGGCCGGCAGTACGGCGCGTACCGGACCGCCCCCGGTGGCTCCCGGGGCGTCGTCGAACCGGCCGAGGTAGTTGAAGACCACCTGCGGCGCGGGCGCGCCGACCAGCGTGGGCTCCCGCTTGAGATGGCGCAGGGCGCCGTATCCCAGTCCCTGCCCGGGGACAGCACGCAGTTGTCGGCCCACGAGCTTCACACGCGCCCTCGGCGGCTGATCACCGGGGACGTTCAGATGGACCGGATGGATGGTGGTGAACCAGCCGACCGTACGCGACAGATCGAGGTCGTCGAACAGCTCTTCACGGCCATGGCCTTCGAGGTCGATGGTGACGCCGGCTCCACCCGCCCAGCCGGAAAGGCTCGCGCCGAGCGCGGTCAGCAGAATGTCCTCCGTACGGACGCGGAACGCGGCGGGCGCCGTACGCAGAAGCGCCTCGGTCTCCGGCTCGTCCAGTTCGACGGTGAATTCCGCTTCCGACGCGACCGTATTCGGTCCCGGTCCGTCCACCGGAAGAGGAGCGGATTCGCGCTCCAGCACCTCTTTCCAATAGGGGAGTTCGGATGCGAAGGCACCATCCTGGGCGTGCTCGTTCAACCGCGCGGCCCACCGCGCGAAGGATGAACGGACCGGCTCGACCCGTACCGGCTCGCCCTCTCGTGCCTGCCGGTAGGTGGAGTCGATGTCCGCGAGCAGGACTCGCAGCGAGACCGCGTCGGTCACCAAGTGGTGGGCGACCAGCAGCAGTCGGGGCGCGCTGCCCGCGCCGCCGTCGAAGAGGACAGCGCGCGCCACCGGCCCTTCGGCGAGATCCAGTGACGCCTGGACCTCGGCCACCGCCCGGTCCACGATCTCCGCCAGCTCCCGCGCGGTGACGCCGAAGATGTCCCGCCGGGCGACGGGGACGGCCTGCGACTCCGGGGCGATGTGCTGGGTACGTACGGCGGCGGCGCCGGTGAAACGGGTCCGCAGGGCCTCGTGGCGCGCCAGGACGGCGGTGACGGCCCGGATCAGCGCGTCGTGGTCGGTGTCCGGCGCCAGCTCCAGCTGGACGGACATGTTGTAGTGGTGCGGGTCGGTGCGGTACGTCTCGAAGAAGCGGCGTTGTACGGGGGTGAGCGGCAGCGGCCCCGTCGTCGTCGCGGTCGGTGACGCCGGTCCGTCGCCCGGGCCGGACGCCGCGCTGTCGACCAGCTCCGCCAGCGCGCGGACCGTCGCGGCGCGGAAGACGTCCTTCGAGGTGAGCGGCACCCCGGCGGCGCGGGTGCGCGCCACCAGCTGGATGCTGAGGATCGAGTCACCGCCGAGATGGAAGAAGTTGTCGTCCAGGCCCACGTCTTCGAGGCCGAGCAGTTCGGCGAAGATCCCGGCGAGCAGCACTTCGGTGTCGGAGACCGGCCGCGCGTCGGGGTCCCCGGCCGTGCCGGTCGGCTCCGGCGCCGGGAGCGCCTTGCGGTCGACCTTTCCATTGGCCGTCAGGGGCAGTTCGCGGAGTACGACGAGGGCGGCGGGGATCATGTAGTCGGGCAGGGTCAGACCCGCGTGCCGGCGCAGCGCGTCGGTGTCGAGCGAGTAGGTCTCGCTGTCGAGCCCGGGGCCAACGGTGCCGAGGCCAACGGTGCGAAGGCCGTCAGCGTCCAGGCCATCGATACCGAGACCGTCGGCAACGGTGTCGCGCCCATGGGCAACGGTGCCGAGCGCGGGACCGTCCGGGTGAGGGGTGACATAGCCGACCAGCCGGGGTCCGTTCGGGCCCTCGGCGGCGATCACACACGCCTGCCCGACACCGGGCGCGGCGGCCAACACGGCCTCCACCTCGCCCAGTTCGATCCGCAGCCCGCGGATCTTGACCTGGTGGTCGGTGCGGCCGAGGTATTCGACGGTGCCTCGGTCGGTCCATCGCACCAGATCGCCGGTACGGTACATCCGCGCGCCCGGCGCGCCGAACGGGTCCGCCACGAATCGTTCCGCGGTCAGCCCCGGCCGTCCCAGATACCCACGGGCAAGCTGCTCACCCGCGAGATACAACTCACCGGGCACACCGACAGGCACCGGCCGCAGCAGCCCGTCCAGTATGTGCAGCCGGGTGTTCCAGACCGGCCCGCCGATCCCGTGCCGTACACCGGGCCGTACATCCTCGGTGGTCGCCCAGATGGTGACCTCGGTCGGACCGTACAGGTTGGTGACGCTCGCGGCGGAACCGGCGAGCCGCCCCGCGAGATCCGGTGGCAGCGCCTCACCACCGACGAGTACCCGCAGTCCCTTGACCACATCGGGCCGTACGGCGAGCAGCATCCGCCACAGCGACGGGGTGGCCTGCACGATGCCCGCCCCGGAGTCTTCGAGGATCCGCGCCAGCCGGTCGGGGTCGCTGACGGCCTCCTGCTCCGCGACGATCACACTCGCTCCGGCGAGCAGCGGGAGATAGATCTCCAGCGCCGCGATGTCGAAGCTGATGGTGGTGACGGACAGCAGCTGGTCGGTGGAGGTGAGCGGGAACCGGTCGGCCATGCAGGCGAGGAAGGTGGCGAGCGCCGCGTGGGGAATCACCACGCCCTTGGGCCGCCCGGTGGAGCCCGAGGTGTAGATGACATAGGCCGGGTGCTGGGCGGCGTGCCGCCGTACCGGATCCACCGCCTCGTAGGCCGAGGGGTCGTAACCCTCGGCGCCCGCCGGGTTGTCGAGGAGCAGCAGGGGGCTCTTGCTGTCCGCGACGAGGGCGCGGGTGGCGGTGTCGGTGAGTACGTGGACGGGCTCCGCGTCCCGCAGTGTGTACGCGAGCCGGTCGGCGGGGTGACCGGGGTCGAGCGGCAGATAGGCGCCGCCCGTCTTGAGGACGGCGAGCAGCGCGACGACGAGGGTGAGGGAGCGGGGCAGCGCGAGCGCGACGACATCCTCCGGTCCGACGCCCTGGGCGATCAGATGGTGCGCGAGCCGGTTGGCGCGCTCGTTCAGCTCGGCGTAGCTCAGGGTGGTGCCATGGCTGACGACGGCGGGCGCGTCGGGGGTACGGGCCGCCTGCCGCTGGAAGAGATCGATCACGGTGGCGTCCGGCAACGCCCGCTCCGCACCGGCCCGGTGCGCGTCGATACGTGTCTGCTCGCCCTCGGTCAGCATGGTGAGCGCCGCCATCGGACGCTCGGCACCACCGGGCGCGGCCAGCGCCTCGGCCAGTGTCACCAGATGACCGGTCAGCCGCTCGATCGTGGACGCGTCGAACAGATCCGTGCTGTATTCGACCGAACCCCGCAGCTCCCCACCCTCCTCCCAAAAGGTGAAGGTCAGATCGAAGAGCGAGAAATCACGGGAGAGCGGCTGCTCGGAGAGTTCCACACCATGCAGTCGCATCGGCGCGGCGGGCGTGTTCTGGAAGGCGATCAGCGCCTGCACCAGCGGGGGCCGGCTCAGATCACGTTCGGTGACGACCGCGTCGACCACCCGGGAGAACGGCGCCTCGCCATGCGCGAACGCCTCCAGCACCGTTTCGCGCACGGAGTCCAGGAACTCCCCGAACGTGCGCAGTTCGTCCACGTCCGACCGCAGCACCAGGGTGTTGACGAAGAAGCCGATCAGCCCCTCGACCTCGGCCCGGTCGCGTCCGGAGCTGAGGGTGCCGAGCGCGATGTCCCTCCGGCCGGACCAGCGTGCGAGCAGCAGGGAGCTGAGCGCCGTGGTGGCCATGAAGAGGGACGCGCCGTGTTCCTGGGCCGCGCGGGTCAGTCCGTCGGTGGCGCGGGCGGAGAGCCGGAAGGTGTGCAGCGCTCCGGAGTAGCCGAGGATGGGGGGACGGGGCCGGTCGGCGGGCAGCTCCAGTGGCCGCACCCCGGCCAGCTTGCGCCGCCAGAAGCCGAGTTGGGCGTCGAGCTCCTGCTCGGTGAGGTGCTCGCGCTGCCATACGGCGTAGTCCGCGTACTGCACGGCGAGCGGGGGCAGGGTGCTGTGTCGCAGCAGGTGGGCGGCATCGCGCGAGCCGGTTTCGAGGGCCGCGTTGTAGAGCGCGCCGAGTTCGCGCGAGACCACGCCCATCGACCAGCCGTCCGTGACGATGTGATGGATCGTCACAGCGAGCGCGTGATCGTCCGGCGCCGCGCGGACCAGCAGGGCACGCAGCAGCGGACCGTTCCGCAGGTCCATCGGCAGGGCGAACCGGGCGGCCAGGGTGGCTTGAAGTTCCCGCTCGCGCTCGCCCGGATCGGTCGTGGTGGGCTCGGTGACCGGGACCGGGACTTCGTAGGGAGCACCGATCAGCTGTACGGCGCGGCCGTCGACCGCGCCGAAGGTGGTGCGGAGCGATTCGTGCCGTGCCACCAGCGCCGACAGCGCGGCCGAGAGCGCGGAGATGTCCAGCGGGCCGGTGAGCCGTAGCACTCCGCCCGCGTTGTAGGCCGGGTTGCCCGATTCGAACTCGTCCAGGAACCAGAGGCGTTGTTGTGCGAACGACAGTGGCAGATCGCGGTCGCGGCCGGCCGGGGCGATGCGCGCGGTGTGTCCGGCGGCGCGGCCGTCGGCGACCCGCTCGGCGAACTCGGCGATGGTCGGCCGGTCGAAGAGCGCACGGGCGGACAGTTCGATCCCGAAGGTCTTCCGCACCCGGGAGATCACCTGGATGCTGAGGATCGAATTGCCGCCCAGTTCGAAGAAGTTGTCGAGGACGCCGATGCCGTCGAGGTGGAGCACGCTCATCCAGATGCCGGCCAGCGCCTCTTCCAGGGCGTTGCGCGGGGCGACGCGCTCGGCGGTGGCGGCGAGGAGCGAGGGGTCGGGGGCGGGCAGCGCCCTGCGGTCGACCTTGCCGTTGATGGTCAGTGGCAGTGTGTCGAGGACGACGACGACGGCGGGGACCATGTAGTCGGGCAGAGCGCGGGTCGCGTACTCCCTGACGGTGGCGGCTTCGAGCGCGGGGGCGTGCGTATCGGTCCCGGGACCGTGCATGTCGGTCCCGAGGCCGCGCATGTCGGTCCCGGGGCCGTCGGGGCTCTCGGGCCGCGCGGTGACGTACCCCACCAGCCGGAGCCCGCCGGGGGCGTCGGCGGCCACCACACACGCCTGTCCGACGCCGGGCGCCGCGGCCAACGCGGCCTCCACCTCGCCCAGTTCGACGCGGTGCGCGCGTATCTTGACCTGGTCGTCGGTGCGGCCCTGGTACTCCAGGGCGCCGTCGGCCGTACGGCGCACCAGGTCGCCCGTACGGTACATCCGTCCGCCCGGCGCGCCGAACGGGTCCGCCACGAAACGCTCCGCGGTCAGCCCCGGCCGCCCCAGATACCCACGGGCAAGCTGCTCACCCGCGAGATACAACTCACCGGGCACGCCCACAGGCACCGGCCGCAGCAGCCCGTCCAGTACATAGCCACGTGTGTTCCAGGAGGGTCTGCCGATCAGGACCGCGCCGGCCGGGTCGGCGTCGCCCGGCGCGAGGGTGTGTACGACACAGCCGACCGTCGCCTCGGTGGGTCCGTACTCGTTGACGACGCTCGTGTCGCGGTGCCGCGCCCGCCAGGGGGCCAGTGCCTCGCCGAGCAACTGCTCGCCGCCCAGCACCAGATCGCCCCGGGCAAGGACCTCGTCGGGCAGCGACTCCAGCAGCGGCAGATGGCTGGGGGTGGCCTTGATGAAGGTGGGCGCGGGCCCGCCGGCGCCCCACAGCCTCGGGTCGATGTCCTCCAGCGCGCTGACGTAGACCGTGCCGCCGACGGCGAGCGGTGCGAACAGGGTGGTGACGGTCAGATCGAAGGAGACCGAGGAGTGCAATATCGCACCGCCCCGGATGCCGGGATATGAACCCTCGCACCAGCGAAGGTAGTGGGTGAGTCCGCTGTGCGGTACGACGACCCCCTTGGGGCGGCCGGTGGAACCCGAGGTGTAGATGACGTACGCGGCGTTTCCGGGCCGCAGCGGGGCCCGCCGGTCCGCGTCGGTGAGGTCCGCCACCGACCGCGAGGCCAGCGCCTCGCGGGTGGCGGGCAGGTCGAGTACCAGATGCCGGGTGCCCGGGCCGGGCCGTACCGGAAGATCGGCGGCGCGTTGGGTGATCACGTGTACGGGGCGGGCGTCGGCGAGCAGCGCGGCGACCCGTTCGGCCGGGTAGTCGGGGTCGACCGGCAGATAGGCCGCGCCCGTCTTGAGCACCGCGTACAGCGTCACCATCAGGTCGGCGGAGCGCGGCATGGAGAGCGCGACCACGTCTTCGGGGCCGACGCCCTGGGCGGCCAGTTCGTGGGCGAGCCGGTTGGCGCGCTCGTTGAGCTCGGCGTAGCTCAGTGTTCCGCTGTCGGTGACAACGGCGGGCGCGTCGGGGTTACGGGCCACCTGCCGCTGGAACAGCTCGACGGCGCTGGTGTCCGGCAACGCCCGCTCCGTACCCGCCCGATGGGCATCGATACGTGTCAGCTCGCCCTCGGTCAGCATGGTGAGCGCCGCCATCGGACGCTCGGCACCACCGGGCGCTGCCAGCGCCTCGGCCAGTGTCACCAGATGACCGGTCAGCCGCTCGATCGTGGACGCGTCGAACAGATCCGTGCTGTATTCGACCGAACCCCGCAGCTCCCCACCCTCCTCCCAGTAGGTGAAGGTCAGATCGAAGAGCGAGAAATCACGGGGTAGCGGCTCCTCGGCCAGTTGTACGCCGTCCAGTCGCAGGGGCTCGGAGGGTGCGTTCTGGAGCGCGACCATCGCCTGTACCAGCGGTGGACGGCTCAGGTCGCGCTCGGTGACCAGGGCGTCCACCACCTGCTCGAAGGGCGCCTCGCCGTGCGCGAACGCCTCCAGCACCGTTTCGCGTACGGAGTCCAGGAACTCCCCGAACGTTCGCAGTTCGTCCACGTCCGACCGCAGCACGAGAGTGTTGACGAAGAAGCCGACGATCGGCTCGACCTCTCCTCGGTCACGGCCGGAGACAGGGGTGCCGACGGCGATGTCACGCCGGCCCGAGTGGCGGGACAACAGCAGCTGGCTGAGCGCGGTCACGGCCATGAACAGGGTCGCGCCGCGCCCCCGCGCGAGGGCGGCCAGCCGCTCGGTGAGTTCGGCGGGGAAGCGAACGGGGTACGCGGCGCCGGCGTACCCGCGTACGGCGGGACGCGGCCGGTCGGTGGCCGTGTCCAGCGGTGTCAGCGCGGCCAGTTTCCGCCGCCAGTAGTCGAGTTGGCGGTCCAGCTCACCGCCGGTCAGCCGCTCGCGCTGCCAGACGACGAAGTCCGCGTACCCCAGGGACAGTGGTGTCAGCCCGGCACGTTCCAGCAGGTCGGCGGCCTCACGCGGCCCCGGCGGCAGGGCCCCGGCGTAGAGCGCGCTCAGCTCACGCTCCAGGATGCCCATCGACCAGCCGTCCGTGACGATGTGATGCATCGTCAGTACGAGGATGTGAGTGGTGTCGTCCAGCTTCACCAGAAGCGCGCGCAGCAGCGGGCCGGTGCGCAGATCGAAGGGGCGTGTCACCTCTGCCCTGAGCAGGCTCCTGACGATCAGGTCCCGCTCGGCGTCGGGGGCCGGTGGCACGTCGGTGACGGGCACCGGCACCGCGAAGGGTTCACCGATGAGCTGTACGCCCTGCCCGTCCACCGCGTCGAAGGTGGTGCGCAGTGATTCGTGCCGTACCACCAGCGCCGAGAGCCCGGCGGCCAGCGCGGGAACGTCCAGATCGCCGGTGACCCGCAGCGCCGAGCAGGAGTTGTACTCCGCGCTGCCGGGCTCGAACTCGTCCAGGAACCAGAGCCGTTGCTGGGCGAACGACAGCGGCAGGTCGCGGTCACGGCGGGCCGGGGCGATCCGGCCGGGCCGGGCCTTCCCGTCGTCGCCGCCGGCCAGCCGGGAGCGCATCCTGTCCCGCACATGCTCGGGCAGGGACTGAATCCAGCTCTCGCGTGATGCCGCGTCCATGCGTCTCTCTCCTCTACGAGTGCCACGAGGTCGTACGGGTACTGCCGAGGCTGATCCGGCCACGGGCCACACTTCTGGCGCGCGCCACACTTCTACCGCGGGCCACACTGCTGCCGTGGACCACACTTCTGGCGCGGGCCACACTCCTGCTGCGCGCCACACTCCAGCCGCCGGCTACTCCAGTTCCGCCAGCACCTGGGTCTCGACCGCCGACGCCAGGTCCGCCACCGTCGGGTTGTCGAAGAGTGTGCGGGCGGGCAGATCGACGGCGAACACCTCACGGACCCGGGAGATCACCTGGATGCTGAGGATCGAATCGCCGCCCAGATCGAAGAAGTTGTCCAGGACGCCGACGCTCTCAAGCCCCAGTACCTCGGCCCAGATCCCGGCCACCAGTTCCTCGCCCGGGTCGCGCGGGGCAAGGCCCTCGCCGCCCTCCCCCGCCAGCTCCTCCGGCGAGGGCAGCGCGCGCCGGTCGACCTTGCCGTTCGGGGTGAGCGGGAAGACGTCCAGGACGAGTACGGCGGCCGGGACCATATGGGCGGGCAGCGAGCGGCCGACGAAGCTCTTCACCTCGTCCGGCTCGACCGTCGGCGCACCGGCCTCGGGCACGACGTACGCCACCAGCCGTTTGCTGCCCGGGATGTCCTCGCGCGCCAGCACCAGCGCCCGGGCGACGCCCGGATATCCGGCGGCGGCCGACTCGATCTCGCCCAGTTCGATGCGCTGGCCGCGGATCTTGACCTGGAAGTCGGTACGGGAGACGAAGTCGAGGTTGCCGTCGGGCAGCCAGCGCACCAGGTCGCCGGAGCGGTACATCCGGGAGCCCGGAGGACCGAACGGGTCGGCGACGAAGCGCTCGGCGGTGATGCCGGGCCGGTTCACATACCCGCGCGCCATACCGTCGCCGGACAGATACAGCTCACCGGCCACCCCCGGCGGCACCGGCCGCAGCGCGGCGTCCAGTACGTACACGCCGGTGCCCGCGATGGGGGTGCCGATCGGCATCGGGCCGCTGCCCGCGTAGTTGTCGTTGACGACGAACAGTGAGGTGAAGACGGTACCCTCGGTCGGCCCGTAGCCGTTGATCATGCGGACACCGGGCAGTTCCTCGACCACCTTGACGCAGTGTGCCGGCGAGAGGGTGTCACCACCCGACATGATCAGCCGCAGGCCCGAGAAGACCCGCACATCGCTGTCCACGATCTCGTGGAACAGTCCGGCGGTGATCCAGATCGCGGTCACACCGCGCGAGTGCAGGAACTCACCCGTCTCGGCCGCGGACATCACCCGGGTGGGGCTGACCGCCAGCGCGGCGCCGTTGAGCAGGGCACTCCAGATCTCCAGTGTGCCGGCATCGAAGGAGACGGTGGCCAGCTGGCCGACGACATCGCGTTCGGTCATCGCGAGCTTGGGATCGCGGGCGACGCGCAGCACACCGCGGTGCGGGAGTACGGCGCCCTTGGGGCGGCCGGTGGAGCCGGAGGTGTAGATGACATGCGCGAGGTTGTCGGGCCGTACGGTCACCTCCGGCGCGTGCTCGGGCCGGTCCGCGACGGCGACGCGCTCGGTTGTGTCGTCCAGGAGCAGGATATGGGCGTCGGTGGGCGGCAGGGCCCCGGCGCAGGCGCTGTCCGTGACCACGAGTCCGGCTCCGGAGTCGGAGACCATGAAGGCCAGACGGTCGGCGGGGTACTCCGGGTCCAGTGGTACGTACGCCCCGCCGGCCTTGAGCACCGCCAGCAGAGCGACGAACAGTTCGGTGCGGCGTCCGAGGCAGACACCGACCCGGGAGTCGGGCCGTACCCCTCGCTCGACGAGATGATGGGCCAGGCGGTTGGCGCGAGTGTCCAGTTCGGCGTAGGAGACCCGCTCATCACCCACGATCAGAGCGGTGTTACCGGGAACCCGCGCTACCTGTTCGGCGAAGATCCCGGTGAGGGTGTGCCCGCCGTCGCCGGGGGCCCCACGGCCCCAGGTCCGCAGGATCTCGTTCCGTCGGCGGGGAGTGACGAGGGCGAGCCCGGCGATCTTCTCGTCCGTCACCTCGACCAGGCTCCGGGCGTGCAGGGTGAGCTGGTCGCGCAGCCCCTCGACGGTGGTGCGGTCGAAGACGTCGGGGTCGAAGAGCAGGATCAGCACGAGCCGTTTGCCGGTGAACGCGGCCAGGTTGAGGGGGTAGTTGGTCGCCTCGACCGAGCCGACCTCGCTGACGGTCAGGCCGTGCCGGTCGGCGGCGTCGGTGTCGACCGGATAGTTCTCGAAGATGACGAGACTGTCGAAGAGCGGTTGGTTCATCGGGAGTTCGCTGAGTGCTTGGACCCGGTTGAGGGGAAGGTGGTCGTGACGGCGGGCCTCGACCTGCTCGCTCTGCAACCCCTGCAACCACTCCACCACCGAACGGCCCGGATCCAACCTGACCCGCACCGGCAGAGAATTGATGAACAACCCCACCATGTCCTCGCCACCATCGAGATCAGTGGGCCGGCCCGAGGTCGTCGCGCCGAACACCACATCACCCTGACCACTGCGACCCGAAAGCAACAGCGCCCACAAACCCTGCACCACAGCATTGACGGTCAGCCGATGCCGCCGCGCGAACGAAAAGAGCTGACCGGACAACTCCTCCGACAACTCCACCTCCACCCGCTCCGAAGAACGAGCCTGACCGGCATGAACAGCCGGCCGGTCATACGGCAACACCACCGGCGCATCAAAACCCGCCAGACCAGCGCGCCAGAACTCCTCCGCCACCCCCACATCACGCCCCGCCATCCACCCCGCCTGAACACCCAACCCACGACCACCCACCACCACCGGCAACACCAAACCATCCCGCCGCGCCGCATAGTCATCCAGCACCAGGGACAACACCCGAGCGACGCTCCAGCCGTCCAGCAGGATGTGATGGAAGGTGAACAGCACACGGACGCGGCCCTCCCCGAGCCGGGCCAGGGTCAGCCGGGCCAGCGGCACCTGCCGCAGGTCGAGACCGCGCTTGTGGTCGGCGGCCAGCAGAGCTTCCCAGCGGGCGTCCTGTTCCGTCAGCAGGCTGTCGCGCCAGTCCAGGATCTCGACGGGCAGCCGTACCTCCCGGTGCACCACCTGCACCGGCTCGGGCACGCCCTCCCACACCACCCCGATCCGCAGCGCCTGTATCTCGTCGACCATGCGCTGCCAGGACGCGGCGAACCGGTCGACATCCGGCACACCGTCGACCACGTACATCAGCTGCTCGAAATAGGCCGGCCTGTCCGCGTCGGCGAGGGCGTGGAAGAGCATCCCGGACTGCAACGGCATCAACGGCAGCACCTCCTCGGCACCACGCCCATCACCGACCGCCGCGTCAAGGCCCGCCTGATCCAACGGCGACAGCGGAAAGTCCGACGGCGTGACGCCACCCACACCGGGCAACTCGCAGTGGGCGAGGAAATCCTCCAGCTCGCTGATGAATCCCGATGCCAGGGACCCCATCACCTCGTCGGAGAACACACCGGACGCCCAGACGAAGTTGACCAGCAGCCGGCCGTCCGCGACCCGGGAGGTCACATCGAGCGCGTGGTCGCGACCGGCGAGCAGACCGGCGCCGTCCTGGATGAACCCGACCTCTTGGAGGGGCCCTTGCGAGGCGGAGCCGTTCGTGCCGGTATCGAACTGGCCGAGGTAGTTGAAGCTGACCTGCGGGTGGATCTCGGGGACGGAGCGGCGCAGCCGGCGCAGCGCACCGTAACCGAGTCCCCGGCCGGGCACCGAACGCAGCCGCTCCTTGGCGGACTTGACCAGTACGTCCCAGGGGGCCTCGCCCGGATCGCCGTCGGAGCGGGGTCCCCTCTCCGTACCGGACGCCAACTCCAGCGGGAAGACGGTGGTGAACCAGCCCACGGTCCGGGACAGATCGACGTCAGGGAAGATCTCCTCCCGGCCGTGCCCCTCGACGTCCACCAGGACGCGGTCCTGGCCGGTCCACCGGCCGAGGACGCGGGCGAGGACGGCGAGCAGCACCTCGTTGACCCGCGTGCGGTACACCGAGGGGACCTTGTGCAGGAGCCTGTGTGTGGCGTCGGCCGACAACTCGGCGGAAGCGGTGGCCGGCTGGATTGGATCAGTGGGCTCAGTGGGCTCGGTGGGATCCGTCGGCTCGGACGGCACGGCCGTTGTGATCGCGCCCGGCAGCTCGGTGGGTACGTCCTGGCCTACCCGGGTCCAGTACTCCAGTTCCGCGTCAAAACCGCCCGCCTCCACATGCGCACGCAACCGCGAAGCCCACTCCTGGAACGACACGGAACGCGGCCCCAGATCCACCACCGCCCCGGACACCAACTGCCCGTCCGCCAGCGCCAGATCCTCCAGCAACACCCGCCACGACACGCCGTCGACCACGGCGTGGTGGACGAGCAGCACCAGCCGGTCGCCGTCCTCTCCGAGCCCGAAGGCCAGCGCGCGGAGCAGCGGCCCGTCGGTGAGATCCAGCGCGTCGCGGGCCACGTCCGTGAGCCGGTCCATCTCGGACTGCCGCTCGCCGGACGGGAGATGCGCGAGGTCGGTGTGTTCCGTGTACGTGTGTGTGCCTGCCGCCGTGTCGGTGACGTGCTGCGTCCATACGCCCGCCTCGTCGCGTACGAAGCGCAGCCGCAGCGCGTCGTGGTGAGCCACCAGGGCGGCGACCGCGCCCGCGAGCGCGTCGAGGTCCGTACCGGGAGCGAGCGTGGCGGCCATCGACATGTCGAAGCGGTGCGAGGGGCCGGCGGGGCTCCCGAAGAACCACTCCTGGATGGGTGTGAGGCGTACGGGTCCCTCGACGGGTGCGGGGGGTTCGGACTCGGCCCGGTCGGGGGCCTGTTCCGCCGCGGCCACCCTGCCCAGATGTTCGGCCAGGGCCCGTACCGTCTGGCGGTCGAACACGTCCCTGGGCGAGATGCGCAGCCCGGCCGCGCGGGCCTGGGAGACGACCTGGATGCTGAGGATCGAGTCCCCGCCCAGATCGAAGAAGTTGTCCTCGACACCCACCCGCTCAAGGCCGAGGACCCGCGCCCAGACCTCACACAGGGTCTCCTCCGCCGCCGAACGCGGAGCCGTATAGCCGGCCTCCTCGGCACCGGACGCCTCAGGACTCGGCAATGCCTTCCGGTCGACCTTGCCGTTCGGCATCAACGGCAACGCGTCCAGCGTCACAAAGGCGGACGGCACCATGTACTCCGGCAGCACTCCCGCCAGGAACTCCCGCAGACCAGCCGCCGTCGGTACGGCTCCGGCCCCCGGGACCACGTACGCGACCAGCCGCTTCGCACCCCCGGTGCCCTGCACGGGCAGGGCGAGCACAACAGCCTGTGCGATGTCGGGGTGAGCGGTGAGCGCGGACTCCACCTCGCCCAGCTCGATACGGAACCCCCGCACCTTCACCTGGTCGTCGGACCGCCCCATGAACTCCAGCACACCATCCCCGCGCCACCGCACCACATCCCCGGTCCGGTACATCCGCGCGCCCGGCCCACCGAATGGATCCGCCACGAACCGCTCCGCCGTCAGACCTCGAAGACCCACGTATCCCTGCGCCACACCCCCACCACCGATGAACAACTCCCCCGCCACACCCGCCGGAACCGGACGCAACCACCCGTCCAGCACATACACACGCGCGTTCGCGACCGGCCGCCCGATCGGGGGAGTTCCCTCGGGGGCCACGGGCAGGGCAGCACTGAGTGTGGCCGCGACAGTGCCCTCGGTCGGACCGTACGCGTTCACCATCCGCCGACCCGGCGCCCAACGCGCCACCAGATCAGCGCTCACCGCCTCCGCACCCACCATCAACGACCGCAACTCCGGCAACTCGACCGCGGGAAGTGCCGCCAGCAGTGCGGGCACCAGAAACGCGTGATTCACCCGATGACGTTCCAGCAGCCCCACCAGGTCCTCCGCCGACACGACTCCGGCGGGTGACACGACCAACGCACCGCCCAGCCCCAACCCCGACAACACCTCAAGGATCGACGCGTCGAAACTCGGCGACGCCGTCTGCAACACCCGATCCCCCGGCCGCACCCCGAACCCCTCGGCCAACCCCGCCACAAACGCACTCAACCCACCACCCGGAACCTCCACCCCCTTCGGCACACCCGTCGAACCCGACGTATAGATCACATACGCCGGCTGCCGCGGATCCACCGACACCACGGGAAGAACCGACGAGAACCCCGCCAACTCCCCGCGCAGAGCATCCACTTCCAGCACCCGGACGCCACCGTCCGCGGGCACGGCCGCGCCGAGGGACGACTCCGCAAGCACCAGCACCGCGCCGGAGTCGGCCAGCATGTGCGCGAACCGCTCGGCGGGGAAGTTGGGATCCAGCGGTACGTAGACACCGCCCGCGTGCAGGACGGCCTGCATGGCGACAAGCCACTCCACGCCGCGCTCCATCGCCACCGCGACCCGGTGCCCGGGCCGCACCCCCTCATCGATCAGGAAACGCGCCAACCGCGCCGCCCGTCCGTACAACTCGGCATACGTCAGCGTCACCTCATCAGTGATCACCGCCGGCAGATCCGGGGTTCGGTGCAACTGACCACGGAAAATCTCCGCCGGCGTCAACCGCTCCGACAGCTCCGCACCCCTGCCCCACTCCTCCAGAACCCGGTGCCTCCGCTCGCCGCCGAGAAGGTCCAGCTGCGCGAGCGTGCGCGTGGCGGGGGCATCGGCGACGGTGCCGGTGTGCCGGACGAGGTCGCCGCGCAGGCTCTCGATGGTGGCGCGGTCGAAGACGTCCGGGTCGTACGCGAGGGTGAACGTCAGTCGGTCACCGCTGTGGACGATGAGATTGAGGGGGTAGTTGGTTGCCTGATCGACCACGATCTCGCTGATCTCCAGGCCGTGCCGGGCGGCGCCATCGGTGTCGACGGGGGCGTTCTCGAAGACCACCAGACTGTCGAACAGCGGCTGACTGGGCCCGAGTTCGCTGAGTGCTTGGACGCGGTTGAGGGGGAGGTGGTCGTGACGGCGTGCTTCGACCTGCTCGCTCTGCAACCCCTGCAACCACTCCACCACCGAACGGCCCGGATCCAACCTGACCCGCACCGGCAGAGAATTGATGAACAACCCCACCATGTCCTCGCCACCATCGAGATCAGTGGGCCGGCCCGAGGTCGTCGCGCCGAACACCACATCACCCTGACCACTGCGACCCGAAAGCAACAGCGCCCACAAACCCTGCACCACAGCATTGACGGTCAGCCGATGCCGCCGCGCGAACGAAAAGAGCTGACCGGACAATTCCTCCGACAACTCCACCTCCACCCGCTCCGAAGAACGAGCCTGACCGGCATGAACAGCCGGCCGGTCATACGGCAACACCACCGGCGCATCAAAACCCGCCAGACCAGCGCGCCAGAACTCCTCCGCCACCCCCACATCACGCCCCGCCATCCACCCCGCCTGAACACCCAACCCACGACCACCCACCACCACCGGCAACACCAGACCATCCCGCCGCGCCGCATAGTCATCCAGCACCAGGGACAGCACCCGAGCGACGCTCCAGCCGTCCAGCAGGATGTGATGGAAGGTGAACAGCACACGGATACGGTCGTCCGTGAGCCGGGCCAGGGTCAGCCGGGCGAGTGGGACGGAGGTCAGGTCCAGGCCGCGACGCCGGTCGGCGGCGACACGGTCCGTCCAGAGTGAGATGTGCTCGGGCGTCGGGGCAGCGCGCCAGTCCAGGATCTCGACGGGCAGCGCGACCGACTCGTGCACCACCTGCACCGGCTCGGATACGCCCTCCCACACCACCCCGATCCGCAGCGCCTGCACCTCGTCGACCACCCGTTGCCAGGACGCGGCGAACCGGTCGGTGTCGGACACACCGTCGACGGCGAACATGAGCTGCTCGAAGTACGCGCTGGAGCCGTCCTGGGCGAGGGCGTGGAAGAGCATCCCGGACTGCAACGGCATCAACGGCAGCACCTCCTCGACACCACGCCCGTCACCGACCGCCGCGTCAAGGCCCGCCTGATCCAACGGCGACAGCGGAAAGTCCGACGGCGTGACGCCACCCACACCGGGCAACTCGCAGTGCGCCAGGAGGCTTTCCAGCTCCTCGGCGAATCCGGCCGCCAGTTCCGCCATCACCTCGTCGGAGAACACACCGGCCGACCGGACCAGGTGAACTGTCAGACGCCCGTCGACCACACGACCCGCGACATCCAGCGCGTGGGCCCGTGGACCGAGCGGGCTGTGCTGCCGCGCATCGGGTCCCCGCCCCGCCAGGTCGTAGAGCGCGCTCTCGGCGGGCGGGACATCGGCATCGGTCTTGGTCTTGGTCTCGGTCTCGGTCCCGGTCTCGCCCAGGCAGCTGTAGCCGACCTGCGGACGGACCGTACTCCCGAGGTCGCCCGCCGCCGAATCGGGGTCCCCGAGATAGCGCAGCGCGCCGTACCCATGACCATGGCCGGGTACCCCACGCAGTCGTTCCTTCGCGGACTTGATCAGTACGTCCCACGCGGCCGGGTCCGCGCCACCACCCGCACCGGGCGTGCCGCCCCCGCCGGAGGTTCCGGACGCCAGCTCCAGCGGGAAGACCGTACTGAACCAGCCCACCGTCCGCGACACATCGACGCCCCGGAACACGTCCTCCCGGCCCGCTCGCTCGATGTCCACAACGACACGGTTCTGGCCGGTCCACCGGCCCAGCACCCGGCCGAGCACCGCGAGCAGCACCTCGTCAGGCCCGGTCCGGTACAGCGAGGTGACATCGTGGCAGAGCTTCCGCGTCGACTCGGCCGACAGTTCCACCGAGGTGACCAGGCCCTGATGCGAGGCGCCGGGCGCCGGTGTGCCCTGACCAGGCAGTGCGGTCGGTACGTCCTGGCCGACCTGGGTCCAGTACTCCAGCTCCGCGTCAAAGCCACCCGCCTCCACATGCGCACGCAACCGCGAAGCCCACTCCTGGAACGAAGCGGAACGCGGCCCCAGATCCACCACCGCCCCGGACACCAACTGCCCGTACGCCAGCGCCAGATCCTCCAGCAACACCCGCCATGAGGCCTCGTCCGCGATGAGATGGTGCACGACCACCGCCAACTGATCGTCCGCCTGGGCACGTTCGAAGAGCGCGAAGCGGATCAGCGGGCCTTCCGCCAGATCGAAGCCGGTCCGCAGGGCCTCGACGGTTTCGTCCATGGCGGCTCGCGCGGCCGGTGCGGAGAGCGCCGAGAGATCGTGGCGGTCGAGTGTGACGGACCGGTCCTCGGCGAGATTGCGCTGCCGCCAGCCGGCGCCGGTCCGTTCGTAGCGCAGTCGCAGGGCGTCGTGATGGGCCACCAGTGCGGTCACCGCACCCGCCAGCGCCACCGGGTCGGTGCCGGGACGCAGGCCAAGGCGTACGGCGGTGCTGAGCAGCCGGGGGTCCTCGCGGTGGGTGCGGAAGAACCAGCGCTGAATGGGCGTGAGTACCACAGGGCCCTCCACGGGCGGTCGGTCCCGGCCGGCGGAGACGTCCGCATCGGCGCTGGTCAGCGCGGCGGCGAGGGCCGCGACGGTCTGCCGTACGAACAGGTCCCGCACGGCGAGCCCGATACCCGCCGCGCGGGCCTGGGAGACGACCTGGATGCTGAGGATCGAGTCCCCGCCCAGATCGAAGAAGTTGTCTTCCACACCGACCCGCTCAAGGCCGAGGAGACGCGACCAGATCCCGGCCAGAGTCTCCTCCGTCACCGAACGCGGTGCCACATACCCGGCCTCCGCGACATCGGACGGCTCCGCACCGGCCAGCGCCTTGCGATCGACCTTGCCGTTCGGCATCAGCGGCAGGGCGTCCAACGCCACGAAGGCGGACGGCACCATGTACTCCGGCAGCACACCCGCCAGGAACTCCCGCAGACCAGCCGCCGTCGGCGCCGCTCCCGGTACCGGAACGATGTACGCGACCAGCCGCTTCGCACTCGCCCGGCCCCGCACGGCCAGCACCACCGCCTGCGCGATGTCGGGATGGCCGACGAGGGCGGACTCCACCTCACCGAGCTCGATACGGAACCCCCGCACCTTCACCTGATCGTCGGACCGCCCCACAAACTCCAGCACACCACCGGCCGACCACCGCACCACATCCCCGGTCCGGTACATCCGCGCACCCGGCCCACCGA
The DNA here is from genome assembly GCF_042789485.1 of Streptomyces sp. NPDC056835. Classification (NCBI taxonomy): domain Bacteria; kingdom Bacillati; phylum Actinomycetota; class Actinomycetes; order Kitasatosporales; family Streptomycetaceae; genus Streptomyces; species Streptomyces sp. NPDC056835. The sequence goes on from NZ_JBHUBB010000004.1 coordinate 154,589, forward strand.
ACGGATCCGCCACAAACCGCTCCGCCGTCAGACCTCGAAGACCCACATACCCCTGCGCCACACCCCCGCCACCGATGAACAACTCCCCGGCCACACCCACCGGAACCGGCCGCAACCACCCATCCAGCACATACACCCGAGCATTCGCCACCGGCCGCCCAATCGGCGGAACCCCGACCGCCCCCGCCGACAACCCGTCACTGAACGTCGCCGCGACACTGGCCTCGGTCGGACCGTACGCATTCACCATCCGCCGACCCGGCGCCCAGCGCGCCACCAGATCAGCGCTCAGCGCCTCCGCACCCACCATCAACGACCGCAACTCCGGCAACTCGACCGCAGGAAGCGCCGACAGCAGTGCGGGCACCAGAAACGCGTGATTCACCCGATGACGTTCCAGCAGCCCCACCAGATCCTCCGCCGACACGACTCCGGCGGGTGACACGACCAACGCACCGCCCAGCCCCAACCCCGACAACACCTCAAGAATCGACGCGTCGAAACTCGGCGACGCCGTCTGCAACACCCGATCCCCCGGCCGCACCCCGAACCCCTCGGCCAACCCCGCCACAAACGCACTCAACCCACCACCCGGAACCTCCACCCCCTTCGGCACACCCGTCGAACCCGACGTATAGATCACATACGCCGGCTGCCGCAGATCCACCGACACCACGGGAAGAACCGACGAGAACCCCGCCAACTCCCCGCGCAGAGCATCCACTTCCAGCACCCGGACGCCACCGTCCGCGGGCACGGCCACCGCGAGGGACGACTCCGCAAGCACCAGCACCGCACGGGAATCCGCCAGCATGTGCGCGAACCGATCCGCGGGGAAGTTGGGATCCAGCGGCACATACACACCACCCGCGTACACCACACCCAACAACGCGACCAGCCACTCCACCCCACGCTCCATCGCCACCGCGACCCGCTCCCCCGGCCGCACCCCCTCGGCGATCAGAAAACGAGCGAGCCGTGCCGCACGACCATGCAACTCCGCATACGTCAGCGTCACCCCACCGCAGATCACCGCGGGCAGCTCAGGAGTCCGATCCAGCTGACCACGGAAGATACCCGCCAGCGTCAGGCACTCCGCCCCCTCTCCACCCCTGCCCCACTCCTCCAGCAGTTTCCTGGTCTCCTCGGCGTCCAGCGTGCGGGCCTCGGCCATCGGGCGGTCCGGAGCGGCGACCAGTTCGCCCAGCAGCGTGCCGAGGGTGTGGGTGAGGCGGTCCATGGTGGTGGAGTCGAAGAGATCGGTGCTGTACTCGACAGATCCCGTGAGGCCGCCCTCGGTGTTGTGCCAGAACTCCAGCGTCACGTCGAACAGCGCTGCCTCACGCGGTAGTTCGACCGTCGATGCCTCGATGCCCGGCAGTTCCGGGACCCCGGCCGGGGCATTCTGCAGGACGAGCATGACCTGAATGAGCGGGGGCCTGCTCGGGTCGCGTTCGGGGAGTACGGCGTCCACGACCCGGTCGAACGGCACCAGCGTGTGGTCCAGCGCCTGTCGCACACTCTCCCGCGCGCGGTCGGTGAACTGCGCGAAGGTCAGCGTCTCGTCCACGTCCGCGCGCAGCACCAGCGTATCGACGAAGAAGCCGACGAGATCGGCGAGTTCGGCACGGTCCCGGCCCGAGCCCGCGGTGCCGAGCACGATGTCGCGCCGGCCCGACCAGCGGGCGAGCAGCAGCTGTGTGGCGGCGGCGAGCGGCGCGAAGAGTGTGGTGCCCCGTGCCCGGCCGACGGCGGTGAGTCCCCGGACGGTATCGGCCGGCACTTCGAACAGCCGTCGCGCACCGGCGGAGGTGCGGACGGCGGGGCGCGGCCGGTCGGTGGGAAGCTCCAGCGGCGTGACGCCGGCCAGTTCCCGCTTCCAGTGGGCCAGCTGCTCATCCACCGCCGGTTCCGTCTGCCGGTGGCGCTGCCAGGCGGCGAAGTCGGCGTACTGGACGTCGAGTTCAGGCAGTCCGGCAGCCGCAAGCACGGCATCCGCATCCGCACCGGCACCCACGCCCGCACCCGCATCCGCACCCGCGCCGGCTGACCGCACCGTACGGGCAGCCGCGTACAACGCGCCCAGCTCCCGCGCGATCACCTCCATCGACCAGGCGTCTGCGGCGATATGGTGCGCGGTGAGCACCAGCAGATGATCGTCGGGCGCGGTCCGTACCAGCAGCGCGCGCAGTACGAGTCCGGAGCCGAGGTCGAAGGGCGCGGACACCTCCGCACGCAGCACCTCGTCCAGCCGTCGTTCGTCGTCGTCCCCCGAGAGATCGGTGACCGGCAGCGGCACCGCCGCCGGGTCGCCGACGATCTGGAGCACCTGGCCGTCGGCTTCGGTGTAGGTGGTGCGCAACGGCTCGTGCCGGGCGACGATCGCGGTCAGCGCGGCGGCGAGCGCTTCCGTCCGCAGCTCGCCGGTGAGCCGCAGCCCCGTGGCACAGTTGTACGCCGCCCCACCCGGTTCGTACGCGTCCAGGAACCACAGTCGCTGTTGCGCGGACGAGGCCTCCAGCGCCCCGCTCCGGTCGGCGCGGACGATCGACGCCGACGCCACGGTCCCCGCTTCACTACCGCTGCCGCTGCCGCTGCCGCTGGCTCCGGTGCCGGTGCCGCTCTCGGTCAGTCCGGCGGCGTAGCCGGCGTACGCGGCGATCGTCGGGTGGTCGAAGAGCGCGGTGGACGCGGGCGTGAGGCCGAGCCGACGTTCGACCTGGAAGGCCATCCGCAGACCGGAGATGGAGTCGCCGCCGATGGTGAAGAAGTCGTCCGTCACACCGATTCGCGTCCGGCCGAGCACGTCTTCCCAGATCTCGGCGAGTTTCGATTCCAGTGCGGTGCGCGGTGCGGCGTACGGGGCGGACTCGGCCCGGTCCGCGTCACCGACGAGGTCACTGGGCGCGGGAAGGGCCCTGCGGTCCACCTTGCCGTTGGGTGTCAGTGGCAACCGCTCCATGGCGATGTAGGCGGTCGGCACCATATGGACGGGCAGCCGGCCCGACGCGTGCCGGCGCAGATCGGCGGCGCCCGGATCCGCCTCGGGACGCACCGGCACGTAGTGGGCGACGAGTTGGCCCGTACCGGCGTTCTCCGCCAGCGTGACCACGGACTGCAGGACGGCCTCGTGCTCGGTCAGTACGGCCTCGATCTCTCCCAACTCCACGCGCAGGCCACGGATTTTGACCTGCCCGTCGGCGCGGCCGATGAACTCGTGCTCGTCGCCCGGCAGCAGTCTGACGAGGTCGCCCGTGCGGTACATCCGGGATCCGGGCGGGCCGTACGGGTCCGCGACGAAGCGTTCGGCGGTGAGCCCGGGGCGGTTGACGTACCCCCGGGCGAGGCCGTCGCCCGCGATGCACAGTTCGCCGGTCCCGCCTTCGGGCACCGGTCGCAGCTTCTCGTCCAGGACCATGACCCGGGCGCCGTCGATGGCCCGGCCGATGCCGGGCGCGGCAGTGAGGCCGGCGGGCAGGGGCCCGTTGAGGGTGACGGTGACGGTCGCCTCGGTGGGGCCGTACATATTGATCATCCGGCGGCCGCCGGCCCAGCGTGCGAGCAGGTCCGGCGGGCAGTTCTCGCCGCCGGTGGCCAGCGCGCGCAACTGTGGCAGGTCGATCGGGGGTGTCACCGTGGCCAGCACGGACGGCGGCATCATGGTGTGTGTGACGGCCGCGTCGGCGAGCAGGGTTCCGAGCGCTTCGCCGACGGCCTGGGTGGGGCTCTCCGGCAGGATCAGCGTGGCGCCCGCGTACCACGTCTGCACCAGGTCGGCGATGGAGACATCGAAGTTGGGCGAGGCGAGCTGGAGTACGCGGCTGTCCTCGTCGATGGCCAGCGCCGCCACATGCGCGAGGGCGAGGTTCCGGAGGCCGCGGTGGGTGACGGCCACACCCTTGGGGGTGCCGCTGGAGCCGGAGGTGAACAGGATGTAGGCGGTGTTGTCGAGGTGTGTGGTGACATCCGGGGCGGTGTCGGGGCCGTCCGGGACCGCCCCCGCCAAGCTCTCCAGGGACAGGGTGCCTGGAGCGTTGTCCGGCCGCGCCCCCGCCCCGCCGTCGCTGATCACCAGCTCGATCCCGGCGTCCTCGACCATGAACGACAGCCGCTCCGCCGGGTAGTTGGGGTCGAGCGGTACGTAGGCTCCGCCCGCCTTGAGGACGGCGAGCAGCGAGACGATCAGCTCGGGGCCGCGCCGCAGGCAGACGCCGACCCGGGTCTCGGATCGCACACCCCGGGCGGCGAGCCGGTGTGCGAGGCGGTTGGCACGTCGTTCGACCTCGGCGTAGCTGAGCCGGACCGTGCCCCACTCGACGGCGGTGTGGTCGGGTCGGCGCGCCGCCCGGCTCTCGAACAGTCCGTGCAGGGTGCGGTCACCGACTGTCCGACGGCCGTGCGTAAGGGAGTTGCTGTCTGAGTTCATGTCGAGACCCCATGGAACGCCGAGAGGGAAGGTGGCCTGTGCCGCGTGCGGGATACCGATCCGAGAGAGACGGACACCCACAGCACCCGCACACTCACTCTGAGTGACAGTGGGGCGCGTGCGTGACCGCCAGACGCGCTCCGGTCCCGCGCGTCTGTCCTACCGTGTGTGTGCCGGCCTACCGCGTGTGTGCGCCGGCTGATTGATCCGCCGTGGCCGCCCGCTTCGCGCGGCCGGGCACGGCGGTGCTCAGTGTGGTTGTGCCGCGACCGGCTGGCGCAGCAGCGTACGGCCGCTGTACTGGAGCACGCGTATGTCCCCGGTGGTCGCGTCCTTGAGGAACCTGCCGAGGAACACGCCCGCGTCCCCCGGCCGGCTGGAGAAGACCAGATCGCTGTGGGAGGCGGCGGAGTCCCGTGCGCCGTTGGGGAGTTCCAGGAGTATGTTGCGGTCGTCGAGGCTGACCGTTACGGCGAGGTCGCCGTTGCGGTAGGTGCCGGCGCAGTCCGCGAATCCCGCCGTGGATCCGGGGGACGGCGGCACCACGCTGTAGACGCCGACGGGGATGCCGGCGGACCGCAGTTCGCGGAGCACCGCTTCCCACAGGCCTTGTCCGGAGGCCGAGTTGGTGGTCAGCGCGACCACGGTCCCCTGTTTCGGCTGGATGCGCAGATGACAGGTGGTGCCGTCCAGCGTTCCGTCGTGGCCGAGCCAGCGGTCCTCCGCCGGACCGAAGTGGCCCAGGCCCAGACCCCAGCCGTCGGCCAGCCCGAAAGGTTCCGCACCGGCGACAGGACGGGCCATCTCGCGCAGCGCTTCGGGGTCGGCCACGGCGTCCCTGTCCAGGTCACCGGGGTCGTCGAGGTGCAGTTGGGCGAAGCGTACGAGGTCGGCGGCGCTGCCGGCGAGCCCGCCCGCGGGGGTGAATCCCGCGTCGGCGGAGCAGCGCACGGAGTGCACCACACGGTCGCCGCCGGGGGTGGTGTGTGTGGTGTGTCCGGACACCGCGCGGACCGGCTCGCCGTCCCGCGGAGTGCCGGGCAGCAGGCCGATACCGGCGCCGAGCGGTGCCAGCAGGTAGTCGCGTACGGCCCCCCACCAGGTCAGTCCGGTGGCGGCCTCGATGACGCGGCCCGCGATGCCGTAGCCGACGTTGGAGTAGGAGAAGGAGCCGGGTGCGGGCCAGAGCGCGGGCGTGTCCGCCGGGCCGGTGGCCAGGAAGCCGGTGAGCCAGCGGCGCAGCGAGGCGGCGTCGCCGTCGTCGTGGTCGGACGGTAACCCGGCGGTGTGGCTGAGGAGTTGACGGAGCGTGGCGTCGAGTCCGGGGTGGCCGTCGGCGTTTCCCCGTTCATCGAGCCAGGTGCGCACCGGAAGATTGAGGTCGAGGTCGCCGTCGGAGACCAGTTGGAGTACGGAGGCCGCGGTCAGCGCCTTGGTGACGGAGCCGTAGGGGAAGGCGGAGTCACGGTGTACGGGGCGTCCGCCGCCGTACTCCTCCTCGCCGAACTCCCAGGTGCGCAGGGTTCCTTGGTGGTACACCGCCAGCTGTCCGCCGACCACTCCGTGCTGCTTGCCGAGGCTGCCCAGACAGCCGGGGCGGTCGAGGGGAAGGCTGAAGGGAGCGCCACTGACCTTCTCTTCCGCGATGATCCCCAACACTGCGAACAAGCTCCTTCTTCACTGTGCGAAGTCCGGCGTGTACCGCGCGGCACGGCGGCCGACCGCTTCAGTCGCGCGCAGTCGACCGCACGGAAAGGATTCTTCAGCAGAGGTGAAGGCTCGAACAAGGATTTAAGCGCTGTTGTAAACACCGAGCCCAGAGGCCTGATCACCAAGACTTTCGGGTGCTGGGGACGGCCTCCGGGCCCGCTCGGTCACGACCTGTCAGCCGTGGCCGACCCCGGTCGGCGGCCGTTTGCGCAGCACGGACTTCAGCGGCAGCGAGTACCCGGCTCCGGTGGTGACGACGACGGCCAGCACGATCAGTCCTGCCTGGACCGGCGGGAGGTAGGGCCAGGAACCGGTCGTCGCGAGACTGAACGCCAGGAGGGGAACGAGCGCGGTCACCGTACCCACCACCAGCCCCACCAGCATCACGGTCATCGCCTCGATCCGGAGCATCCAGCGGATCTGCCGACGGCCCGCGCCCACGAGCCGCAGCAGGATCACCTCCTGGCGGCGGCCGACCATGATGAGAACGAGCGTGCTGAGCACCGCGATGATCGTGAAGCCGCCGATCACACTCACCGCGACCAGGGAGATGACCTGGCCGACGCCGCGGTCCTCGGTCTGGAGATGCTCGCCCTTCGGCTGCTCCGCGACGGTCGCGCCGGGCGCGGCGCCCGCCAGCACCCGCCGCACCTCCGCCTTCACGCCCTGGGGGGCGGTTCCGGGCTCCAGGCTCAGCAGGACGCGCGTGTTCAGCGGCGTGGCCATGTGCGGCGCCAGTTCGGCGGGGGCGAACAGGAAGTCGCCGAGCGCCAGGGACCGTTCGTACACCGCGGCCACCGTCAGCGCCACGTTCGCGCCGTCGCCGTAGCGCACCGTGACCTTCGAGCCGACGTCCAGGTCCAGCGAACGCGCCCGCTCCTCCCCCACCGCGACGGTGCCCGCGCGCAGGTCGCCCAGATCGCCCGAGGTGACGTCCGGATCGATGGTGGCGGGCAGCGCCGAGGGGTCCAGGGCCATCACCGGCAGCCGGTCCAGCCTCGGCTCCCCGGCTTCCTTGCGGGCCAGTACGACCGTACTGTGCAGCACCCCGGAGGCCGCCGCCACCCCGGGCACCTCCTTGACGCGGCGCACCGTCACGTCCGGGATGCCCGGCCCGTCCGTGGTGATGGCCAGTTCGGCCCGCATGGCCCGGGCCGCCTGTCGGCTGCCCTGCGTGTCGAGGGTCGCCCCGGCCGAGAGCTGGACCCCGGCGAAGGCCACCACGAGCACGATCGGGGTGATCGCGGCGCCCAGCCGGCGGGAGTTGGCCCGGGAGGCGGCGGCGGCGAGATAGCCGCCCGCGCCGCCCAGCCGCTCCGCGGGCACACCGAGCACCCGCATGGCACCCCACGCGATCCAGGGCCCGAGCAGCGCGCACGCGATGACCAGGCACACGGCCGCGGTGCTGGCCGCCATCGCGGCCAGCTCCCCGAACTGGAGGACCGCGGTGCCTGCCGCGCCGCACCCCAGGACCAGCATCACGACGCCGGTGACGGCCCGGCCGCGGCCGAACTGTTCGCCCTCGCTCTGTGCCTCGCCCATCGCCTGTGCGGGGCGCACCTTGGCGATACGGCTACAGGCGATCGCGGCGGCGATCCTGGCCACCAGCACCGTCAGAGCGCCGGTGACCAGCGGGGCCGCGTACATCCAGAAGGGGGCGGGGAGTTCGAGACCGATCGGCACGGCGCCACGCGTCCGCAGCATGTTGATCAGCGCCAGGAACACCGGCGCCGCGCCGATCGCACCGGCCAGGGCGGCGGTCGCGGCCACCACATTGACCTCCCGGCCGACCATGGCGCGCAGTTGCCGGGGCGTCGCGCCCACCGCACGCAGCAGAGCCATCTCGCGGGCGCGCTGGTGGATCGCCTGGGCGACGGTGCTGGAGACCACGAGCAGGGCGATCAGTACGACGAGCGCGCAGACCGAGCCGAGCAGTGCCAGCAGGCTCATCCGGCTGGGGGCGGAGGTGACGAACTCCGGTTCGCCGCGGCCGTTTCCGGTCAGGACGCGCAGTGAGGTGTTGTCGTCCTTGTAGCGTGCGTCGGCGGCGGCGCTGGTGGCCGGCCGCGCACCGTCCAGCGCTTCCCGCAGCCGGGGGTGGAGGGTGCCGGCGCCGACGCCCGGGTCGGCGAGCACCCCGATGGCGTCGGTGGTCTCCGGGTGTCCGGCGAGGAGGCGGGCCCGCTCGTCGCTGAAGAAGACGGCGCCCTGGTTGCCGAGCCCGCTGTCGTCCGCACGTCCCTCGGGCGCCGCGATGCCGGAGACCCGGTAGGTCTCGGGCGCGCCCGTGGACTGGATCCGTACCTCGTCACCGACGCGGACACCGGCCCGTTCGGCGAGGTCACCGTCCAGGACGACCTGTTGCGGACCCGCCGGGGCCCGGCCGTCGCGGAGGGTGAACGGCGCGAGCGCGGCGGCGCGCCAGGTGTGCCCGTAGACCGGGGAGGCGCCGGAGTCGCTGTCGGGGCCGACCACGAGCGAGCCGTCCGCGCCGGTCAGCGCGACGGGGAACGTGTCGTCGGCGATGGCCGCCCGTACGCCGGGGACGGCCTCGATCCGGGGCAGCACCGAGCGCGGCACCCGCACCCGCTCGGTGAGCGCAGCCGTCTGGGTCTGCGGCTTGGATCCCCAGGGCTTGGCGGTGAAGCGCGTCTCCTGGTCGCCGGCGACGACCGCGGCGGCGGCGCCGTAGCGCTCCACGCTCGCGTGGCCGAGGGCGGCGGAGAGTACGGCGAGTCCGAAGCTGCTGAGCACGAGCGAGGTGAGCAGCAGGGCCGCGAACACCGCCGTCCACGCCTTGGTGTGGGTCCGCATCGAGCGGCCGGCGAGGAAGCGCGCGATATGGCGGGTGCGGGCCGGACTGTCGTGATTACGGGCCAGCTCGTCCGGGCCGAGTGGCCGCGCCGGGTCGGCGCCGGGGAGCGTACTGGATCCGAACGGCATGCTCCTCACCCCTCCCTGAGCTCTGTCAGCATCCGCGTCACGGTGTCCGCCTCGGGGTTGGGCAGCCGGCCGACGATCCGCCCCGCCTCGATGAACAGGGCCTCGTCGGTCCAGGACGCGGCGTGCGCGTCATGGGTGACCATCACGACGGTGTGGCCCTGCCGGTCCACCGCGTCGCGCAGGAGGACGAGCACATCCCGCGCGGTGACCGGGTCGAGCGCCCCGGTCGGCTCGTCCGCGAAGATCACGGCGGGGTTGGTGACCAGCGCGCGGGCGATGGCGACGCGCTGCTGCTGGCCACCGGAGAGCCGCGGTGGCGAGTCCTCGGCCCGGTCGGCGAGCCCGACCGACTCCAGTACCTGGAGTGCGCGTTCACGTACGGCGGGGCTGTCGGGACGCTCACCGGCCAGCAGCAGGGGCAGCGCGGTGTTCTCCCGGACACTGAGCGAGGGCACCAGATTGAGCGCCTGGAACACGAAGCCGATCCGCTCCCTGCGCAGCCTGGTGAGCGCGGACTCGGTGAGCCGCGACAGGTCGATGTCACCGAGCCGCACCGTGCCGGACGTGGCCTGGTCGAGGCCGGCGGAGCACTGGAGGAAGGTCGTCTTGCCGGATCCGGAGCGGCCCATGACCGCCAGGAACCTGCCGCGTTCGACGGTCACGCTGACACCGTCCAGGGCGTTCACGGGGGTGCCGCCCCGCTGGTAGCGGCGCGTGACCGAGTCCAGTGTCAGCGCCGCCGCGGGGCTGGGGGCACCGCTGTTCGAGGCCCCCCGGGTGCCGCTTCTCGCCGTGGCACGTTTCCCCGTGCGAAGCCTGACCATGTGTGCGCGCCTTCCAGGCTGTACGGCCGAGGCCGTGTTCGTGCCGGCCGGCCAACCGCCCCGCCGGATGGCTTGTTCATCCTGGTGAGAACGGTACGGAGACGGCGCCTCCGGCACGATGGAGCGCACACCCGTCCTGGGGTTCAGCCTGCGTCACCCCGGCTGGGGTGACGGACGTACCTCGCGCGCGTGCGGTACGGATTACCGTGATCCATGGGTCCGTCGTCCACCGGACCCCGCCCCGCTCCGGACGACCGTCCTGCCCCCAGGGAGCCCGCCGTGCGTGACTTCTCCACTCAGCTCCAGCGTTCCTGCCACGACACGTACTATCTGGTGCTCGCCCTTCCCGTGGCGTCGCTGTGCTTCCTGATGGCCGCCGCCGTACCGCTGGGGCTGGTCTTCATGGCGCTCATCATCGGTGCTCCCGCCTGGCCCGATCTCGTGCGATTACTGCGGAGACTGGCCGGATACGAGCGGGTACGCGCCGGTACACGGCTCCGGGCGCCGGTCGCCGAGCAGTATCTGCCGCTCGACGGTGTGCCCGCGGACCGGCTGCGGCTGTCGCTGACGGACCCCGGCACCTGGCGCGACGCGCGCTGGCTGCCGTTGCAGATCATCATCACCCTGCTGTTCTGCGCGGTGGCGATCCTGGTGTGGGTGGTCGGTCTGCTGGTGGACGGGCTCAACATGGGGGTGGGCGGCGCCGTCGCCCGGCGCCGCGAGGACATGTACGGCACGCCCGCCAAGCCCCGTACCCCGCTGGTGCTGCACCGGCTGGGCACACTCGCGGACACCCAGGCCGCGTGGAGCGCGGCGCTGCTGCGTCCGAAGCCGTCGGCCCGGCTGGTGGACCGGATCGCGGAGCTGTCGGAGAGCCGGGCGGGCGCGGTGGAGGCGCACAGCGCCGAACTGCGCCGTATCGAAAGGGACTTGCACGACGGCGTACAGGCACAACTGGTGGCGCTGTCGATGCGGATCGGGCTGGCCAAGCAGCTGGTGCGGACGAACCCGGACGCCGCGCTGGCCCGGCTGGACGAGGCGCAGTCGGGCCTGGAGAGCACGCTGGCGGATCTGCGGCATGTGGTGCGTACGGTACATCCGCCGGTGCTGACCGACCGCGGGCTGGCCGGCGCGGTCCGCGCCCTGGCGGCGTCCTCGGAGATCCCGGTGGAGATGGGCCTCGGCCCGGTGGAGAACTCCTTCCGGCTGCCGGCCGCGGTCGAGGCGGCGGCGTACTTCGTGGTGGCCGAGGCACTGACCAATATCCGGAAGCACTCCGGTGCCACCCAGGCATCGGTGCGCTTCACCCGGGGCAACGGCATACTGAGGGTCGTCGTGGCCGACAACGGCCGCGGTGGCGCCGACGAGCACGAGGGCAGTGGTCTGATCGGCATCCGCCGGCGCGTCGCCGCGCTTGACGGCACGGCGAGCCTTACCAGCCCACTCGGTGGGCCGACCAAGCTGAAAGTGGAGCTGCCTTGCGGATCGTGATCGCGGAGGACAACGCCCTCTTGCGTGAGGGAATGGTCCTGCTGCTGACCAGCAATGGCCATGACGTGGTGGCGACCTGCGCCGCCGGGCCCGAGGTGATGCCCGCGCTGCGCGAGCACCGGCCGGACGCGGCGGTGCTGGACGTACGGCTGCCGCCGACGTTCCGCGACGAGGGACTGCGCGCGGCGGTACAGGCCCGTAGCGAACTGCCGGACCTGCCGATCCTGGTGCTCTCCCAGTACGTCGAGCAGACCTACGCCGCCGAGCTGTTGGCCCAGGGCGCGAGCGGCATCGGCTATCTGCTCAAGGACCGGGTCGGGCGGGTGGAGCAGTTCCTTGAGGCGCTGGAGCGCATCACCACCGGCGGGACGGCCCTCGATCCCGAGGTGGTCACCGAGATCCTGAGCCAGAAGGCCGCCGCGCGTCCGTTGCAGGCGCTGACGCCGCGTGAGCACGAGGTGCTGGAGATGATGGCGCAGGGGCTGGCCAACGGAGCGATCGCGGAGCGGCTGGTCATCACCGAACGGGCGGTCAGCAAACATATCCGGGGTGTCTTCGACAAGCTCGGACTGCCGCCCGAGGGAGGGAATGTGCACCGCCGCGTACTGGCCGTACTGGCATATCTGGGCAATAACGCACCGGAGAACTCCGCATAGCGCGAGGGACGGAGCGAGGGAGCGCGCCCCGGGCAGCGGAAAACCCCGGGCATCCGGAGACGGGGGAAGTCTCCGAACGCCCGGGGCGGGATTCCACACCGCCACGACGGGGGAATGAACAGCCGCGGGAATCCCGGCTTATGGGTGCGCCCGTATCCCGGGCCGGCCGTATCCCGGCCAGGACGTATCTCAGCTCGGCCGTATCTCAGCTCGGCGGTATCCGGGCCCGGCCGTATGTCAGCCGAACGAGATGCAGGTGTTGCGGATAATTTTGATCCGCTTGGTGGTTTCCGAGACGATTTCGCCGACCGAGTCGGGATCGCGGCCGCCGGGCGAGACGCTGCGTAATTCCTTCGCCGCCTCACGCAGCTTCTCGTCGTCGGCGTCCTCCGCCAGCTGCGCGATCTCGTCGGCGAGATCGTTCAGTTCCTTCTCCGCCGCCTCCGGGTCCTTCGTATCGGAGAAGTTCGTGGACTTGGCGAGGATCTTCTCGCACGCGTCTCCACGGCTCTTGGTGTTCACGGCCCCCTCGCACGCGGCCATGCCGAGCATCGCCGGTACGAGGACGAGGGCGGCGAGCACCGCCCTGGCCGTGGTCCGCCGCGGTCCGCGCCCCGGCCGCCGGCGGTCGGGGTCACGACCGGCGTATGTGCCGTCGCCGGCCGTCCACTGGGCTGTGTCCGCCATGGAAGTGCTCCCACTCGTGCCCGTCGTATCGCGGTCGAGCCGCGCCGTCTGCCTCCATCGTGGCGGGCCGGTGGGGTTCAGGTCAGTACACCGGGTACCCGGACCGGGGTGGAACCTGCACCACCATCGCGGGTTCAGCGCGCCGCGCGAACGCCCTGACACCCGTCCCCAGCAGGGCAGTTACGTCCAGGCTTAAAGGTCTGCCGGACACGGTCAGGCGATGAGACCATGCGGCCATGTCCCGCCCCCGCACCCACCCGACCCCGGCGAAGGTGACTTACCGTGCCTCAGAACCGACCTTCCGCACCTCGGCGCGCACCACGCTGGGTGGTGTCCAGGCCGCCGCGGCCCGCGGCGGACATACGGCTGTTCTGCTTCCCGTACGCCGGTGGCGGCTCCAGCATCTTCCGTTCCTGGGCAGGGCACTTGGACGGGAGGGTGGAGGTGTGTCCGGTGCTGCTTCCCGGCCGTGAGGAGCGGTTCGGCGAGCCGCCGCACACCCGGGTGACGGATCTGGTGCCACAGCTGGCCGACCGGCTGGCCGGCTGGTTCGACAAACCGTTCGCGTTCTTCGGCCACAGCATGGGCGGCGAGATCGCGTTCGCGCTCGCCGACCATCTGTGCGCGCGGGGGCCGGTACGCCCCGCGCATGTCTTCGTCTCAGGATGCGTACCGCTCCCGGGCCCCGTACAGCGGCACACACTGCCCGACCCCGAACTGCTCGTGGCGATACGGGAGATGAACGGGGCTCCGGCGGACTTCCTGAACAACCCCGAGCTGATCGAGCTGATGCTGCCCACACTGCGGGCGGACTTCACCCTGGCGGAGACCGCGCTGCCGGACCCCGCCGCGGTGCTTCCGGTGCCGCTGACCGCGTTCGCGGGCACGGACGATCCGGAGGCGGGTCCGCGGCAGGTCAAGGCGTGGTCGCGGCATGCCGGCGGGGCGTTCGAGCTGTACGAGCTGGCGGGCGATCACTTCTTCCTGCATGACGCGGGCCCGCTGCTGGAGATCGTCGGACGAGTGCTCAGCTCGGGCTCGGGTCCACGCGGACCCGGCTCCGGTCCTCACAGCTACGGCCGGAGCGCTCCAGACAGTCGCTGATCACCTCGGGACCGGCTCCGGCGACCATGTCGACGACGCCCCCGTCCCGCAGGAACACCACGGCGTCGGCGCGCGCGGCCACCGCCGGCGCCGAGGTCGACATCACCGCCGCGACGCCATGCCCCTTCACGGCCCGGCGCAGCGCCACGGCGGACTCCTCCGACGCCTCGTCGGCGAGTAGCAGACGTGACCCGAGCGCGACCGCCGCCGCGACGGAGCCCGCTCCGCCGGGCCCGGGCACCCAGGACACCAGCGGCCCGCCCCGGCCCCCGCTTCCCGGGCCGTGGCGCACCACACCGGAGGACGGCTGAATCTCGCCCGAAAGACACTTCAGCAGCGTGGTCTTACCGGAGCTTTCCTCGCCCATTACCGCGAGAAACACCCCTTCTCTCACGACCAGACTGACATTCCGCAGGGCATAAACGACCCCGGGTCTCGTTCCGTAAACCATCGTGACATTTTCGAGGGCGACAACTTCGGACACGCGTTCGATTGATTCGCTCGAATCCACGTGCATCATCGAGAATCTCCCCTTTATCGCGCTGTCACGGCGGAATGAACCCACACCCCGCACCTTGCCCGCCAGCGCATCACATACGGCAAAGATACCGACACCGAGCAGGGCCGGAACAGGGGGTCCGCAAGCGAATTGAGGGTACAGCTACCTCACCCAAGGACGTAGTGCGTGCACCCGTGACAACGTAAAGGAGTCGAATTACCGGCACTATCGGCCACGCACCATTCCCCGCTCAACCTTTCGGCCCGTATAACGCGTCCAATAAAAGCCCCGGACCGCGAACCGTCCACCGTGCGACAGGGGCGGCCGACCGCGCACGCCCGGCTCGGCCGACCGTACGGCGACGCGGCAGGGACACGCCCCGTCACACCCCGTCACGACCCGTCACGGGGCGCACCGGGTGACGGGACGCCGCGCGGGACCGATCGCGGTGATCATTACGATCCGGTCTCGGGGTACCCCCAAGGTCTTGCCTTCTGTTCGTGTAATCGATTCCAATCCTCCGTGTAATCGATTCCACGAGGAGTTGGACCGACGATGGCGGGCATCAAGGATGTCGCGGCCGAGGCGGGCGTGTCCGTCGCCACGGTGTCGCGGGTACTCAACGACCATCCGTCGGTCAGCCCCGCGTCCCGCGCCCGGGTGCTCGCCGCCGTCACCGCGCTGGGCTACCGGCCCAACGCCGTGGCCCGGTCCCTGCGCACCGACCAGACCCGCACGCTCGGCCTGGTCATCAGCGATGTGCTCAATCCGTACTTCACCTCGCTGGCCCGCGCCGTCGAGGAGGAGGCGCGGACGCTCGGCTACAGCGTGATCATCGGAAACGCCGACGAGCGGCCCGAGTTGCAGGACCATCACGTCCGTACGCTGCTCGACCGCCGGATCGACGGGCTGCTGGTGTCGCCCACCGACCGCGGTTCACCGCTGATACTCGACGCGGTGCGCGCGTCGACCCCGCTCGTCTTCGTGGACCGGTGGATCCCGGGCGTCGAGGTGCCCGTCGTACGGTCGGACGGCCGCGCCGCCGTCCGCGATCTGGTCGCCCATCTGCTGCGGATCGGCCATCGCCGGCTCGCGATCATCGCGGGCCCCGCGACCACCACGACCGGCAGCGAACGCGTCGATGCCTTCCGTACCGCGCTGGCCGAGCACGGGGTCGCGCTGCCCGACGCGTATATCGGCCAGGGCGACTTCCAGGCGGAGAGCGGACACCGGGCCGCCGAGCGCTTCCTCGATCTGCCCGAGCCTCCCGACGTCGTGTTCGCGGCGGACAATCTGATGGCCCTCGGCGCGCTGGACGCGATCCGCGCCCGGGGTCTGAGCGTCCCGGACGACATCGCGCTCGCGGCCTTCGACGACATCCCGTGGTTCGTGCACACGGATCCGCCGATCACGGCCATCGCGCAGCCGACGGACGAGCTGGGCCGGGCCGCCGTACGGGCGCTGGCCGAGCGCATCGCCGGCCGGGTCCCGCCGTCCGTCACCCTCCCCGCCCGGCTGGTCGTACGCCGCTCCTGCGGTGCGGGCTTCCCGCCGGCCCCCCGGCAACCGGACCCCTCGGAATACGGACCGTCGGAACACGCACCGTCGGAACGCTCACCCTCGGAACGCGCACCGTCCGCACACACCCCGTCGACTCCGAACCCGTCAGTACGAACGCGAAGGAGCAACCCGTGAGTCACCCGGACGAGTTGCTGCGTGTCGAAGGGATACGCAAGACCTTTCCCGGCGTGGTCGCGCTCGACAGCGTCGACTTCGATCTGCGCCGCGGCGAAGTGCATGTCCTGCTCGGCGAGAACGGCGCCGGCAAGAGCACCCTGATCAAGATGCTCTCCGGTGCCTACCGTCCGGACGCCGGACGCGTGCTCGTCGACGGGCAGGAGGTACGTATCCACGGCGCGCAGGACGCCGAACGGCTGGGAATCGCCACCATCTACCAGGAGTTCAATCTGGTCCCCGATCTGACGGTGGCCGAGAACATCTTCCTGGGCCGCCAGCCGCGCCGCTTCGGTCTGATCGACCGCAAGAAGATGGAGTCCGACGCGGCCGGGCTGCTGGAGCGCGTGGGAGTCACCACCCCGCCGGGCACCAAGGTGCGTGAACTGGGCATCGCCCGGCTCCAGATGGTCGAGATCGCCAAGGCGCTCAGCCTGGACGCCCGGGTGCTGGTCATGGACGAGCCGACGGCCGTACTGACCTCCGAGGAGGTCGACAAGCTCTTCCGGATCGTGCGCGCACTGCGCGAGGACGGCGTGGGCATCGTCTTCATCACCCACCACCTGGAGGAGATCGCGGCGCTCGGCGACCGGGTCACTGTCCTGCGCGACGGCCGCAGCATCGGGCAGGTGCCCGCGTCGACTCCCGAGGACGAACTCGTACGCCTCATGGTGGGCCGCGATATCGACCAGCAGTATCCGCGCCGGGCCGCGGAGACCGGCACCGCCCTGCTGTCCGTCACCGGACTGACCAGGGAGGGCGTCTTCCGCGATGTGGGGTTCGAGGTGCGCGCCGGTGAGGTCGTCGGTATCGCCGGGCTGGTGGGCGCGGGCCGTACGGAAGTCGTACGAGCGGTCTTCGGCGCGGACCACTACGACACGGGCTCGGTACGGGTGGCGGGCGCCGCCCTGCCGCGCCATGACGTCAGCGCGGCGATGGCCGCCGGCATCGGTCTGGTGCCGGAGGACCGCAAGGGCCAGGGCCTGCTGCTCGACGCGTCCGTGGAGGAGAACCTCGGTCTGGTCACACTGCGTTCGGCGACCCGCGCCGGGCTGGTGGACCGCGCGTCACAGCACACCGCCGCCGCCCGGATCGCCGGACAGCTCGGCGTCCGGATGGCGGGGCTCGACCAGCGGGTACGCACCCTGTCCGGCGGCAATCAGCAGAAGGTCGTCATCGGCAAATGGCTGCTGGCCGAGGTCAAGGTGTTGATCCTCGACGAGCCGACGCGCGGTATCGACGTCGGCGCGAAGGTCGAGATCTACGAACTCATCAATGAACTCACCGCCGCCGGTCACGCCGTGCTGATGGTCTCCAGCGATCTGCCCGAGGTACTGGGCATGAGCGACCGGGTGCTGGTGATGGCCGGAGGCCGGATCGCCGGTGAACTCACGGCGGACGAAGCGACACAGGACGCGGTGATGGCGCTGGCCGTCGGCACCGCGCGACCGTCCGGACCGGCGATCGGCGAGGACGACGAGGAAGAAGGGGTGGAGGGCTCCCGTGGCCACTGACACGCTCAAGAACAAGACAGACGGCGGTGGCGGTGGCGGAAGCGCCCAGGCGGTCCGCCGGCTCCTGCTCGACAACGGCGCGCTGAGCGCCCTGGTCGTTCTGGTGGTGGCGATGTCGCTGCTGTCGGGCGACTTCCTGACCACTCAGAACCTGCTCAACGTCGGTGTGCAGGCGGCCGTGACCGCGATCCTCGCGTTCGGTGTCACGTTCGTCATCGTCACCGCGGGCATCGACCTCTCGGTCGGCTCGGTGGCGGCGCTCTCGGCGACCGTCCTGGCCTGGTCGGCGACGTCGGAGGGGGTGCCGGTGTGGCTGGCCGTCGTGCTGGCCGTGGGCACCGGCATCGCCTGCGGGCTCGTCAACGGCGCGCTCGTCTCGTACGGCAAACTGCCGCCGTTCATCGCCACGCTGGCGATGCTCTCGGTGGGCCGCGGACTGTCCCTGGTGATCTCGCAGGGCAGCCCGATCGCCTTCCCCGGCTCCGTATCGCGGATCGGGGACACGCTCGGCGGATGGCTGCCGGTGCCGGTCCTCGTGATGGTGGCGATGGGGCTGATCACCGCCCTGATCCTGGGCCGTACGTATCTGGGCCGCTCGATGTACGCGATCGGCGGCAACGAGGAGGCGGCGCGGCTGTCCGGGCTGCGCGTCAAGCGGCAGAAGGTCGCCGTCTACGCGCTGTCGGGGCTGTTCGCCGCGGTCGCCGGTATCGTCCTGGCCTCCCGGCTCTCCTCGGCGCAGCCGCAGGCCGCGCAGGGGTACGAACTCGACGCCATCGCCGCGGTCGTCATCGGCGGCGCCAGCCTGTCGGGCGGTGTCGGCAAGGCGTCCGGCACGCTCATCGGCGCGCTGATCCTGGCGGTGCTGCGCAACGGCCTCAATCTGCTGTCGGTGTCGGCGTTCTGGCAGCAGGTCGTCATCGGTGTCGTCATCGCGCTCGCGGTGCTGCTCGACACGGTGCGCTCCCGCGCCGGGGCGTCGGCCGCGCCGTCCGATGCGTCCGGTACGGGGGGCGGGGGCGGTTCGGGCCGTAAGGGCGCGAGAGCGGTGAAGTACACGGTCGCGGCGGTGCTGGTGGCCGCCGTCATCGGCGGTGTCTCCTTCTGGAACAACGGCTCCTCCGGCGGCGGGACCAAGCTGGGGCTGTCCCTCTCCACCCTCAACAACCCCTTCTTCGTCCAGCTGAAGGCGGGCGCGGAGGCCGAGGCGAAGGCCAAGGGCGTCGATCTCACCGTCACCGACGCGCAGAACGACGCGTCCCAACAGGCCAACCAGATACAGAACTTCACCAGCGGGGCCATGTCGTCGGTGATCGTCAACCCGGTCGACTCGGACGCGGCGGGACCCTCCGTACGCGCCGCCAACAAGGCCGGCATCCCGGTGATCGCCGCCGACCGCGGGGTCAACAAGGCGGACATCGCCACGCTGGTCGCCTCCGACAATGTCGCGGGCGGCCGACAGGCGGCCAAGACGCTGGCCGAGAAGCTGGGCGACACGGGACAGATCGTGATCCTCCAGGGCACGGCGGGCACCTCGGCCAGCCGCGAGCGCGGCCAGGGCTTCGCCGAGGGCATCAAGGCGTACCCCGGCATCACGGTCGTCGCACGGCAGCCCGCGGACTTCGACCGCACCAAGGGGCTCGATGTGATGACCAATATGCTCCAGGCGCACAGCGGGGTGAAGGGGGTCTTCGCCGAGAACGACGAGATGGCGCTCGGGGCGATCAAGGCACTCGGCTCCAAGGCGGGTACGTCGATCCCGGTCGTCGGCTTCGACGGCACCCCCGACGGGCTGAAGGCGGTCAAGGCGGGCACGCTCTACGCCTCGGTGGCCCAGCAGCCGGCGGAACTGGGCCGGCTCGCCGTGCTCAACGCCATCAAGGCCGCTCAGGGCGATGGGATCGCCTCGACGGTGAAGGTGCCGGTCAAGGTGGTCACGGCGAAGAATGTCGCGGACTTCTCCTGACCACTCGACGACCACTCGACTACCGATCGACGGGTTCTCGGCGAGCTCTCGGCGGCCTCCAGGGAAAGAGACGGAAAGACTGTGATGTACGACTACGACCTGCTGGTCGTCGGGTCGGCCAACGCCGATCTGGTGATCGGTGTCGAGCGGCGCCCCGGCCCCGGTGAGACGGTGCTCGGCTCGGATCTGTCCGTCCATCCGGGCGGCAAGGGCGCGAACCAGGCGGTCGCCGCCGCCCGCCTCGGAGCCCGTACGGCGCTGCTGGCCCGGGTCGGCGACGACGCGCACGGGCGGCTGCTGCTCGACTCGCAGCGCTCGGCGGGCGTCGACACGGCGGGGGTGCTGTCCGGCGGCGCGCCCACCGGGGTCGCTCTGATCACGGTCGATCCGTCCGGGGACAACAGCATCGTGGTGTCGCCGGGCGCCAACGCCCGGCTGTCCCCGGCGGACATCCGGGACGCGTCGGGGCTGCTGCGGGCGTCGCGCGTGGTCTCGGCGCAGCTGGAGATCCCGCTGGAGACGGTCGGGGAGGTGGTGGCGGGTATGGCGCCGGGCAGTCGGTTCGTACTGAACCCCTCTCCCCCGGTGCCCCTGCCCGCCGGGATCCTGGCGGCCTGCGACCCGCTGATCGTGAACGAGCACGAGGCGCGGGTGGTGCTCGGCGCGTCGGTGGGTGACGACCCGGAGGAGTGGGCGAGGGCGCTGCTCGCGCTGGGGCCGCGCTCGGTGGTGATCACGCTGGGCGCGCGGGGCGCGCTGGTGGCGGACGACCGTACGACGGCGCTCGTGCCGTCCGTACGCGTGCGCGCCGTGGACACGACGGGGGCGGGCGACGCGTTCACCGCCGCACTGGCCTGGCGGCTCGGCGCCGGTGAGAGCCTGACCGGGGCCGCCTCCTACGCGGTGCGGGTGGGTGCGGCGGCGGTGACCAAGGAGGGAGCGCAGGTGTCGTTCCCGACGGCGGCGGAGGTGGCGTCGCTCGCCGGAGCGGCCCCGGAACAGCCGGAGCTATCGGAGCGATCGGAGCAGTCGCAGCACTTGGAGCAGTTGAAGCAGCGGGAACAATCCGTGAGTATTCCGGAACGCATGGTAGCCACTCCGGGGCAGGGAGTGTCCGAGTGAAGAAGTCCGGGATCCTGAATCGTCATCTCGCGGGCGCCCTGGCCGAGCTGGGCCACGGGGACGGTGTCCTGGTCTGCGACGTGGGCATGCCCCTGCCCGCGGGCCCACGGGTGGTGGATCTGGCGTTCCGGGCCGGGGTGCCGCGGTTCGCGGAGGTGCTGGACGGTCTGCTGACGGAGCTGGTCGTGGAGGGCGCGACGGCGGCCCACGAGGTCCGGGAGGCGAATCCGGAGGCGGCGCGGCTGCTGGCGTCGCTGCCCGGTCTCGGTTTCGTCCCGCACGCGGAGCTGAAGAAGCTGTCGGCGGGCGCGCGTCTGGTCGTACGTACCGGGGAGGCGCGGCCGTACGCGAATGTGCTGTTGCGCTGCGGGGTGTTCTTCTGAGCCACACCGTGTGGCTTCGGTGGCAGGGCCCCGTCTCGACAGGGGACGGTCACGAGATATCTTGATGTCGAGCAATGTTGCAGACGTGGAGCGGAGCACCCGGTGACTGACTCGACCATCATCTACACACACACCGACGAGGCCCCGGCCTTGGCGACGTATTCCTTCTTGCCTGTGGTCGAGGCGTATGCCTCGACGGCCGGGGTCTCCGTGGAGAGCCGTGACATCTCTCTGGCGGGACGGATCATCGCTGGTTTCCCCGAGCGTCTTGAGGAGGGCCAGCGGATCGATGACGCGCTCGCCGAGCTGGGTGAGCTGGCCAAGACGCCCGGTGCGAACATCATCAAGCTGCCGAACATCTCGGCCTCGATCCCGCAGCTGAAGGCCGCGATCGCCGAGCTTCAGCAGCAGGGCTACGCGCTGCCGGACTACCCGGACGACCCGAAGACCGACGAGGACCGCGACGTCCGCGCGCGCTACGACAAGGTCAAGGGCAGCGCCGTCAACCCGGTCCTGCGCGAGGGCAACTCCGACCGCCGCGCCCCCGCGTCGGTCAAGAACTACGCCAAGGCGCACCCGCACCGTATGGGCGCGTGGACGGCCGACTCGAAGACGAACGTCGCGCACATGGACGCCGACGACTTCCGCTCCAGCGAGAAGTCCGTGGTCATCGCCGAGCCGGGCTCGCTCCGTATCGAGCTGGCGGGTGACGACGGCAGCACCACGGTCCTGCGTGAGTCGGTGCCCGTGCTCGCGGGGGAGGTCGTGGACGCGTCGGTGATGCGGGTGGCGGCGCTGCGTGAGTTCCTCAAGGCCCAGATCGGCCGGGCCAAGGCCGAGGACGTGCTGTTCTCCGTGCATCTGAAGGCCACGATGATGAAGGTCTCCGACCCGATTATCTTCGGCCATGTCGTACGGGCGTTCTTCCCGAAGACGTTCGCCGAGTACGGCGAGGCGTTCGCCGCGGCCGGTCTGACCCCGAACGACGGCCTCGGCGGCATCCTGGGCGGCCTTGACTCCCTGGCCGACGGCGCGGCGATCAAGGCGTCCTTCGAGGCCGAGCTCGCCGACGGCCCCGCGCTGGCGATGGTCGACTCCGACCGCGGCATCACGAATCTGCACGTACCGAGCGATGTCATCGTGGACGCCTCCATGCCGGCCATGATCCGCACCTCCGGTCACATGTGGGGGCCCGACGGCCAGGAGGCCGACACCCTCGCGGTCATCCCCGACAGCAGCTACGCCGGGATCTACCAGGTCGTCATCGACGACTGCCGCGCGCACGGCGCGTACGACCCGTCCACGATGGGCTCGGTGTCGAACGTCGGTCTGATGGCGCAGAAGGCCGAGGAGTACGGCAGCCACGACAAGACCTTCGAGATCCCCACCACCGGCACGGTGCGTGTCCTCGACGGCTCCGGCGATGTCGTACTGGAGCACGTGGTGAGCGCGGGCGACATCTGGCGTATGTGCCAGGCCAAGGACCTGCCGATCCGGGACTGGGTCAAGCTCGCCGTCACCCGCGCCCGCGCGACCGGCGACCCGGCGGTGTTCTGGCTCGACGAGGGCCGCGCGCACGACGCGAACCTCATCGCGAAGGTCAGGACCTACCTCGCCGAGCACGACACCGAGGGCCTGCGCATCGAGATCATGTCGCCGGTCGAGGCGACCGCGTTCTCCCTGGAGCGCATCCGCCGGGGCGAGGACACGATCTCGGTCACCGGCAACGTGCTGCGTGACTACCTCACCGACCTGTTCCCC
Organism: Streptomyces sp. NPDC056835; assembly: GCF_042789485.1. Classification (NCBI taxonomy): domain Bacteria; kingdom Bacillati; phylum Actinomycetota; class Actinomycetes; order Kitasatosporales; family Streptomycetaceae; genus Streptomyces; species Streptomyces sp. NPDC056835. The sequence goes on from NZ_JBHUBB010000004.1 coordinate 177,409, forward strand.
ATCCTCGAACTCGGCACGAGCGCGAAGATGCTCTCCGTCGTCCCGCTGATGAACGGCGGCGGGCTGTTCGAGACCGGTGCCGGCGGCTCCGCGCCCAAGCACGTCCAGCAGCTCGTCAAGGAGAACTACCTGCGCTGGGACAGCCTGGGCGAGTTCCTGGCGCTCGCGGTCAGCTTCGAGCACCTGGCACAGACGACGGACAACGCGCGCGCCCAGGTGCTCGCGGACACCCTCGACCGCGCCACGGCCACCTTCCTGAACGAGGACAAGTCGCCCAGCCGTCGGCTCGGTGGCATCGACAACCGCGGCAGCCACTTCTACCTGGCCCTCTACTGGGCGCAGGAGCTGGCGAAGCAGACCGACGACGGCCGGCTCGCGGAGGCGTTCGCGCCTCTCGCCAAGACGCTGGCCGAGCAGGAGGGCACCATCGTCGACGAGCTGATCGCGGTACAGGGCGAGCCGGCGGACATCGGCGGCTACTACCAGCCCGACCCGGCCAAGGCCGCGGGCGTCATGCGCCCGTCGGCCACGTTCACCCGGGCCCTCGCACTCCTCAGCTGACGCGACGGCGCCCACTGGCACGGGGACGCTCCCACGGGTACGGGGACGCTCCCACGGGTACGGGATGTTCCCACGGGTACGGGATGTTCCCACGGGTACGGGGATGCTCCGCCCCGCGTGACTGAGGTCCCGTAGGCGCCGCGGCCCGGCACCCGAACACCCCTTGCCCGCCCACGAGTTCCGCCCCGTCCGACGTATCAGTCGGACGGGGCGGTGCTGTTTTCGCCGCGGCTCGCCCGCGCTCACCGGTGTGCGGCTCCGGCCGTGACGGTGAAGGCGGCGGTGCGGACGGTTCCGTTGTGCTTGAAGTCGAGGAAGAGACGGTAGGTGCCGGCGCTGGGTGCGGTGGCGGTGAAGGACACGTCGGGGCCGGGTTCGGTCTCGCCGTCGCCGGGCGCGCCGTTGGGGTGGACATGCAGGTACGCCAGGTCGCCGGAGCGCAGGGCGACCAGGTGGCCGTAGGCACCGAGGTACGGCTGGAGGTCGGTGACCGGCCGGCCCGCCTTGGTGACCTTCAGATTCAGTTCGCCGGCCGTCCCCGGGCGCAGCGGGCCGGTGAGTATGACGGTGTACCCGTCGACCGTGGCGGTGGAGGAGGGTGCGGGGACCGGAGCGGGCCGGTAGTCGCGCGCGACGGCGAGGTCCGCGCCGAGCGTGAGGTTCTTCGCCCCCTTGGCGGCGGGTGTGAAGTCCGCGAAGAGGCGGTAGCCGCCGGCGGCGGGAAGGTTCGCCGGTGTGCTCCAGGTGCCGTCCGCCGCCCGGGTGGGGTGCAGATGCCGGTAGGTGGCCAGGTCCTGGGAGGCGAGGATCAGATGCAGTTCCTTGTCGTGCTCGCGCTGGAAGGCGGTGACCTGACGGCCCGAGCTGTCGCGGATGACGAAGCGCAGTTCGGTGGTGCGGGCCGCCGGGACACGGGGCGTCCTGAGGTCGAGGGTGTAGCCGCCCTCCGAGACCCGCAACCCGCCCGCCGGCGTGTCATGACCTCCCTGCGGCGCCTCCTGCGGTGCCTCCCCTTCCCCGTGTTCCACGTGCGCCGCGGGCTCCGGGTCCGCCGAAACCGGCGTGACCACGCTCCCGACTCCGTACGCCGCACCGAAGGAGGCGGCGAGCGCGGCGGTGTACGTGGTGATCCTCATCGCGGTGTTCATGGTGCTCTCCTCTGATCGTCCGGCTGATCGCCGCGGATCCGGCGGGCTGACTACATGCACCATATACCCCCAGGGGGTATTGGCAAGCTCCGCGATCGCCGCTTGCCATGAATACGAGGCAGGGGTATACATAAGCGGGTCATCCGATACCCCCCTAGGGTATTGAAACGATCTGCCCTCCGGGAGGAACCATGTCCGACTGCTGTACGCCTGACGGCAGTTGCTCGACCAGCACGACTCAGGGCGGGACGACCATCGCCACCGACAGCCGCACGGCTGTCTATGAGGTCGCCGGAATGACCTGCGGCCACTGCAAGTCCACGCTCACGAAGGCCATCGGCGACTTGGACGGCGTCCTGAGCGTCGACGTGGACGTCCCCGCCGGCCGCGTCAGCGTCACCACCGGCGGCGAGCCCGACGACGCCGAGATCGCGAAGGTGGTCGACGAAGCCGGTTACGAGGTCACCGGCCGGGCCACCTGACCTTCCACGCAGGGGTTCTACACCAAGGGTCTATACCCTACCGGGGTATAGACCCCGCCGGGCTGGGCGCTACGGGCGAGTTCAGTGGTAGGCGCGGACGACGGCGTGGCCCTTGCCACGGCCGATCAGCCACTTGTTCACCGGCATGGTGTGCATTTGGTGCGCCTGGTGCGCGGAGTGTTGCTCCACGGCCCGTCTCCCCAGTGGCAGCTCGGGTCTGCCGGTGTCCCGACAGACCCAAGGTACGCCTAGGGGGTATCCGCTTCAAAGGGGATACGGGAGAGCCGCAGTACGCTCCCTTCGCCGTCGGCCGAGAGGAAGAGGGAACCGTCCGGGCCGAGGGCCAGCCCGGCGAACTGGTTGGGCGGGCCCGGCACTCCGGACACCGGGTGGTGGGCGGGGCGGGTGGGGCGCGTAGTGCCGGGGGGCAGGCCGACCGCGAGGTTCTCGGCGTCGATCCGGCTCTCCCCCGTGACAAGCGATATCGCCCGCAGCCGCCGGTGCGCGGTCTCCACCGTGAACAGTTCGTCGTCGCGGACGACCAGGCCCTGCGGCGCGCCGAGTCCTTCCGCGACGGTGACCGCTTCGCCGTCGTCGAGCCGGAGCACCGCCCCGAGCAGGTCGTCGCTGACGTAACAGCGCTGCTCTCCGTCGAAGGCCACGTCCACGGGGTGTACGAGTCCCGAGGCGAGCACGGTGACGGTGTCGGTCTCGTCGATCCGCAGGATCCGGCCACCGCCCGTTTCGGCGACCACGAGTGAGCCGTCCTGCGCGACCGCGACGCCGGTGGGCTCGCTCAGCCCGCTCGCCCGTACCCTCGTGGTCTTCCGTACGGGGTCGTAGGTACGGACGTCACCGAGCTGCGAGGTGAGGTGCAGGACCCCGCCGTCCGCCGTGAGGCCGTGGACGAAGTGCAGCAGACCGTGGGTGAGGATGCCGCCGGACTCGTTCGCGTTCGCGTTCCCGTTTCCGTTTCCGTTCGCGTTCCCGTTTCTGTTCGCGCTTCCTTTCGCGCTTTCGTTCGCGTTCCCGTTGGCGTCCTCGCTGGGGCCTTCCAGACTCGTCAGGCGGTAGTGGTCGGCCGCGTACACCGTGCCGCCGAGATCGACCGTCACACCGAAGGGACCGTCGAGGCCGCGCGGCACGATCTCCCGGATCCGGCCGTCGGTGTGCATCTCCGTGACACCACCGCTCGCGTAGCTGGAGACGAACATCCGGTTCTCGTCGTCGAACGCCGCGTTGTCCAGACCCGTGACACCGGAGACGACGACCGACCGCGCGCCGGTACGGAGATCGATACGGGTCACGATCCCCGCCACACCCCGTGACAGCACCACCAGCACACCACCGCGGTCGAACCGCACCGCGACCGGGTCGTCCACATCCTTCGCGACCAGCTCGGGTACACCGCCGTCCGGGGGGATCCGCCAGACCTCGTTGGCGATCATGTGCGGGTAGTAGAGCAGCCCGTCCGGGCCGAGCTGCATCGCGTTGCCCCAGGCCAGCCCGTCCGTGAGCACCACCGGATCGCCACCGTCGGGGAACATCTCCATCAGACGGCCGTTGCTGCGCATCTCGTTGACGAAGAGGCGATTTCCCACGCAGGTAATGCCGTTGGGCACCTTCACCGCGTCGGAGACAAGGGTGAACTCGCCCGCGGGATCCCGGCGCCACACCCTGCCGGGTGTCAGATCGGTGATGTACATGGAACCGTCCGCGCCGAAGGCGAGATCGTCCGGCGCCTGGACCGGGCTGTCGAGTGGCACCACCACATCGACGTCTCCCGAGACGGGATCCACGGCGCTGATCTGTCCGGCGATGAACTGCGCCACGTACAACCGCCCGTCGGGCCCGAAGGTGACGCCGTTCGAACCCCACAGCCGGTTCGGCGGGTTCAGCCTTGTCGTGTTCCACCGTTCGCTCGTGGTGTGCCAGTGGCCGGTGTCGTCGAATCGGCTGGGCCGCCTCATCGCTCCCCCTCTCCTTCTCCGTTGACGGTGTTGTCACGGGACCGGCCGGTCACTGAATGATCGCCTCGCTCATGTCACCGTCCGTGCGCCAGCGTTTGATCAGTTCGTAGAACTCGATCGGCCCGCCGCCGAACGACTCGCTCCGCTTACTGGGCTTTCCCTCGTTGTTGTAGTAGCCCGGGGTGCAGTCGGCGAAGAACGCGTGCGTGCTCTGCGCCCTGTCCCGGATCGTGGCGACCCAGGCCGCCTGCGCCTCGGCGGTCGGCTCGATGTACCGCGCCTGGCGTTTGGCCGCCTCGGCGACGATCTCGGCGATGTGGGTCGCCTGCTCGTCGAGGACATGGACGAAGTTCACGGACACCGCGTTCTGGAGAGCGCCGAGGTGGAAGAAGTTGGGGAAGCCGTGGCTGTAGAAACCGTGGAGCGTCTTCGGACCGTGCTTCCACGACTCGGCCAATGTGACACCGTCCCGGCCGTGTACGTTGAGTCCGGCCCGCTCGGCCGGCGGACCGCCGATGTCGAAACCGGTCGCGAAGATGACGCAGTCGACCTCGTACTCGACACCGCCGACCACAAGAGCCTTCTCGGTGATGCGTTCCACGCCGCGGCCGGCCGTGTCGACCAGCGTGACATTGGGCCGGTTGAACGTGGGGAGGTAAGTGTCGCTGAACGTGGGGCGCTTGCACATGTAGCGGTACCAGGGCTTGAGCGCCTCCGCCGTCGCCCGGTCCTCGATTTCGGCGGCCACCCTGGCGCGTATCTCGTTCATCTTCTTGAAGTCGGCCAACTCGGCCATGAGGCCGCGCTGTTCGGGTGGCAGGGTGTCGGACAGGGAGGTGTCGCCGCTCGCGCTCGGCAGGAGGCTCTGGAGCAGCCGGGCGCTGGTGGTCCAGCCGTCGGACACCAGGTCCTCGTCCGCGCCGCCACCGGCCACCTGCGCGAGGAAGTTGTCCTGGCGGCGCCGCTGCCAGCCGGGGGTCAGCGTCCCGGCCCACGCGGCGTCCGTGGGGCGGTTGTCACGTACGTCGACCGAGGACGGCGTGCGCTGGAACACGTAGAGGTGCTTGGCGTCGCGCCCCAGGTGCGGCACACACTGGATGGCGGTCGCGCCGGTGCCGATGACGGCGACCCGTTTGTCGGCGAGCTTGTGCAGATCGCCGTCCGCGTCACCGCCGGTGTACGCGTAGTCCCAGCGGCTCGTGTGGAACGTGTGTCCCTGGAAGGTCTCGATGCCTGGAATGCCGGGGAGCTTCGGCCGGCTGAAGGGACCGCTGGAGACCACCACGTAGCGCGCCCTCATGCGGTCGCCGCGGTCGGTACGGATGGTCCACTCGAACTCGGCCTCGTCCCAGCGGAGTTCGGTCACCTCGGTCTGGAAGCAGACATCGCGGTACAGCTCGAACTGCCGCCCGATCGCCCGCGCGTGCTGTCTGATCTCCTCGCCCGGCGCGTACTTCCACTTCGGTACGTAGCCGACCTCTTCGAGCAGCGGCATGTAGATATACGACTCGATGTCGCAGTGGATCCCCGGATACCGGTTCCAGTACCAGGTTCCGCCGAAGTCCCCGGCCTTCTCGATGACCCGGATGTCCCGCACGCCCGCCTGGCGCAGCCGGGCGCCGGCGACCAGGCCGCCGAACCCGCCACCGATGATCGCGACCTCGACCCGGTCGTCAAGGGGCTCCCGCTGGGGCGCGGGCTCCGCGTACGGATCGTCCACGTAGTAGCCGAACTCCCCTGTGGTGCTGTGGTACTGCTTGCTGCCGTCGGGGCGGATCCGGCGGTCGCGCTCGGCACGGTAACGGTCGCGCAGGGCGTCCGGGTCGAATCCAAGTGCCTCCGGGTCCAGTTGGGGGGCGGCGGATGACGTATGGGGGGTGGTCATTCGTGTCCTCTCAGGGCTTCTCGAACAACGGCCGTGCTTGGTGTGGGCGGCTGTTCCGTTGTGCGGCCGTAGCTGCTGTGCGGCTGTATTGGGCGGACGGGATCTGCTTGGACAGCGGCGGCCGGTCGTAAGGGGCCGGCGGCTCGTCGCCGACGAGGGTGATCGTGCCGTCGTAACCCTCCCGGCGCAGCGCCTCGGCGGCGGCGAGACCGGCCGTCGAGGCTCCGACGACCAGGACGGTCCTCACGTCTCCAGCAGCCGGATCGCCGCCGCCGGACAGAGGCCCGCTGCCTCGCGCACCCCCTCGTGGGTGTCGGCGTCGGGGGCGCTCTCCAGCAGGATCACCACACCGTCGTCGTCCCTCTGGTCGAACACCTCGGGGGCGCTCATGACACACAGGCCCGCCGAAACACACTTCGGTTCGTCTACTTCCACACGCATGGTTGATTCCTCGTTCGTCACTTCGTCGCGTCGTCGCGTCGTCGCGTCGCGTCGTCGGCGCATTGGCTCGTCGTCGGCGCGTCCGCTCGTATCGGTGGGTGCCGCGTGGCTCACCAGGTGACGGGCAGTGAGCGCACGCCGTAGGTGGTCCCGCTCTCCTCGAACTCGATCCGGTCGAACGCGGTGGCCAGGCGCAGCGTGGGAATACGCCGGTAGAGCGTGCTGTAGACGACCTGGAGTTCCACCCGCGCGAGCGACTGTCCCAGACACTGGTGGGGGCCGAAGCCGAACGCGTTGTGCAGGCGGGCATTGCGGGTGAGGTCCAGCCGCTCGGCCTCGGGGAAGGCCGCGGAGTCCCAGTTGGCGGCGGAGATCTCCACCACGACCCCTTCCCCCGCGCGGATGACCTGGCCACCGATCTCGATGTCCTCGCGGGCGACCCTGCGCAGGCCGGAGTGGACGATGGAGAGATAGCGCAGCAGTTCCTCGACCGCGCCCGCGACAACCTTCGGGTCCTCGGTGTCCCGCAACACGGCCAGTTGCCCGGGGTTCTCCAGCAGGGCGAGAGTGCCGAGGCTGATCATGGTCGCCGTCGTCTCGTGTCCCGCGATGAGCATCGCGACGCCCATGTGGACCGCTTCGCTCCGCGTCATCTCACCGGCGGTGACCCGGGCGGCCATCTCGGACATCGCGTCCTCGCCGGGGGCGGCCAGCTTCTCGGTGAGCAGCGCGTCCAGATAGCCGGAAAGCGCGCCGCTCGCCGCGCGGGCCTCTTCCGGGGGCGCGTCCCGGTCGAGGGCGATGTTGCTGTTGTGCTGGAAGAACTCGTGGTCCTCGTACCGGACTCCGAGCAGTTCGCTGATCACCAGCGAGGGCACGGGCAGCGCCAGTGCCGTGAGCAGGTCGGCGGGCTTCGGTCCGGCCAGGATGTCATCGATCAGATCGTCGACGATCTTCTGAATGGCGGGGCGCAGGGCCTCGGCCCGCTTGAGGAGGAGGGGCCCGTTGACCATCCGGCGCAGCCGGGTGTGCTCGGGGGCGTCCGTGTTGGTGATGAGCTTCGGGGTGACCTTCGCGATGTCCGCGCGGTACGCGCTCACATGCGGGAAGGCGCCGAACTTCTCGTCGTTGCTGAGGCGGGGATCGGTGAGGATGGCCCGCTGGTGGGCATGTCCGGTGATGAGCCAGGGCGTGCTGCCGTCCCAGATCCTGACCTTCGTGATCGGCGTCTCGTCGCGAAGCCGCTCAAGACCGGGGGGCGGAGCGAACGGGCAGCCGGCCGCCCTGGGCATCGGGAACTCCGGCATCGGCCGCGTCGCGTCGTCCGCGGTATCGGTCAGTGTGTCGGCCATGTCACTCCTCGGTGGGGGCTCCGCCGGGGCGGAGAACGGGGAAGGGTGGCGGGACGTCTCGATGACCACATGCAACCGGAGTGCACTGACTCCTTCCGGTCAATTACCTGACAGCGAGCTGACGTGAGGACGATCACACACTCAGGTCCCTCGCGGGACCGGGCCGGTCAGTCAGCGACTGGGCCCGGTCAGCGACGGGCCCGGTCGGCGGCCGGTCGGTCAGCGGCCCGTCGGTCAGCGGCCGAGCAGGTAGCCGAAACCCCTGCGGGTATGGATCAGTTGTGGCTCCCCCTGGTCAACCTTGTGCCGGAGGCGGGAGACAAGCTTCTCGATGGCGTTGTCGGCACGGCCGTCGCCCCAGACGTGACGGCAGATCTGTTCTTTCGAGAGCACCTGATCGGCGTTGACCAGCAGATGACGCAGCAGCCGGTACTCCGCGGGCGTGAGATCGAGCGCCCGCGGCCCGCGCCACGCCTGGCAGGTGGCGTCGTTCAGGACGAGGTCGCCGTAGCACGGCCCCCGCCGTTCAGGATCGCGACCGCGCCCGTGGCCGCGCAGTAACACCCGTGCCCTGGCGAGGACTTCCGTGATCCGAAAGGGCATGGTGACGTAGTCCTCCCGGCCCGGCCCCAGTTCGGGAAGGAGGCTGTCCAGGTATTCGCACACGGTCAGAAAGAGCACCGGCGGTCGGTCGGCCATGGGGTGCGCACGGGCGAGACGGATCAGATCGGGCAGCGTCACGTCCAGGACCACCAGATCGAATCGGTGCCCTTCGATCCGTGCCAGTCCCTCGGCGCCGGTGCGCGCCATGGTGACGCGATAACCAGCCAGTTCCAGAGTGGTGGTGAGCAGGTCGGAGGTTTCTTGATCACCGACAATGACCAGGACGTGCTGCCCGTCGCCACGAACCGCCGACGGTTTCTCTCCGACGCCCCCGCGCGTCTCGTTCACGCGCCGCGTGTCGTCCACACCGCGCGTCTCGCTGACCCCGTGCATCTTGTTCACCCCGCACACCCCGTACACCCCGTACATGGAAGGACCACCTCGCGTAAGGCTCACGCTTCACGTCCGAACGGCAACGCCGGGGCCCCGGGCGTCCAGGGCCGTGGCCTCAGGCGGGGCGCTCGGCGGGGATACCGGCATCGGTCTCGGCGTAGCCGAGGAAGTCGTCGACCATCCGATGGAACAGGGCGGCGAGCTGCTGAAGGTCCTGCGGCGACCAGTCCGCCAGGGCCGCCCGCATCCCGTGGCGGCTCGCCTCGCGGATGCGGTCGATCGCCCGCTGTCCGTCCGGGGTGAGCTGGATACGCTGCGCACGACCGTCTTCCGGGTCCGGGACGCGGGTCACGTACCCCGACTTCTCCAACTGCTGCACCTGCCGGGTGACATGGGACGCCTCCACGGCCAGCCGGTTCGCCAGCTCGCTGGGCCGCAGGGGTTCGGTATCGGCGATCTGCCGCAGCAGCGCCACGGCGGCGCGGTCCAGCGATATTCCGGCCTGGGCCATGAGGCGGTCGTGCGGCCGGACCCTGCTCGACAGATAGGCGACGCGGCTCAACGCCCGCTCGATCTCGATCACATCGGCCGAGGCCGGGGCAACTGCTGGCGGTGACTGAGGCATCCCTACACTTTACCATCTACTTGCCTGACTCAAGCAATCTGCTGTCCGTCAACGCCGGACCGCACGACACAGCCGCATACGGCGTAAGGAGTGCCAAGTACCCATGAACAGCACCGGATTTGAGGGACGCAGTGTCGTTGTCACCGGAGCGGGATCAGGGATCGGCAGGGCCGCGGCGCTGCGTTTCGCCGCGGAGGGCGCGAACGTACTGGTCGCGGATCTCAACCGGGAGACCGCCCACCGGACCGTCGAGGCGGGACAGCGGGCGGCGTCGCCCGCGCGGTCGTCGGCGATCTCAGCGAGCAGCGGGTGGTGGACGAGATAGTCGCCACGGCCACGGGTGCGTACGGCGGCCTGGATGTCCTGGTGAACAACGCGGGCATCATGGACCGGATGTCGGCCCTCGCGGACACCGAGGACGCCGAATGGGAGCGCGTCATCAGGGTCAATCTGACGGCGCCCTTCATGCTGACCCGCGCCGCGCTGCCGCACATGCTGGACCGGGGCCGCGGGGCGATCGTCTTCACGGGGTCCGAGGCCGGCCTGCGCGGCAGCGCGGCCGGCGCCGCGTACACCGCCGCCAAGCACGGTATCGCCGGCCTGACGAAGTCCCTCGCCGTGATGTACCGGAACAACGGGATCCGCGCCAACGCCATCGCCCCGGGCGCGACGGCGACCAACATCCGGGTCGACGCCGAGGCGACGGCCCACGGCCCGAGCGTGATCGGTCCCTATGTCGCTCTCTCCGGCAGGGTGGCCGAGGCCGCGGAGCAGGCCGCCGCCATCCTCTTCCTCGCGTCGGACGCCGCCGGCAACATCAACGGGACCGTCCTGCCCGTCGACAACGGCTGGTCAGCTGTCTGAAGCCGGAAGAGCCAGAGAGAGTGGGACAGAGCCGGAGGCCGGCCCCTGTGCACCGCGGTCCTCGCCTCGGTCGGCCTCGGCGCCATCCAGACCCCCCGCCGGGGCCGACAACGATCGCGCCCCCGCCTCAACTATCAGCCAGTTTTTCCTTGTTGAGGACAAAGTATGGACGGTGTGGGGCGCCGTCCCTACCCTGGGCGTCGTTCTCGCGCGGAAGTCCGCGTGAAGCGCGGCGTAACCACTCCGCCGCCGCACCGCCGGTACGTGTACGAACTCCACTCCGCGGACGCGGGGCCGCCCCGGCCCCCGGCCGCTCGCAGCCCCCAGCAGGAGGACGAGTGCAGCCACACAAGTACCAGAGCCCCCGCACCGGTCGACGCAGACCACGGACCCTCACCGGGTTTCTCCTCGCCGCCCTCATCACCGGAGGACTTGTGGCGCCCGCGGTCGGCGCGGAGGCCAGAGCTCCCGCGGAACTCCCGCCCCAGGAACCCGGCGTCACCCTCCGTGTCTTCGACATCCAGTCCCCGCTCAGTAAACTCTGCGACCTGAAACCGGCCCAGACCCCCAACGTCGACAAGCTGATTCCCACGGTCGACTGGTCCTCCACCGAGGGCTTCGGCTTCACGGACAACTTCATGTCGCAGATCATCGGGAATATCGACATCCCCGCCGACGGCACCTACGCCTTCCGTCTGATCAGCGATGACGGCTCCCGCCTTCTCATCGGCGACCAGCGGGTCATCGATCACGACGGACTGCACGGCGCCGAACCCAAGGACGGTGAGATCACCCTCACCGCGGGCTATCACGCGCTCCGCGTCGACCACTTCGACCGCGGCGGCGAGCAGCAGGTGACCCTCCAGTGGAAGCCGCCGGGCGCCACCGACTTCAGCCTCGTCCCGAACTCCGTGCTCAGCACCGACGCCGGCGTGGTCCGTGTCACCGCCCCCGGCCGCAAGGAGTGCGAGGGCAGCTACGACACCCCAGGCGACGGCCTCCCGCTGACGTCCGTCCATCCCGGCTACACCCTCACCGACCTGCGTCCCGAGGGCTTCGAGCCGCAGGTTTCCGCCATGGACTGGCTCCCGGACGGCCGGCTCGCCGTGACCACCTGGGGCGGCAGCGACAACACCGTGGGAGAGGCGTACATCCTCGACCATGTCACGGGTGACACCGGACCGGAGAAGGTCACGTACAAGAAGATCGCCGACGGGCTGAAAGAGCCGATGGGCATCAAGTACGTCGACGGAAAGCTGTATGTGTCGGAGAAACACCAGCTGACCGAGTTGTCCGACACCAATGGTGACGATGTCACCGATACGACCCGCAAGGTCGCGTCCTGGCCGTACGGAGGCAACTTCCATGAATTCGCCTTCGGCCTGCTCTACAAGGACGGGGACTTCTATCTGAATCTCTCGGTCGCCATCAACTACGGCGGTGCGACGACCGATCCGCAGCCGGCCGCGAACCGCGGCACCACCATCAAGGTCAACAAGGAGTCTGGAAAGGTCAGTTACGTGGCCGGCGGTCTTCGCACCCCGAACGGGATCGGGTGGGGCCCGGAGGGCGACCTCTTCGTCACCGACAACCAGGGCGGCTGGCTGCCCGCTTCGAAGCTCGTCCAGGTGAAGCAGGACCGGTTCTTCAACCACTACACCAACCCCGACGGCCCGTTCGACGACCGCGCGGTCACCAAGCCGGTGCTCTGGCTGCCGCAGAACGAGATAGCGAACTCCCCCAGCACCCCGATGCTGGTCAAGGAGGGGACCTTCGCCGGTCAGCTGCTCTTCGGTGATGTCACCTACGGCGGAATCCAGCGCGCCGATCTGGAGAAGGTGGACGGCGAGTACCAGGGCGCGGTGTTCCGCCATACGCAGGGCCTGGAGGCGGGCATCACCCGGATCAGCACGGGACCGGACGGCGCGATCTACGCGGGCGGTCTCGGCGCCGACGGGAACTGGGGCCAGGAAGGCAAACTCCGCTTCGGCCTCCAGAAACTCACCCCGAACGGCACGAACGCCTTCGACACCAAGACCATGCGCGCCACCCGCGACGGCTTCGAACTCACCTACACCAAACCGCTGTCGGAGGAAACCGCCGCCAAGCTGGCGACCGGCTACGCCGTGGAGCAGTGGCGCTACGTCCCCACACCGGCGTACGGCGGCCCCAAGGTGGACGAGGAGCGCCTGTCCGTCGCATCCGCCCGGATCTCCGAGGACCGCCGCACGGTCCGGCTCACCATCCCCGGGCTCAAGACCGACCGGGTGGTGCACATACGCTCACCGCGCCCGTTCGCCTCGGCCGACGGCGAGCAACTGTGGTCCACGGAGGCCTGGTACACCCTGAACGCGCTGCCCGGCCCCGAGGCGCCCGTCACGTCGTACGACGCCGAGTCCGGGCGCCTTTCCGGCGGCGCGGACATCGACACCGAGCACGCCGGCTACACGGGCGGCGGCTTCGTCGACGGCTTCGGCACCCCGGGCGCCACCGCCACGGTCGAGGTCGAGGTCCCCGCGAAGGGCACGTACGACGTGAGCCTGCGCTACGCCAACGGTCCCAATCCCTTCGCCGGCACCAAGACGATCGGCGCGAGCGTCAACGGCGGGCAGGCACGGCAGATCAGTCTGCCCGCCACCGGCGCCTGGAACCGCTGGTCCTCCCGGACCGAGCGGTTCGCCCTGAACAAGGGCCGTAACACCCTCACCTACACCTACCGGCCCGAGGACACCGGCCATGTCAACCTGGACATGATCGAGGTGCGCAGACCCGGCGCCCGCGTCGATCTGTTCTCCGGCGGCAGCATCTCCACCGCCTGGCAGCACACCGACGGCCGTAGCGTCGAATGGCCACGTACCGCCGAGAACTCCGTCGAAGTGTGCTGTGGCGACATCCGTACCAAGCAGTCCTTCGGCGACTTCAGGCTGCACGCCGAGTTCCGGGTGCCGAACCTGCCGCCCGACGTCACCGGGCAGGATCGCGGCAACAGTGGTATCTACCTCCAGGAGCGGTACGAGATCCAGATCCTGGACTCGTTCGGTGTGGAGAAACTGGCCGCGAACGAGGCCGGCGCGATCTACAACAAGGTGGCCGCGAACGTGAACGCCGCCACCGCACCCGAGACATGGCAGACGTACGACATCGTCTTCCGCGCGGCGCGTTTCGACACCGCGGGGAAGAAGACCGAGGACGCCAGGATCACTGTGGTGTGGAACGGCACCAAGGTCCACGACAACGTCGCCGTGGACGGCCCCACCGGCAGCGGCGACGCGGAATCGGCGGCAACGGGCGCGATCCGGCTCCAGGACCACGGCAATAAGGTCCGGTTCAGAAACCTGTGGATCGAGCCGCTGGGCTGACCGCCGGCCTGACCGCGGGACCGACCGTTGGACCGACCGCTTGACCGACCGCCACGCGGCCGTACTCCACGTACCGCTCCCGCGGGACTCCGATGTTTTCCCCGGCCGGAGACGACCGGGGAAAACGTCGGTTCCGGATCGCCGTACCCCAGCCGGTCAGGCCATCGCCCGCGCCAGTCGCCGGTCCACCTGAGCGGGCGACATGGCGTGCTCGGTCGCGAGGATCCCCGCCCCGATGACCGCGGCGTTCTCGCCCGTACGGCTCGGCTCGATCCGCAGCACACGCGTCGCCAGCGGATGCGAGCGCCGGTACACCGCTTCCCTCACCCCGGCGAGGAGTTGGTCGTGTACGGCGGCCAGGGCGCCGCCCAGCACGACCGTGTCCGGATTGAAGAAGTTGACCAGTCCCGCCAGGACCTCGCCGACCGACCGGCCCGCCTCGCGCACCATGCGTACGGCGTCCCGGTTGCCGGAGGCCACCAGCCGCACCACATCGCTGCCCGACGCCGCGTCCAGACCGAGACCGGCCAGTTTCGCCGCGAGCGCCGCCCCGCCCGCCACCGACTCCAGACAGCCGGTGTTGCCGCACCGGCACGACTCCCCCTGGTCCCCGACCCGGATGTGTCCGATGTCGCCGGCGCTGCCCTGAGCGCCGCGGTGGAGCCGGCCGTCGGCCACGATGCCGCAGCCGATGCCCGTACCGACCTTGATGTAGAGGAGATAGCGGGTGTCCGGAAACGCGCGGCGCTGCTCGGCCAGCGCCATCACATTCACATCATTGTCGACCAGCGCCCGCACCCCGAAGCGCGAGGCGAAGAACTCCGGGATCGGATACTGGTGCCAGCCCGGCATGATCGGCGGATCGATGGGGCGACCGGTCGAGAATTCGACAGGTCCCGGCACCCCGACCCCGATCGAACGCAGCGTCCGCGGATCCCGTTCCGTCTCCTTCAGCAGCGCCTGGAGCGCCCGCTCCACCCTGCGCAGTACCGACTCCGGACCGTCGGCGATCGACAGTGGTTCCTTGTGCGTGGCCAGCATCGCTCCACCGATGTCCGTCAGAGCCACCGCGCAGTGCGAGGCGCCGAGGTCCACACCGGCCACCAGGTGTCCGGCGGTGCGCAGTTGGAGCCGGCGCGGCGGACGGCCCCCGGTCGAGTCGCCGGGGGCGGGGGCCGATTCGTCGACCAGTCCGTGCGCGATCAGCGCGTCCACCCGCTGGGAGACCGTGGAGCGGGCCAGTCCGGTGATCCGCGCGATGTCCGCGCGCGTCGCCACCGCTCCGGAACTGATCAGCGCCAGCACCTCGCCGGGCGTGTGGGTGGCGGAACCGCTGTGATCCGACGGCGCAGGCATGACAGTCACCCTAGGCAGGACTTTCGCTGCTCACAAGGCATTCTCTGTTCGCACATCGACACAAGTTCGGGTCAACTCGCCAATAAACAAAGCCTCTTGGGCTCTTGACAGGTCAAAGGTGAGTCACGACTCTGCACAACAGACCGCTGACCGAGGAGCCGGCTGATGCTGACGATGCAAGGCGTGTCCAAGAGCTTCCTGGGGGTGCGTGTGCTCCATGACGTGGAGCTCGACCTCGAACGGGGCGAAGTCCATGCCCTGGTGGGCGAGAACGGCGCCGGCAAGTCCACCCTGATGAAAATCCTCGCCGGGGAGCACATCCCCGACGCCGGCACCATCACGATCGACGGCACCGCGCACACCTTCACCCACCCCGCGCGGGCGCAGGCCGCCGGAATCGGCATCATCCACCAGGAGTTCGCGCTCCTTCCCCACCGCACCGTCGCCGAGAACGTCTTCCTCGGCCGTGAACCGGTCCGCCGCGGACTCGTGGATCGCACGGCCATGGAACGCCGTACGGGTGAACTCCTCGCCGAGATCGACGAAACCGGCATCACCCCGCGCACTCTCGTCCGGGAACTGTCCGTGGCGCGTCAGCAGACCGTCGAGATCGCCAAGGCGCTCGCCTCCGACGTCCGTGTTCTCGTCATGGACGAACCCACCGCGCCCCTCGCGGACCATGAGAGCGAACTCCTGGCGGCGCTCGTGCGCAGGCTCGCCGCGCGCGGCCTCGGGATTCTCTATATCTCACACCGCCTGCCGGAGGTCTTCGACCTCTCGCGACGCATCACCGTCCTGAAGGACGGCCGCCGTGTCACCACACTGCGCACCGCCGAGACCAACGCCGACGAGGTGGTACGGGCCATGGTCGGGCGGGAGCTGACCGCCTATTACCCGCCGCGGGCCCGTCCGGAGGAGATCGGGGCGGAGCGGCTCACGGTCACCGGCGGTGGCAATGAGCGTATTCATGACATGAACCTGACATTGCACGCGGGAGAGGTCGTCGGCATCGCCGGCCTCCAGGGATCGGGACGTACGTCACTGGCCCGCGCCCTGTTCGGCGCGGACCCCTTCACCACGGGCGACATGACCGTCGGCGGCAGAGCGCTGCGCCCCCGCCGCCCGCGCCAGGCCATCCGCGCCGGCATCGCGCTGGTCACCGAGGACCGCAAGGCGGAAGGTCTCGCGCTGCACCAGTCGGTGCGTGACAACGCGCTGCTCGTCACCCGGGCCGCCGCCCCGCGCGGCGGGCCACCGACGGGCAGGGAGATCACGGCCCTCCTGGAACGCGTGCGTCTCCAGGCGCGTGGTGAGGACCAGCAGGCGCTGTATCTCTCGGGCGGCAACCAGCAGAAGGTCGTCATCGCCAAGTGGCTCGCGGCCAGGCCCCAGGTGCTCCTGTTCGACGAGCCGACCCGTGGCGTCGATGTCGGCGCCAAGGCCGCCATCCACACGCTCGTACGTGAACTCGCCCGCGAAGGACTCGCCGTACTGATCATCTCCTCGGAACTCCCCGAGCTGATCGGCATGAGCGACCGGCTCCTCGTGATGTCCGAGGGCCGTCTCGTGGGCGAACTGCCCGCCGGCGCGGAGGAGGAGAGCATCATGCGGCTCGCCACCGGCGGGCGTCGGGCCGGACGGGAGGAGGCCGCGTGACCGCGACCGAACGCGGACCGCTCGCCGCGCCCCGGGCCGGTGTCCGGCCGCGCGGGATCCGGCTCGGCGATCCCGTCGTCGGTGTCTGGCTCGCGGCACTGGCCGTCACCCTCCTCGGCTGGATCGTCGTCGCCGCCCGCGGCGGGGATTTCCTCACCACCACCAACGTGGTCGCGATCCTCCAGAACAGCGTCGCGCTCGGCCTCGTCGCCGTCGGCCAGTCCGTTGTCATCCTCACCGGCTCACTGGATCTGTCGGTGGCCTATCTCATCAGCCTCGGCACACTCGTCGCCGCCGAGACCATGGCGAGCGGCGGCGTGGTGACGGCCGTGATCGCCGTCCTCGCGCTGTCGGCCGCGGTCGGGCTCGCCAACGGACTCATCGTCACGGGCCTGAAGGTCAACGCGTTCATCGCGACACTGGGCACGGCGTTCATCCTGCGCGGCTGGATCGAGGACAACTACACCGGCCCCGCGGGCAAGGTACCGGCCTCCTTCCAGCACCTCGGCTACGACCGCGTCGGTCCCGTCCCCGTCTCGGTGTTCCTGCTCGCGGCGGTGGCCGCCGCGGTGTGGTTCCTCACCCGCCGTACCCGCCTGGGCCATCACATGTACGCGACCGGGGGCGACGAGCACGCCGCCAGGCTCTCGGGCGTCCGCACCCGCCGTACCGTCGTCGTCGCGCACGTCATCTGCTCCCTGTGCGTCGGCGCGGCGGCGCTGTTCCTCGCGGCGCGGCTCGGCGCGGGAGCGCCCTGGGCGGGTACGGAGGCCCGCTACGACCTGGAGTCGATCGCCGCGGTGGTCCTCGGCGGCACCGCGCTGGCCGGCGGGCGCGGCGGGGTGGCGGGGACCCTCGGCGGCGTTCTCGTGCTCGCCGTTCTCGACAGTGTCTTCAACCAGCTGGCCGTCGACCCGTTCTTCAAGAACGTGGTCCGCGGTGTCGTCATCATCGCGGCCGTCGCCGTCTACGCCAGGCCCCGCCGTGCCGCGAAGGGAAGGCCGACCGCATGACCACGGCAACCGTCACCCACCACGGCAAGCGCGTCCTACGGGCACTGGGCACCGGTACCCCCGTCTATGTGCTCCTCGCCGTGCTGCTCGCCGCGCTGGCCCTCACCGATCCGGGCTTCTACGAACCCGACCGCTTCCTCTCCTTCGTCAAACGCGCCGCGCCTCTCGTGATCCTCGCCGCCGGCCAGTATCTGGTCATCGTCTGCGGCGAGTTCGACCTCTCCGTGGGGGCGATCGTCACCGCGGGTGTCGTGGTCGCCGCCGAGCTGTACGGCTCGTTCCCCGGCGCCTCCTGGCCGCTCGTGACCGCCTTGCTGCTCATCGCCGGCGGGGTGGCCGGGCTCGTCAGCGGGCTGATCACCACGGCCCTGCGTGTGCCGTCGTTCATCACCACCCTCGGCATGATGCTGATCCTCGAAGGCGCGGTGTTCTTCTGGACCGGCGGCTCCCCCCAGGGTGCCCTGCCCGCCGCCTTCCGTCAGCTCGGGCGCGGCGCCGCGTTCGGCTGGCTGCCCTGGGCGGTGATCGTCTGCCTCGTCGTCGGCGCCGCCGCCGTGCTGCTGATGCGCGCGGACTTCGGCCGTACGCTCGTCGCCACCGGCGACAGCGAACGCGCCGCGGCCCTCGCCGGGGTACGCATCGCCCGCGCCCGGATCATCGCCTTCGTCCTCTCCGGGGCCGCCGCGGCCATCGCCGCCGTCCTGGTCGGCGGCTTCTCGGGGGTCTCCGCCCAGGCGGGCAGGGGCTATGAGTTCGAGGCCATCACGGCCGTGGTCCTCGGCGGTGTGGTGCTCGGCGGCGGGCGTGGCTCCGTCGTCGCCGCCATGGCCGGCGCCTTCTCGCTCCAGGCGCTGTTCACCCTGCTCAACCTCCAGGGCGTCTCCGGCGCGCTGGAGTCCACCGTTCAAGGATGCATCGTCATCGCCGCCGTCGGCCTGGGAGCCGCCGACTGGTCCCGGCTGCGACGCCGGCGTACGAACCCCTCGGGAGGACAAGCCTTATGACAGCGATCCGCCCCCTGCGCAGAAGTGCGCTCCGCGACCGCGCCCTCGCCTCGGCCGCCGCCCTGCTCGTGACAGGTCTCCTCGCCTCCTGTACGAGCGACACGCCACCGGACTCACCGGCCGCCCCCGGCGGCGCCTCCGCCTCGGCGGACGACTCCGGCAGCGGAAAGCAGTCGGAGTTCTTCGAACAGGCCGATTACGAGCGTCAGTTGTCCCTCGCGAAGGAACAGCCGCAGGGCCCGGCGGGCAAGCCGTGGGAACAGATGCTCAGCCCCGAACTCATCGACACCGCGCGATACAAGAAGCAGCCGGCGGGCGATATCCACCTCTGCTTCTCCAACGCCGGAGTCTTCAACCCCTGGCGCCAGGTCGGCCTGAAGAACATGACGGCGGAGGTCGGACTGCACAAGGAGATAACCGAGTTCACCGTCCTCGACGCACAGGGCAAGGACGACAAACAGATCTCCGACATCCAGGAGCTGACCGGCAAGGGCTGCGACGCCCTGATCGTCTCCCCGAACACTACCGCCACGCTCACGCCCGCCGTCGAGCAGGCCTGCGCCAAGGTGCCGGTCATCGTCTTCGACCGCGGCGTGGAGACGGACTGCGCGGTCACGTTCATCAATCCGGTCGGGGGATACGGATACGGGGCGGTCGCCGCCGACTTCCTCGTCGGGAAGGTCAAGCCCAAGGGCAAGATCCTCGCCCTGCGCATCTCGCCCGGTGTGGATGTGCTTGAGACCCGCTGGTCGGCCGCGAAGGTCGCCTTCGACAAGAGCGAACTCGACGTCGTGGACGTGAAGTTCACCGATGGCGACCCGGCCAAGACCAAGGCCGTCGTCACCGACGCGCTGACCCGGCACGGCTCCATCGACGGCGTGTGGATGGACTCCGGCGCGACGGCCGTCGCCGCGGTGGAGGCGTTCGAGGACGCCGGTCAGGACGTACCGCCCATCACCGGTGAGGACCAGCAGGACTTCCTCCAGGCGTGGAAGGAGAAGAAGCTCACCGCGATCGCCCCGACGTACCCGACCTTCCAGTGGCGTACCCCGGTCATCGCCGCGCTGAGGATCCTTCAGGGGCAGCGGGTCCCCAAGGAGTGGAAGCTCCCGCAGCCCTCCATCACGGAGGACAACCTCGACGCGTACCTCAAGCCGGGCATGCCCCCGCTGCACTACGCGATGTGCGGCTGCGCCGATCTGCCCGGGTTCCCCGAGGACTGGGGAGGCAAGGGATGACGCGGTTCCCGCTCGGCGCCAACCCGTGGATCTGGCACTCCCCCGTCGGGGACGGCGCCCTGGCGGAGGTCCTTCCGAGGCTGGCCGGCTGGGGTTTCGACTGCGTCGAGCTGCCGCTTGAAGGGGCGGGGGACTGGGAGCCGGCGGCCACCGCCAAGCTGCTGGACACCACCGGGCTCGCCCCGGCGGCCGTGATCGCCGTCATGCCGCCCGACCGGAATCTCGTACGGACCGAACCGGGCACCGTACGGGCCACCCAGGACTATCTGCTGCGCTGCGTCGACGCGGCCCGCGCGGTGGCGGCCCCCGTCGTGGCGGGCCCGGTGTATACGGCCGTCGGCCGTACCTGGCGTATGTCCCCCGCCGAACGTTGCGCCGCCTACGCGGAGTTCAGGGAGAACATCGCGCCCGTGACCGACCACGCGCACGCCGCGGGGGTACGGATCGGGGTCGAACCGCTCAACCGGTACGAGACCGGTCTGCTCAACACCGTCGGCCAGACCCTCACCGCCCTGGACGGTCTCGACACCTCGGTCATCGGGATCGCCCTCGACACGTACCACCAGAACATCGAGGAGCGCACACTGCCCGGCGCCGTCCACGAGGCCGGCTCCCGTATCGTCCACGTCCAGGTGTGTGCCAACGACCGCGGTACGCCCGGTGCCGACCATCTCGACTGGGCCGGGTTTCTCACCGCGCTGGACAGGAGCGGCTACCGGGGCGCCCTGTGCATCGAGTCGTTCACCGCGCACAACGACGCGATCGCCGTCGCCGCGTCCGTGTGGCGCCCCCTCGCCCCCACTCAGGACGGGATCGCCACCGACGGCCTCGCCTTCCTCCGCCAGGCGCTCAGCACCCCTTGATCGGTACCGCACCCGCACACCGAACTCCCCCAGAGAGGACCGGTTATGAGCCGTCATACTCGCGGTATAAGAAGGGCGGTCGTCGCCGCGGCGAGCACGTTACTGCTCGGGTTGGCCGCGATTCCCGCCACCGCCGACACCGCCGCGACCAACGAGGAACCCGCCTTCCGTGCCCTGCTCTTCACCCGCGCCGTGGGGTACGTCCACGGCTCCATCCCCGCCGGCATCAAGATGTTCGAGGAGGAGGCGGCCGAGAACAACTTCGAGATCGTCCAGAGTGCCGACCCGGCCGTCTTCGACGACGAGAGGCTGAAGGACTTCGACGCCGTCGTCATGCTGCAGAACTCCGGCATGGTGTGGGACACCGACGCGCAGCGCGCCGCGATGGAGAAGTACGTACAGAGCGGCAAGGGCGTCGTCGCCATTCACAACACGCTCGACATGGGCGTCGAGGAACAGTTCCCGTGGTGGGACGAGACCATCAACGGCGGCGTCCATATGCCGGCCCACTCACCCGGTGTGCTCCAGGGAACCGCCAAGGTCGCCGACCGCGTCCACCCCTCCACCAAGGGCCTGCCCGAGCGCTGGGAGCGCCCGGAGGAGTGGTACAACTTCGACCGCAACCCCCGCGGCGACGTGCACGTCCTGGTCACCGCGGACGAGACGACGTACGACCCGGGCGGCTCCGCGATGGGCGCGGACCACCCCATCTCCTGGTGTCGCGGCACTCAGGGCGGCAAGGTCTGGGCCACCGCGATGGGGCACGACACCCCGGCCTACAGCGAAGCGGCCTTCCGTGACCATGTCATCGGCGGACTGAAGTGGGCGGCGGGCACCGAGGCGGGCGACTGCGGCGGCACCGTCTGGAGCGGCTACGAGAAGGTCACCCTCGACGACAACACCGCCGACCCGATGGAGCTCGACGTCGCCAAGGACGGCCGTGTCTTCTACGTCCAGCGCAACGGCGAGGTGAAGATCTTCGACCCCACGGCCCACTCCACCGTCACGGCGGGCAAGCTCGACGTCTACACCGGCGGCGAGGACGGTCTGATCGGCATGGAACTCGATCCGGACTTCGGCAAGAACGGCTGGATCTACCTGTACCACTCCCCCGCCGGAGCCACGAACGACATCAACCGTCTCTCCCGCTTCACCATCAAGGGCAACACACTCGACCCGGCCAGCGAGAAGAAGCTCCTCGATGTTCCCGCCTACCGGGACCGCACCTTCCCCGAGCCCGGACACACCGGCGGCGCCGTGGAGTTCGGCCCGGACGGCTCGCTCTATCTCGGTGTCGGCGACGACGTACCGCCCAACCTCGACCCCGACTGGCAGGGGTACGCGCCGATCGACTGGCGTCCGGGCAAGGAGATGCTCGACGCCGCGCGTACCGCGGGCAACACCAACGACCTGCGCGGCAAGATCCTGCGCATCAAGCCCACCAAGAGCGGCGGCTACACCATCCCCAAGGGCAATCTCTTCAAGCCCGGCACCAAGAAGACCCGCCCCGAGATCTACGCGATGGGCTTCCGCAACCCGTTCCGCTTCACCGTCGACCAGAAGACCGGCTATGTCCATGTGTCCGACTACGGCCCGGACCGCGGGGCCCCCACCACCGAGCGAGGGCCGGAGGGCCTGGTCGAGTACAACGTCATCAAGAAGCCGGGCAACTTCGGCTGGCCGTTCTGCCACGGCAACAACCAGGCGTACGCCCCGTACAACCCGGACACCAAGGAAGTCGGCGCCAAGTTCGACTGCGCGAACCCGGCGAACCCCTCGCCCAACAACACCGGGCTGACCGAACTGCCGGACCTGACACAGCCGGAGATCTGGTACGGCTACGGCGCCTCCGAGGAGTTCCCAGAGGTGGGTGAGGGCGGCTCCGCCCCGATGAGCGGCCCGGTCTACCGCTACGACAGCGAGAACCCCTCCACGACGAAGTTCCCCGCCTACTTCGACGGAGCCGGCTTCTTCTACGAGTGGGCGCGCAACTACGTCAAGGAGATCCGGTTCGACAAGGACGCGAAGCTCCTCAAGATCAACGACTTCCTGTCCTCGGCGAAGTTCAACAAGCCGATGGACATGACCTTCGGCCCCGACGGCTCGCTGTACGTCCTCGAATGGGGCAGCTCCTTCGGCGGCGGCAACAACGACTCTGGCCTGTACCGCATCGACTACGCCCAGGGACAGCGCATCCCGGTCGCCAAGGCGTCGGCCTCTGTCACGAACGGGCCCCTGCCGCTCGACGTCGCCTTCTCCAGCGAGGGCAGTACGGACCCGGACGGCGACGCGCTGACCTACGCGTGGGACTTCGACGGAAACGGCACATACGACTCCACCGAGGCGTCCCCCACCCACACGTACACCACCGCGGGGGACTTCACCGCCCAGCTCAAGGTCACCGACTCCACCGGTAAGTCGGGCTATGCCAACATCCCCATCACCGCGGGCAACACCGCGCCGAAGGTGACCATCGACTTCCCGGTCAGCGGCAAACTCATCACGTTCGGCGACAAGATCCCCTACAAGGTCACGGTCACCGATCCGGAGGACGGGCCGGTCGACTGCTCCAAGGTCACCGTCAACCCGGCCCTCGGCCATGACGACCACGAGCACCCGACCACCGACATCCCGGGCTGCGAGGGCACCGTGGACACCGGTGACCTGGGCGGCCACCCCGAAGGCGCGGACCTCACCTACGTACTCAACGCCAAGTACACCGACAAGGGGGCCCCGGGAACCTCCGCGCTCACCGGCTACGGCCGCGCCGTCCTCCAGCCGAAGCACAAGCAGGCCGAGTACCACGACGCGCAGTCCGGCACCCGCGTGGTCTCCCAGGCCGGCGCCGAGAACGGCAAGCGCGTCGGGGACATCAGCGACGGCGACTGGATCGCCTTCGACCCGATGAGCGTCGAAGGGATCAGCGGCGTCAGCTACGCGCTGTCGTCCCCGTACGGCGTCGGCGCGATCGAACTCCGGGCGGACGCTCCCGACGGGAAGCTCCTCGCCACCACCCCCGTCCCCAACACCGGTGGCTGGGACACCTACCGGTCCACCCCGGCCGTCCCGGTCGAGGCGCTTACCGGCACCCACAGGCTGTATCTGGTCTTCACCTCCCCGCAGAACAACGCGTTCGACGTGGACGCGGTGGAGTTCATCAGCCCGTAACCCCGGGCAGTGGTACGGCGATCCCCGCGCGCCCGGTGAGTCCACCGGGCGCGCGGCGCGCTTCCCGCGCTTGTGGGGGCGGTCAGTTCGAGTGCGCGGAGGCGGACGGGCTGAGCGGGCCCTTCTTGCCGCGGAGGACGGCGTATCCGACGCCGATGCCGACCGCGACGGGCCATTCGAGGACGCCCACCACGCCCATGGCGCCCAGACCCAGGTAGAGCGGCAGCCCGCCCTTGGCCGGCAGCACCTCGCGGGCCACCGCTACGGGGACCATCGCCGCTTTGACCGCGTCGTCGGTGACCCGGTTGAAGGAGGGGACAGTGACGGTGAAGGTGTGCCGGCCGTCGCTCTTCGAGCTCTTGGCGCCCTTCGTGGTCGTCGCCTTCTTCACGGTCTTGGGGCTCGCTCCGCCCCCGCGGCTCCGCTGTGACGCGGGGGCCGGCCCGCCGGCCGACCCAGCGGCCCGCTTCGCCTTGGCGGTGGCGCGCGACGCCTTCGTGGTCCCCGTGCGCTTCCCCGTCGCAGTGGGCGTGGTCACCATTCTCACATCCGCACTTGGGTAGAAATAGCGGCATTCGCACCTTCTGGGGGAGAGCCTACCCGCACGGTCGGGGAGCCTGCGAGCCGAGCCGGAGCCGGATGGCTCGCCCAGCGCGCGAGCGGACATCGGCGGGGTCACGATGGGTCGGGTTCGAGCCGAAAAGGTTCGCCGAAAAGGTTTGCCGCCGGGAGATTGGTGCCGATGCCGTCGCTGTCAGAGGTCCAGCTGCCGGACGTACGCCTGCCCGGCGTGAGCCTGCCGCGAGTGCGCCTGCCGGAGCCTCCCTCGCTGGGAACGGTGGCCGGTGCCGTGGCGGGAGGAGTGACCGCCTGCGCACGCGGTACGGCGAACGCCGCCGCCGTTCTGATCGGCCTCGACCAGCGGGATGTGTGGGCGGGCGAGGACCGCAGCCATATCGAGGTACGGGGAGTGCAGGGGCCGCGGGGGATGTGGGTGGCCCGCGCTGTCGAACAGGCGCTGGAAGGACACCCGGGCGTGCTGTGGGCTCGGGTGAACGCGCCGTCCGAGCGGGTGGTGGTGGCGCTGGCCTCACCACCACCGCCTCAGCACGAGCTGATCCGGCTCATCGCGGACGCCGAGGAGCACGGGGCCGCGGCGACCGACGAGCCGGGCGAGCTCGACGAGTGGACCCCCGAGCCCCACCACCCGTCCGAGGGAGCGCGCCGACGGCAGTCCCTCCCGGCTCTGGCCGCCGACGCCACGGGTCTGCTGCTCACCGCCGTGACCAGCCTGTCGCCGTGGACGCCGCTGCCGGCCGAGGTCGGCGCGCTGGCCGCGGCCGTACAGCAGCACCCGCGGCTGCGGAAGTGGACCACGAAGGGACTGACCGGTCAGGAGCAGGCGGAGTCGCTGGTGCCCGTGCTCAGCGCACTGGCCCAGGGCATGGCCACCCGCGGTGAGGGACTTGTACTGGATGTGGCCCAGCGGGTGGCGCAGTGGCGGGAGGCCAACGCGTACCGCAAGGCATGGGCGGAGGCCGAGGAGCGCCTGGTGCGCGGTCCCGGTCACGCGACGGCCGAGCCGATCGTGGTGGAACGGCCGGGCCCCGCGCGCCAGGACGTCACTTCCCGTTACGCGGAGCGGGCCATGGGGCTGGGTGTGCTGGCCGGTGGCGTGGCCCTGCCGTACGCCGGTGCGCGACGTGCTCTGGCGGTCGCGCTGTCCGCCGTGCCGAGGGCGCCGGGGGCCGGCCGGGAGGGGTTCGCGACCAGCCTCGGCAGGTTCCTGGCGCTGCGCGGCGTCGTGGCCATGGACCGCGGCGCACTGCGCCGGCTCGGACAGGTCGATACGGTGATCCTGGACGAGGAGGCGCTGCACAGCGGCGGGCACGAGCTGACCGATGCGGCGCTGCTCGCCGACGCGGAGCCCGAGCGGGTCGCCGACCGCCTCTTCGCGCTGTTCGACCCGGCGGCCCCCCGGCGCGTACACAGCGACGACGGCTGGGTGCTCGGCCCGTTGGAGGAGCTGGAACTCACCGAGCGCACCGGACGGGGCGCCGCGCGGCGGCTGAAGAAGCAGGGCAGCGAGTACGTACTCGGCCTGGCCGAGGGGCACCGGTTGCGTGCCGTGGCGGGGGTGGCCGCACAGACACTGCCGGGCGCGCAGGCACTGGCGGCGGCGGCCCGCCGTGCCGGAATCCGCGTGGTACTGGCCGGCGACCGGGCGGACTCCGCGCTGGGCTTCGTCGACGCCAGGGTGCCCGGGGGCGGTCGCCTGGTGGCGTCCGTACGGGGGTTGCAGGCCGACGGCGCGGTGGTGCTCCTGGTGTCGGGCAACCGGCGGGCCCTGGGCGCCTCCGACTGCGGGCTCGGGGTGTATCGCGAAGAGGATCCGCCGGCCTGGGGCGCCCACTTGCTGCTCGGTTCCGATCTGGAGTCGGCGGCACTGATCCTGACCGCGGTGGGAACGGCCCGGCAGGTCGACCGGGACAGCGGCGTGCTGGCCGCGGGGGGCAGCGGGATCGGCGCGGTCGCGGCCCTGCACGCCCCTCCCGCGCACGCCTGCGCCCGGGGCCAGGCCGCGAGCAACTCCGCGGGCGCGATCGCCTTCGGCCTCGGTGTGTGGCGCGCCCGGCAGTTGCTGTCCCGCCCGGTCACTCCGGCCGCGTCGACCGTCCCCTGGCACCTGATGCCCTCGGAGGTGGTGCTGGACAGGCTCGGCACGACCGCCGAGGGCCTGACGTCGGCGGAGGCAGCCGCCCGGGGCAAGGGCTCGCCGGGTGCGGGTGAGCCGTTGCGCGTCAGCCTCCCGTCGGCGTTCATCGAAGAGCTGGCCAACCCGCTGACGCCCGTGCTCGCGGCCGGGACGGCGCTGGCCGCCGCGGTGGGATCGCGTACGGACGCGGCGCTCGTGGCCGCGGTCACCGCGACCTCCGCCTTGGTGGGCGGCGTCCAGCGAGTGCGGACCGAGCGAGCCCTGGCCGGGCTGACCGCGCGCTCCGCGATCGGCACGCGGGTGCGACGGGCGGGCGCCGAGCGGCTGGTCACGGCCGAAGACCTGGTGCCCGGCGACGTCATCGCGCTGCGGCCGGAGGACGTGGTTCCCGCCGACTGCCGGCTGCTGACGGTGGAAGGTCTCGAAATGGACGAGTCCTCGCTGACCGGAGAGTCCCTGCCCGTCGCCAAGGACCCCATGCCCGCGGTGGCCTCGCAGATCACCGAGCGGACCTCGATGCTCTACGAGGGCACCACCGTCTCCGCGGGCCGGGCCACCGCGGTCGTCGTGGCCACCGGCGCGGCCACAGAGGTCGGGCGCAGCATCGCCACCGCCCGGCAGGCGGCCCCGGTGACCGGGGTCGAGGTGCGCCTGACGTCGCTGACGAAGGCCAGCCTGCCGGTCGCGATCGGCTCCGCCGCCGCGGTGGCCGGGGCCGGCCTGCTGCACGGCCATCGCCTGGCCGACGGCCTCGCGTCGGCCGTCAACCTGGCCATCGCCTCCGTACCCGAGGGGCTGCCGTTCCTGGTCAACGCGGCACAACTGGCCGCCGCCAGGCGCCTGGCCGACCATGGGGCGCTGGTGCGCAACCCCCGTACCATCGAAGCTCTCGGCCGCGCCGACGTGCTGTGCTTCGACAAGACCGGCACGCTCACGGAGGGAAACCTTCAGCTCTCCGCCGTCAGCGACGGCGAGCGGTCGCTGCCCGTCGACCGGCTGTCCGTCCCGCACAAGGAGATTCTCGCCGCCGCGCTGCGCGCCACCCCGCCCGCCCGGCAGGCCGAGCCCATGGCCCACCAGACCGACCGGGCGGTGGCGGCGGGCGCTCACAGGGCGCGCGTGTCCGTCAACCGCGGCGCCACCCGTTGGCGGCGCACCGACACCCTGCCGTTCGATCCGTCCCGTGCCTACCACGCCACGGCGGGACGTACGCCGCGCGGCCCGCTGCTGAGCGTGAAGGGCGCACCGGAGAACATTCTGAAGCGTTGCCGCTTCCTGCGTGTGGACGGTCGGCCGACCCCGCTCGACGGGGCCGCGCGCAAGAAACTCGAAGCCGGCGTCAGGGAGTTGGCGAGTGAGGGCCGTCGTGTGCTCGCCGTGGCCGAACGGAAGCTGCGGGCGGACGAGGATCTTTCCGACGACGCCGTGAACGACCTCGTATTCCTCGGCTTCATCATTCTGGCCGACCAAGTGCGCTCCGGAGCGGCCCCGGCCACCGCCCGGTTGCGCCAGGCCGGAGTACAGACGGTGATGCTCACCGGCGACCACCCCGCCACCGCCGAGGCCATCGCGGCCCATGTCATCGGCGCGGAAGCGCTGACCGTCTGTACGGGGCCCGAACTGGACGAGCTCGACGACGGCCAACTCGACGCTCTGCTACCGACGGTGGACGTCATCGCACGGTGCGGCCCGCACCACAAGGTCCGTATCGTCCAGGCCTACCAACGCCTCGGCAAGGTCGTGGCGATGACCGGCGACGGCGCCAACGACGCGCCGGCCATCCGGCTCGCCGACGTCGGTATCGCGCTCGGACAGCGTGGCACCCCGGCCGCCACGGCCGCGGCCGACCTGGTCATCAGCGACGACCGGCTGGAGACCATCGTCACCGCCCTGACCGAGGGCCGCGCCATGTGGACCTCGGTCAGAACCGCGCTCGCCATCCTCATCGGAGGCAACCTCGGCGAAATCGCCTTCAGTGTCCTGGCCTCGGCCTTCACCGGCACCGCGCCGCTGAGTGCCCGCCAGATCATGCTCGTCAACCTGCTCACCGACCTCGCTCCCGCGCTCGCCATCGCCGTACGCCGGCCCAGCGAGGACACCGGGGAACAGTTGCTCAGGGAGGGCCCCCAGCATTCGCTGGGGGCCGCGCTCAGCCAGGAGATGGCGCTGCGCGGCATCACCACCTCCCTGGGCGCGGGCCTCGCCTGGGGCACCGCCCGTGTCACCGGCACCAGGGCCCGCGCGAGCACGGTCGGCCTCGCCGCCGTGGTGGGCACCCAGCTCGCCCAGACCCTCAGCAGCGGTGGTGTGGACCGCAACGTGCTCGCCGCGGCACTCGGCTCGGCGGCCGTGCTGGTGGGCATCATCCAGACCCCGGGCGTCAGCCAGTTCTTCGGCTGTACGCCGCTCGGTCCGATCGCGTGGGGCATCACCCTCGCGTCGATCATCACGGCCACACTCCTGCACACCACCCTGCCCCCGCTGGCCCAACTCCTCGCGAAGAGAGGCTGGTTGTCCGCGACGACCGGGGAACAACCACAGGACACGGCCGCCCCGGCATCTCCCAGACCACTCGAAGCCGTGCTGGCACCGCTGGAGCAGTTCCTCCGCTCCGTTCGGCTCGTCGACAGCCCGCTGCCCGCCACAAGCGGATGACACCTTGCCCCCGGCCGAGGGGGCCGGCGTTCGAGCCGACCACCAGGTGATCATTTCGCTCACGCAGACCCAGGAGAGCACGCACACTGGACCCGTGACTGAAATCAACGTCGACCTCGTACGTGCCCTGATCTCCGAACAGTTCCCGGAATGGAGTGACCTGCCGGTCGAGTCCGTGGCCCGCCAGGGCTGGGACAACCGGACCTTCAGGCTCGGCGACCACCTGACCGTTCGCCTGCCCAGCGCCGAAGGCTATGTGGCCGGCGTCGAGAAGGAAGACCGCTTCCTGCCCGTCCTGAGCAAGCATCTGCCACTCCCCGTCCCGATACCGGTCGCGACCGGTCGCCCGGGGGCGGGCTACCCCTTCCCGTGGTCGGTACGCCACTGGCTGCCCGGGGACACCGTCGAGCACGCCGAGAACATCGATCGGACGCTGTTCGCGCGCGATCTGGGGAGCTTCCTGACCGCGCTCGTCAAGGTTCCTACGCAGCGAGGGGCGGCGAGCGGTCGCCATTCCGCCTTCCGAGGCTGCCACCCGAGCGTCTACGGCGACGAGGTCGAGTTCGCTCTCGACAAGCTCAAGGACGTCGTCGATGTCGCCGCCTGCCAGGCCGTCTGGGCGAGCGCGCTGACCTCGGCGTGGCCGTTCCCACCGACGTGGTTCCACGGTGACATCGCCGTTGGCAACCTGCTCGCCACCGACGGGAAACTGTCCGCCGTCATCGACTTCGGCACGTGCGGCGTCGGCGACCCCGCCTGCGATCTCGTCATGGCCTGGACGTATTTCGCCGGTGACGAACGGAGGGCCTTCCGGGAGGCCGTCGACCTTCCCGATGACACGTGGCGACGAGCACGAGGGTGGGCGCTGTGGAAGGCGCTGGTCACCATGGCCGGTCTCTCCAGCCCCGATCCCGAGGGCTTCCAGACCCGTGCCCTCGTCCAGGTACTCGACGACTCAGTGATCGATTGACCTCGTGCCGCGGGCGGGGCGTACACCCCGCCCGCGGCACCCCCACCAGGTCGCACCGGGCGATGCGGGCGGTTGTGGTCCGGGGCGTCCTCAGCCGCTCGGCTTCTCCCAGACCGAGACGTGCTGAACGCTGTCCTCGGTGAAGGGCTGCCTCGTCCAGCCCTCCCACCGCTCGCGCAGGCGAAGTCCGGCGAGTTGCGCCATCAGGTCGAGTTCGGCCGGCCACACATACCGGAAGGGAACCACCCGGTGCTCACCACGGCCGTCGGCGACATCGATGTAGTGGCAGGTCATGGTCTGGGTGGTGACGTCGTAGTCGGAGTAGGCCCACTGGGTTGAGGTGGCTTGGAACGGAACGATGTTCTGTCCGGCGGGGATCTTCCGCAGTTCGGGAACCGTGACCTCGATGACGAAACACCCCCCGGGTGCGAGGTGATTCGCAGCGTTGCGGAAGCAGGCGACCTGCGCCTCCTGACTGGTCAGGTTCGTGATGGTGTTGTAGACCAAATAGGCGAGGGAGAAGGCGCCGTCCGTCTCCGTATCCACCGTGGCGGTGGCGAAGTCACCGATCGTCACACCCATCGCATCGCCCCCGGGCTTGGCACGCATACGCTGCACCATCGCCCGGGACAGATCGATGCCGTGGACCGCGACGCCGCGCGCCGCGAGCGGCAACGCGACGCGCCCGGTCCCGATGCCGAACTCAAGTACCCGGCCGCCGTTGGCCAGTTCCACCAGGACGTCCACGGTCGACTCGACAGCACCGGTCTGGAATCTGGGACTTGAGGACTGGTCGTACTTGGCTGCTACACGCTCTCCAAAGTAACCGTCTTCATTGATCACCGGCGGACCGTACCGCAGCAGCGGCGGCACTGTAAATCATTGGACTCCTCCAAGGATCGGGCGATGCCGGAACGCCGTACGAGCGGGATCCGGTGTCCGGGCACAACAGCGGGGAGCGGTGAGATCGGAGGCGGCCCAGGAGCAGGACAGCCTTTGCGATGTGCTGGAGCGCTCGGGCAAATGGTGGGGGCCGCGCCGTCATCCGGTCCGCGCCTTCAGCGTTCCCAAGGCGTTGCCATCCCATGACCTCGTCACTTACGCTTTGGATCGATCTAACGCCTGGGGATGGGGGGCCCTCTGTTGAGCAGCGTTACCGTCAGTAACCACGATGTCGGCAACCCGTTAGTCCAGTCCTGGAGTGCCCCGCCGCGGCCGGCCGCGAATCCGGCCGCCGAGCCGAACGCGCCTTCCGGTGTCACCGGCCGGGAGGATGGGCCAGGTAGTCGGCGAGGACGCGCCAGATTTCGGCGGCGAGATCCATGTTGGCGCCCTCATGAGCCGTCTGCGCCAGCGTGCGCAGCCCGGATGTGCCCTCCTCGTACCGACCCTCTTGGATCAGCAGCCGATGCTGTAGCACCTCCAACCTGGTCTGGTCGCGGAAGGACAGTCGCACCCCGGTGTCGACCGCTTCGTCGCACAGAGCACGCGCCTCTTCCGCACGTCCCTGATGGAAAGCCAGGTGAGCGCGGAGAACCAGGAATTCGCAATGATGCTGCGCAGTGCCGACCAACGCCACCGCCTGCTCGGCTTCCTCCAGCCAGGCGACCGCGGCCTCGGTCTGCGGCGGCACCAACTGCAGGTTCAAAGACGCCGCGGCCAGACGCAGACGCATCCACGACTGAAGATCATCGTGACTGTCGAGGCGTCGAAGTGCCTCCCCCAGAAGCTGCTGCGCCGCGTTGTAATCTCCCTGGCGCACTCTGACAGTGGCCGCCGTCCACAACGCCTGCACCGGCAACGTACCTCTCGCGTTGTCAACGAGTGCACCCAGTTCGTCGGCGTGCACCCGGGCGTCGGAGAGGTGACCCGTCTCAGCCTCCGCGGACACCAGCACGAGGAGGGCGGCAGCGGTGTCCGCGACGGGCAGACCGCCGGCCTTGGCAATGCCGTACGCCTCCGCGGCCAGCACGCACGCCTGCTCCATATCCCCGAGTGTCCGCTTGCAGCGAGCGAACCGGGTACGGGCGCGGACCTGCAGTTCGGGGCTGCGGAGCCGATCGCCGAGCTCGGTGATCTCCTGGAGGAAGACGCTCTCCGCCTCGTGCTCACCCAGTTGCTGCTTGGCTTCGGCGAGTATCCACCGAGCCTGCCAGCGCAGCGCCGGGTCCTCGTCACCGTCCGCCACGACAAGCCGCTCCAGGACCGGCACCGCGTCCCGCACCTCCCCGGATGCCGCCTGGGCGACGGCCTGGGCCAGCGACGGCACGGCGGGTTCCTCGAACTCGGCCGGCGAGACACCCAACCGCTCGGCGAGATAGGCGACAGCCTGTCGCGTAGGAGGTCGCGTCCCGGATTCGAGGCGCGACAGGTAGCCGGTTGACATGCCGTCCGCGGCAAGGGCGCGTTGTGACTGTCCTCGCGCCGTTCTCAGCGCCTTGAGCCTCTGACCGAAGGCTGGCTGCTGCAGTGTTTTCATACATCCGAACGTTGCCAGAGATGGGCAACCCTGAGCAAACCGCGCTGGAGCGGGAGCTCCATTCCGGCGAGCAGGCCTCCCCTGCCGGTCGGCCGGCCCAACGGCAGGCACCCGGCCTGCCCGGTGGCAACTGCCTGACGGTAGTCAACCTTGCCACAAGAGTTGCCAACGCGTTGACAGATCATCAGTGCACCCAGCATGCTGTTGGAAACATGGGCAGCGACCGGGGCGCGTCCCATAGTTGATCCCGCCGAAGCCCGCCATCATCCCCCGGCACCGCTCCGCGAGACGATCCGCGATTCGCTCTCCGGTGGGAACGGGCCAGACCACCAGGGTCGCAGCAGCGCGACACCCCGACGGGAATAACTCGCAGATCGAAATGGAGTAGCGTGAATCGGAATCTCTCGATTGCTGTCGTGGCACCACCCTGGTTTACCGTTCCTCCGTCCGGATACGGTGGGATCGAAGCGGTGTGCGCCGACCTGGTGGACGGTCTCGTCGCGCGCGGTCACCGAGTAGCGTTGATCGCGGCCGGGAAGTCGGAAACAAAAGCCACTGAACAGCACTCTTCGTTCGAGTCTCCCCAGAGCCTGCGCATCAACGAGACGATCGTGGACGCCTACCACACCGCGCTGGCCGATTCCGTGATTTCCGGCGGAAAATTCGACATAGTTCATGATCACACCCTCGCCGGTCCCCTGTTGGGAAGAAGCCGGAATATTCCCACCGTTTCCACGATTCACTCGAATCTCAAGGGTGACTACCTGGCGTATTTTCGGGAAATGTCCAAATGGGTGGCCTTGGTAGCGCTCTCACGCGGACATCAGGCCGCCTCTCCCGATGTCACATGGACCGATTACGTCTATAACGGGATCCGAACCGCGGACTTCCCCTTCCGGGATCGAGCGGAAAAGGAAGACTGGGTCCTCTTCCTCGGGCGTAGTACACGGGCCAAGGGCATGGATGTGGCGATCGACGCCGCTCGTGCGGCCGGGCGTCGGATCGTACTCGCCGCCAAATGCAACGAGCCTCCCGAGAAACGGTACTTCGAGGAACACGTACGCCCCCGTCTGGGAAGCGACACCGAATGGCTCGGAGAGGTCGGCGGCGCTGAGAAGGGTGAACTACTGGCCAAAGCCGCCTGTCTGGTCAACCCCATCAGCTGGGAGGAGCCTTTCGGGCTGGTAATGGCCGAGGCAATGGCATGCGGAACCCCCGTGGTCACGTACGCGCGCGGGGCGGCTCCCGAGGTCGTGGAGCATGGCGTCACGGGATATGTGAACACTTCCTTCGACGATCTGGTGGCATCGATCGATGCGGCCGACTCGCTCTCTCCAAAGGCTTGTCGCACCCGCGCCGTGGAAAACTTCGACATGAGTGTCATGGTCGAGAAATACGAGCGGCTCTACTTGCGCCTGCTGGATTCATGACCGCCCCGGAGACGAAGGCGGCCACACCCCTCGGCATCTGGGGAATCCTCAAAGGTGACCGACGTTTCCTTCTGCTGTGGATCGCCCAACTCCTCGCCACGGTCGGAACGACGGTGGGCTCCGTGGTCAAGCCGATCTACATCCTCCAGCAGGGCAGCGCGTCAGCACTCGGTTACTACCTCAGTGCCACCACTCTGGCGACTTTGGTGGCGCTCCCCTTCGGCGGCGCTCTGGCGGACCGCTGTTCCCGGATCATGCTGATCGGACTGTCTTTCCTGGCGTCCGTGGTGGGTTCGGTGCTGCTGTTGACCAGTGCGCAGGGGGCAATGCTGCCGGTGCTCGGCGCGGCGGCCTGTTCCGGCGCCGGAGTTGGGTTCTACCTGCCGGCTTCACGCGCCGTGGTGGTCGACCTCGTGGGGGTCGACCGGATGGAGGAGGCACAGAGCCTGCTGATGGCCAGTCAGCACGTTCTCGCGCTGGTCGGGCCCGCGCTCACCGGGGTGATGCTCACCATGATCTCGGTGCGTTCCGTCCTGGTCGCTCAGACGGCGTGCTACCTGCTGGCTTTCTGTGTGATCCCCGCCGTGGGCCGTCTCGACAAGGCGACGGAGTCCGCCGAGCCGCCACCACCTCGGCGTTTGGCGAGCGTGAAGGACGCCTTGGTCACCTTCATAAAAGTGCCTTGGGTGTCGGCCGGGGCGGCTCAGACAGCGTTGCAGATCTTCCTTGGGTTCGCGCCCGGTCTCGTGTTGATCCGAGTGGTCAGCGACGAGCGATACGGAAACGCCGCCCTGGGGCTGATCCTCGCGACGTCCGGTCTTGCCGGCCTGCTGGGCACGATCGTCGCCGGCCGATGGCGACCGCGGCTGCCCGGGCTGTGGTCCAACATAGGTTTCGTCTCCTACGCCGGGGTCGAGCTGTGTCTCGCCGTGGACGTTCCGTTATGGGTTTTCTGCGTTTCTATCTTTATCGGTGGTTTCGGTATCTCTTGGCACGGGATCTGGTGGTACGGAGCTATTAATAGGCGATTCTCGGACGAACTGCGCGGCCGAATAAATTCACTGGACGCGCTGACATCCAAATTGCTGGAACCCGTCGGCATGGCACTGGCGATTCCGGTGGCCGCGGTGATCGGCGTGCAGTCGCTCGCCTTCGTCGGTGTCGCCGTCTTCGTCGCCGTCCCGCTCCTGTCTCTGCTGGTTCCTGGCCTGGCGCGCTACTCGGACCCGCGCGCCCCCGAACCGTCGCTGACCAAGTGACGGACCGCCGTTGACCCGAACCAACCGGCTCCGTCCCAAGGCACAGCTCCGTCCCATGGCACAGCGGGTTCACCCTCCCGCGCGGCTCGGTCTGCCGTCGGCCCGCCAGTTTCGGCGGGCCGGCGGCAGCCCCGTCCTCAGTCTCAGCCCAGGAGCCGTTCGTAGACCTGGACATACGACTTCGCCATGGCGGACGGCGCGAACCGGCCGCGGGCCGCCGCCGCGCACAGGCCGCGATCGAGGGCACCCACCTGCTCGATAGCTGCCCTCATGGCCCGCACATCGTCGACGACAAAGCCCGTGACGGACTCCTCCACCACTTCGGGAAACGCTCCCTTGCGGAACGCGATCACAGGCGTTCCCACCGCCATGGACTCGACAATGGAGAGTCCGAACAGTTCGTCCCACTGGATGGGTGCCAGCGTGGCCAGCGCGTCCCGCAGCAGTGACGTTTTGGCCTCCCCGGAGACCACACCCACATAGTCGACCGAGACGCCGTCGAGATAGGGTTTTATCTTGCTTTCGAAGAACTCCTTGTCGGACCGGAACACGGGACCGGCGAGGACAAGAGGAATCCCCGCGCTCCTGGCGGCTTCGATGGCCAGATCTGATCCTTTGGCAGCGGATATCCTGGCGAGGTGCACCAGATAGGCGCCCCCGGGTGTCGCGCGGGCTTTCGCTCCGACGACGTCCTCGGGAATACAGTTGGGGACTGTCGCCAGGACACGCAGATGCGGGCAGAGGGAGCGCTGGCGTTCGCTGATCGTCACGTAGCCGGCATCGGGAAAATTGTTGACGATTCGCTCAAGGCCGGTCCCTTCGGCAGCATAACCATGCAGCGTCGTCACCGTTGGCGTGTTACAGATGCCGGCGAAAGGGACGCCGTACTCGGTGTGATTGTGCACCACATCGAAGTCCCCCGACATCGCGAATGCCTTTCCGGCCTGGATCACGTCATCGACCCTGTCCCAGGACGCCTTGCCATTCTTTCCCGAGGATGTCCGAGGCTCCTCGAAGTGAAACGCCAGTCGTCCGGTCGGCGAGCTCGTGCCGACGGAGAAGGTGGTGACTTCGACTCCTAATCCCGTCAGTTCCACCGCCAGGCTCTCCGCCACGCGTTCCGTCCCTCCGTACACAACTGGAGGAACGTTGACATGTGGACCCAATACCTGCAGCACGCGCACCTGTCGCCACCTTTCAGGATCTTGACCCGGTCGTTGACCGGGTCGTCCTACTCGACTTCGCCCGTCATTCGTCACGAGCCCAACGGGTCGGACCGTTGGGGGGCCATCAGCCGTCCCGCCGTTCCTGCGTAGCGCCCTGGGCTGCTCGGGTCTCGACACCACGCCCGGCTTGATGCCAAACTTTGGCAAGATGTTGCCATGGAGCCTCCCTTCCTAGCAAACCTGCTGTGCGCTCCTGGGGTTCACCCCCCTGAGCACACCCCCTGCCCTGCGGGCCCGTGGAGACCGCCCGACCCGAGACAGCACCGCAAGCCCCTTCCTCGCCGCCAACAGTCGCCGACCACCGGAGAGTGCCGCATGGAGAGGTCCCAGGCAACCTCACTTGCCAACATCGGCAAGGTTCTTCGCGCATGAGGCACTCCCGAATGAAGGAGTTCACGCCATGAGTTGGGCCTACTCTGAACTCGTTACCGATGTGTACGAGTGCCACCTTCCCGTTGGGTATTCGAACGGAGACGTCGAGTACTACTCCCGCGCGTTGAGCGGTATCACGGGCAAGATTCTCGAACCTGCCTGCGGAACAGGCCGCGTACTTGTGCCCTTGTTGGAGATGGGATTCCTGATGGAGGGCCTGGATCATTCTCCGGAAATGCTGGAGAGGTGCCGGGAGCACTGCCGGGAACGCGGCCTCCCGGAGCCCGAGCTGCACGCGGCCGACATGGCATCCTTCGTGCGGCCAGAGGTGTACGGGGCGGTGGTCATGCCGGCGGGATCCATCAGGAACATCGCCGGGCGCGAGCTCACTCTCCAGACCCTTGACTCCTTCCGTCAGTCACTGCTGCCGGGTGGTCTGCTGATAGTGGACGTGGCGGCCCCGCGTATGGCGACGGAGAACAACTCGGTCCAGATCCACCAGAAGGATCCCCATGTGCTCACGGTTCAGGAGGTGGCCGCGGTCTACGACCCGATTTCCAACAGAAGGACGCAGTACCTCCGATACGAGAAGTGGCGTGACGGCGACCTGGTCACTACCGAGCTGCATCAGTTCTGCCATCAGCTCTGGGGGCTCGACGAGTTCGAAGAACTCCTGGCCGAGGTCGGCTACACCGACATTCGAGTCACCGCCGACTATCACGAAGGAAGTACGCCGGGGCCGGCTACCGGGGACTGGACGTTCCACGCCGTTCGTCCGTAGGAAGTGACGAGTCGACAAGGGGAACTCTCCCCCATGTCGCTCTTGAGCGTTGGGTATTGAATCGGTGCTGAACCGCCGTCGGACGACACGACGTGCTGGTCTCAGCGTTCGGAAAGGTCAAAGGTCATCCGATGTCCGCTGCAAAGATGCATGCCAACGAGATCGACATCGACGTGTCACTCGTCAGCCGATTGATCACACGTCAGTTTCCGCAGTGGGCTGATCTGCCGCTGAAACAGGTTCCCTCCGCAGGTACGGACAACGCCATCTACCGGCTCGGGGACGACATGGCGGTACGCCTGCCGCGCATCCCGGGGGCCGTGGACCAAGTGGGCAAGGAACAGAAGTGGTTGCCGCGACTCGCGCCCCACTTGCCGCTGCGGATCCCCCTGCCGCTCGGGAGTGGAGTACCGGGTGAGGGATATCCCTGGAGCTGGTCGGTGTACGGATGGCTCGAAGGTGAGAACGCGACGACGGAGAACATCACCGACATGCACCGGGCGGCCAGGGACCTGGCTCGCTTCATCACCGACCTCCACGCCATCGATCACCGAGGCGGCCCGACTCCCGGAGAACACAACTTCTTCCGTGGCGTGCCTCTCGCCGACCGTGACACCGGCACGCGCGAGGCCATCGCGGCCCTGGAAGGCGTCATCGACACCGATGCCGCCACCGCCGCCTGGGAATCGGCCGTCGCGGTCCCGGCCCGGACCGGCGCCCCCGTCTGGATCCACGGAGACCTGTCGGCCGGCAATCTCCTGGTCCGGCAGGGTGACCTGAGCGCGGTCATCGATTTCGGAGGATCCAGTGTCGGTGACCCCGCGTGTGACCTGATGATCGCGTGGGAGCTCTTCTCGGGAAGCACACGTGAGACATTCCGGGCGTCGATGTCGGTCGACGACGCGACCTGGGAGCGCGGCCGCGGTTGGGCACTGTCGGTCGCGCTCATCGCGTTGCCGTACTACAAGGACACCAGCCCCGTGATCGCCGACCGTGCCCGGCACATCATCGGCGAGGTCCTGGACGAAACCCGGCCGTAGGCGTCGGGCAGCCGGTCCGGGACGACCGCGCGGCCCCTCATGCCTGCGACCGATGGCCGCGGGCAGCACTTGCCCATAGTTGCCAATCT
Source organism: Streptomyces sp. NPDC056835 (assembly GCF_042789485.1). Classification (NCBI taxonomy): domain Bacteria; kingdom Bacillati; phylum Actinomycetota; class Actinomycetes; order Kitasatosporales; family Streptomycetaceae; genus Streptomyces; species Streptomyces sp. NPDC056835. The sequence continues at coordinate 216,407 of NZ_JBHUBB010000004.1, forward strand.
TGGATCATGTCTGGCAACCTTTACGACTGTGTCCGGCGGCGCGCTGAATGCCGCGTTGATACTCCGAGTCTGGGGGCTCTGTGCGACCGCACTTCGAGTGGACAGAAGGACAGGTGTGTACCGCCCCGGACGAGGGCCTGCACCAGATTCTGGCGCGGACGGCTGCGACGAGTCCCGACGCGGTCGCTCTGACCTGCGGTCAACACGAGACGACGTACCAGGCGTTGGACCGAACCGCCGATGCCTGGGCGTCGAGCCTGATGGCGGCCGGTGTCACCCGCGGTGCCATTGTTCCGGTCTGTCTGCCCAGAGGTACCGAGTTGGTCATCGCCCTCCTGGCGATCCTGAAGACAGGAGCGGCGTACGCCCTGCTGGATCCGCACTGGCCGGAACGACGCCTGCTCGACGTGATGGCGCAGCTGTCGCCTCCGCTCATCGTCGCGGAGTCCGCGGACGGGGTATTCGGCGGTGTCCCACGGTGGTCACCGCCGAACCGGCCGATTGCCCCGCCCCCGGGCTGGCGACCGACGGAGGTCAGCGGTTCGGACCCGTGCTGTGTCTTCTTCACCTCGGGAACGACCGGCCGGCCAAAGGGTGTTGTGACACCTCACCGGGCGACAGCGCGTCTGTTCCAGCCCAACAGCTTCGTCCGGTTCACCGCCGAGACGGTCATGGCCCTGGCCGCCCCTGTGCCGTGGGACGCGTTCTCGCTGGAGCTGTGGTCCGTGCTGCTGAACGGCGGAACGTCCGTGATCGTGGAGGAGCCCTATCTCTCTCCCGCGGCCCTGCGCGACGTGGTGTCCCGGCACCGGACAGACACGGTCTGGCTCACGAGCAGCCTGTTCAACATGATCGTGGACGAGGACGAGGGCGCTTTCCTCGGGCTGCGCCAGGTCATGATCGGTGGTGAGCGTCTCTCCACCACCCACGTCGGACAATTCCTGCGCACACACCCCGGCATCGCGCTGACCAACGGATACGGCCCGGTGGAGAGCACCGTCTTCGCCACGACCCACCGCATCGTTCAGGCGGACTGCGAGCGGCCCGGCGGTATCCCCGTGGGCCGCCCCGTACCCGGCACCCATGTCCATGTGATGGACGGCAGCCGTACCTGCGCCGTGGGGGAGACGGGCGAGATCTGCCTCGCGGGTGACGGGCTGGCCCTGCACTACCTGGGCGATCCCGCTCTCACCGAGAAGGCGTTTCCCCGGTTGTGGCTGGGCGACGACGAGGTACGTGTCTATCGGACCGGGGACCTCGGAGTCTGGGGCACCGACGGGCTCCTCTACTACGTGGGCCGGGCGGACCGGCAATTGAAGATCCGCGGGCACCGCGTCGAGCCCGCTGAGATCGAACGTCAGGTGGAACGGTCACTGCCGTCCGTGCGGTCCTGCCGGGTACTGGCCAGGAAAGACGCCTGGGGAGCCGCGAAGGAGCTCATCGCCTTCTGTGTTCCCACTCGTCCGGACGACCCCCTTGAGGACGTGGTGGACGCGCTGCGGTCCGTACTGACCAGCTACCAGCGACCCGCCACGGTAGTGAGTGTGAACCGCTTCCCGGTGACCGAACGCGGAAAGCTCGACGAGCGTGCGCTGCTGGAGCTGGCGGGGGACGGCCCGCCAGGAACCGCCTTCTCGTCCGAGCCCGCCGTCCCGTCCGCGCCCGCGCACGGGCCCGCGGCACAACACATCACCGACGCGACGCTGCAGGCGGTGGTGGGCGCTTTCCGCCAGGTTCTGGGCCGGGACGCCATATCCCCCGACATCCCTTTCACCGCCCTGGGCGGAACGTCGCTCGCGGCCGGCCGGGTCTGTGCCCGGCTCGCCGCCCGGCTCGGCCGCCCCGTACCCGTCTCCCGGCTCCACCAGTACCCGACCGCCGCCGCCCTGGCCGACTGGCTGCGCGAGACCACCGTCCCGGACCGGCCGCGGGAAGTGCGCACGCCGCCTCACACTCACACCGCGTCGCTGACGCCCATGCAGGTCGTCCATCTCACCCGCACTCTGATCGACCCCTCCGACCGCACCTCCCACTGCCTGCTCACCTGGGTGATCGAGGGAGACCTGGACCGTGCGGCGCTCAGGTCCGCCATCAGCGAAGTCCACGGGCGGCACGAGTCTCTGCGGGCCGTCTACACGCCCGACCCCAGACCGTGCGCACTGCTCGCGGACACACCGCCTCCGGCCCTGGATGTGCTGCCCGCCGAACCGTCCGCCGAGGCCGCGGTCGATGCTGTGCGGGCCCACCTGAGTGAGGAGCTGGACCCGGTCGAAGGAGACGTGTGGAGGACAGTCCTCGTCCCCGTACAGCGGTCAGCCACCACGGTGTTCGGCTGCGTGGTGCATCACATCGCCTTCGACGGATGGTCGGAGGCGGTTCTCGCCGGGGATCTCGCCGAGGCGTACAACGCGGCTCGCGGCGCGGTCGTGCGCGGCAGACCTCTGCCGCCCTCACTGGCCGCCGTTGACCAGGAGCGCCTGCGCGGCCAGGAGAACGGCGGGCTGACGGTCCACAGGGACTATCTGCTCGCCGAGTTGGCGGACGTACCGGTCATGCGGTGGCCGGCGGACACCGGGGAACGTGTGCCCGGCCCACCGGGCAGTGTGCTGGTGGCTCTGCCTCCCTCCGTTCTCGCCGACGTCGACGCGCTCGCGGCCCGGGCCGGCGTAACCCGCTTCGTCGTCCTGCTGTCCCAGTGGGCGGCCGGCCTGGCGGAGACCACGGGACAGCGCGACTTCGCGGTAGGTGTCCCGGTCGCACACCGATACGCGCCGGGGCTGGAACGGGCCGTGGGATGTCACATCGATGTCAGCTGCGTCCGGTTGCGCGGCGCCGCTGTGGGCGGCGACGAACGTGCAGTCGCGGAAACGGGACGTATCGTCGCACGGGCGTTCGCGGCCCAGGACGTGCCGTTCACCGATGTCCTGACCATGGTCGATCCGCCGGCTGCTCGGCGGCCTCCGCTGTATCAGACACTGTTCGCGCTCCAGGACAACGCGCATCCGGATCTGGGGCTCCTCGGCCCGCGGACCACGTTCGTGCGGCAGCCCTATCTCGCGCTCCCCCTCGAACTCCACACCGAGTTCTGGCCGGAGGCCGACGGCGGCCTGCGCCTGGACGTCTCCTTCCAGCCCGACGCCGTGTCCCCGAACACCGCCCGGGAGCTGGCGAAGCGCCTCGGCGACCGGCTGCGCGCCACCACATCCGAGCGCCTGTGATGAGGGGAACCTCGATGCCGCCCGAGCAACTTCTCGACCCCGAAGCGCACGCGTCCGACACCGCCCACCTCGTGTGGCGCTTGATGCGCGAACACGACCCCGTCCACTGGCAACCCGCCACTGAGCTGCCCCCTTTCTGGTCGTTGACCCGCTACGAGGACATCCGCGCCGTCTACCGCGACCCGCGGACCTTCAGCTCCGCACAAGGCGTACTGCTCCGCCCGGAACGGCTCGGCGATGACCCCGGCGGCGGCCTCACACTCGCGCTGACCGATCCGCCCCGTCACAAGCAGATGCGTTCCCTCGTGGCCGACCGGTTCAGCACTCGCGCGGTGCGCGGGCTGCGGGATTATCTACGGGCCACGGCCCGGACACTGATCGAGCGGGCGATCGAGCGGGGCTCCTGCGACTTCGCCCACGACATCGCCGGGCGGCTGTCACTCCACGCGATCTGCCGGATCATGGGCATTCCCGAAGCGGACCACGAGAATCTTCATGTGTGGACCAACGAGGCGTTCCATGCCCACGCCTCGCTCATCACCCACCCGCGGCTCATGGAGTACTTCGCTCAATTCCTGTCCGCCACGGCGGATCGCCCCGCTGACGACCTGGTGGGCGATCTGGTCCACGGCACGGTGGACGGAGAGCCGCTGACCGAGGAAGAACTCCTGCTGAACTGGGAGAACATCATGGGCGCCACGGAGAACGGGCGGCTCGCACTGATCGGAGGGATGCTGGCCTTCCTCGAACATCCGGACCAGTGGCGGCGGCTGGGCGAAGACCGGAGTCTGCTGCCCGGCGCGGTGGAAGAGGTGTTGCGCTGGACCTCCAGTGCCACCCACAGCATGCGTACCGCCACTCGTCCCCACACGATCCGGGGCCGGCGTATCGAAGCGGGTGAGCGGGTCGTCCTGTGGCTGCCCTCGGCCAACCGTGACGAGGCCGTCTTCCGCGAACCGTACCGGTTCGACATATCCCGCAACCCGAACCACCACATAGCTCTGGCCTCCGGAGAGCACTTCTGTATCGGAAGCACGCTCGCCCGCTCCGAAATGTCCATCCTCTTCTCGGAGCTGCTCGACATGGTGCGCACGATCGAACCGGACGGCCCCGTCACACGCCTGCGCTCGATCGCCGTCAACGGTCCGGAGGCGCTTCCCGTACGCGTGACCGCCCGATGATCCGCACGACATCGAGGTCACGGCATGGCCGCGTGCGCGGCCATGCGCACCTGCCCGCTACCCGCTCTCCGGAACAGAGGACTCAATTGTGAAGCAACGGCAGCTCATTCATGTGTCGACCCCCGAAGGTGTCGCCCCCAGCTCGGGGTACAGCCACGTCGTGACCGGGCCGGGGCAACTGGCCGTCGTCGCCGGGCAGATGGCGTACGACGAGCAGGGTGAGTTCGTCGGAGAAGGCGATCCCACCGCACAGGCCCGGCAGGTCTTCAGGAACATGCGGGGCTGTCTCGCCGCCGTGGGCGCGACGATGGACGACGTCGTCAAACTGACGTACTACGTCACCGACATCGCCGATGTGCCGGCCGTCCTCTCCGCCCGTGACGAGTTCATCGACACCGGACACCCGCCGGCCAGCACCGTCGTCCAGGTCGTGGCGCTGTACCGGCCCGAACTACTGCTGGAGGTGGACGCGCTCGCACTCATCGCGCCCACCGGCTGACCAGGAGCACGGACGTACTGACAACCATGACCTCTGGAGCGACGTGACCAACACCGCCGGCCGGCCGGGACACCGCAGCGTGCGCGCGGAGCCGCCGCCCTTCGACGCCGAACTGGCCCGGCCGCTGGGCCGGATACTCCAGAAACTGCCCATGCCCCTGACACCCGGGCTCATCGGCGACAGGCGTGCCAGAACGGCGGCCGGGGCCCTGTCCGACGAGGACATCCAGCGGGCCGGGGCCTTCACCGTCGAGGAGCGGACCGTGCCCGGGCCGTCCGGGGCACCGAGCCTCACCCTGCTGATATGCCGGCCGACGGCGACGGCCGGACCGCACCCGGTTATCTATCACACGCACGGCGGCGGCATGGTGGCCGGAAGTCCGCGCGGCACCGAGCTGGTCGGTGAGCTCAACCGGGCCGAGGAACTCCAGCTCGCCGTGGTCGCCGTGGAGTACCGGCTCGCCCCCGAGCATCCCCACCCCGCGCCTGTGGAGGACTGCTACGCCGGTCTGTCCTGGCTCGCGCGGAACGCGTCGGAACTGGGGGTCGACCCCGGCAGGATCGTCCTCAGCGGTAACAGCGCCGGAGGCGCGCTCGCCGCCGCCCTCGCCCTGCTGTCACGGGACCGCGGCGGACCTCACGTATGTGGCCAGTTGCTGCAGTTCCCGATGCTGGACGACAGGTGTGACAGCTTCTCCGCGCGCCAGATGAAGCGTGTCGGCCTGTGGGACGGCCTCTCCAACCTCGCCGGCTGGACGGCGCTCCTCGGTGACCGCCGAGGCACCGAGAACGTCAGCCGCTACGCGGCGCCGGCCCGGGCGGCGGAGTTGTCCGGTCTCCCCCCTGCCTTCATCGAGGTCGGCTCCGTGGAAGCCCTGCGAGACGAGGGGGTCGCCTACGCCTCTCGAATCTGGCAGGCGGGCGGGCAGGCCGAACTGCACGTGTGGGAAGGGGCCTTCCACAGTTTCGACGAATGGGTGCCGGACGCCGTCGTCTCGCGCGCCGCACACCACGCCCGCGTGGCCTGGCTGCGCCGCGTGCTGTCGAGATAGCCGGCAACGGAATATTTCGCGGCCACGCCCAGGACAGTCTTGGCCGGCCCAGGAAGCTCAGTTGATCAGCCCAGGAAGCTCAGCCGGACCTGACGGCTCGGATTGTCCCTGTTGGTATCGACCAGACAGACGGACTGCCAGGTGCCCAGCTCCAGTCGGCCGCCGATCACGGGCAGCGTGGCGTGCGGTGGTACGAGGGCGGGGAGGACATGGTCCCTGCCGTGGCCCGGGGTGCCGTGGCGGTGTTGCCAGCGGTCGTCGGCCGGGAGGAGGGTGTGGAGCGCGGCGAGCAGGTCGTCGTCGCTGCCGGCGCCCGTCTCGATGATCGCCACGCCGGCCGTCGCGTGCGGTACGAAGATGTTCAGCAGGCCGTCCCGGCCCGCCGCGCTCTCCTGGAGGAATTCCTCGCAGGCGCGGGTCAGATCGGTCACCGCCTCATGGGTGCCGGTGGTGACGTTCAGGGTCCTGGTGGTGAATGCGTCGGACATGCCCCCATCTTCCCGCCCGCCCCGCGGGATCGCGCGTCCGCGTACCGAGACACCATTGACCGGATCCGGAAACGCTCGCTACGTTCTGCGGCATGTTGCGTTCAGCTCTGCTCACCACGCGCGGTCACATCGACCTGCTGCGGGTGGCGTCCGCCGCGTGTCGTCGCGGCTGCTGACCTCTTTCTCCCCCCGGGGCTCTTCCCTTCGGCATCGCCCCGCTTCTCCCGTCGCCACGGTCGGCGTGTCCCGCTGACCGTCCGCCGTCGTCGTATCGTCGCGCGCCGGCGCTGAGGCGTCTTTTCCGCACGCTCCTTCCCCCTCCCCCGCCCGAGGAGCCGCCATGACCATCGATCACGCACCACCGGACATATCCGCGATATCGAAGAATGATCCCCTCACGCTGGAGCCGGTGACGCCCGCGGCCGGCCCCGGGCGCCGTGCCGTGCCGCGCTGGCTGCGGCGTACCGTCGGGCCGCTGCTGCTCCTGGCCGGCTGGCAGGTGCTCAGCGCGACCGGGGTGCTGCACCGTGACATCCTCGCCTCCCCCGGCACCATCGCCCGAGCCGCCGCCGAGCTGATCGGTGACGGCACCCTGCCCGCGGCCATGGGGATCTCGCTCCAGCGGGTCGCCGTGGGGTTGCTGCTCGGCGGGGTGATCGGGATCTCCCTCGCGCTGGTCTCCGGGCTCTCCCGGCTCGGCGAGGATCTGGTCGACGCGACGGTACAGATGCTGCGGACCGTGCCCTGGGTCGGGCTGATCCCGCTCTTCATCATCTGGCTGGGCATCGGTGAGGCCCCGAAGATCGCGCTCATCGCGCTCGGGGTGGCCTTCCATCTCTATCTCAATGTGTACGCGGGCATTCGCGGCGTCGACGAGCAACTCATCGAGGCGGGGCAGTCGTTGGGGCTCGGCCGCTGGGGTCTCGTACGGCATGTCGTGCTGCCGGGCGCGCTGCCCGGTGCGATGACCGGGCTGCGGTACTCACTCGCCACCGCCTGGCTCGCGCTCGTCTTCGGCGAGTCCATCAACGCCGACGCCGGTATCGGCTTCCTGATGAACCAGGCCAGGGAGTTCTTCCGCACGGACGTCATCGTCGTCTGCCTGGTCGTCTACGCCTTCCTGGGCCTGCTCGCCGATGCCGTCGTCCGCACTCTCGAAAGGCTGCTGCTGCAATGGCGACCGACATTCCAGGGCAAGTGAGCCCTCCGAGCGCGGCTCCGGTGTCCGACGGCCCGGTGGCGGTACGGGTCGAGGGGCTGACCCGCGCCTTCGACGGGCGTCCGGTGATCGACCGGCTCGATCTGACGCTGCGCCCCGGGGAGTTCACGGCGCTGCTCGGCCGCAGCGGCTGTGGCAAGTCGACCCTGCTGCGGGTGCTTGCGGGTCTCGACCGCGATATCGAGGGGACCGTACTCGTCCCGAAGCGGCGCGCGGTCGCGTTCCAGGCGCCGCGGCTGATGCCCTGGAAGCGCGTCTGGCGCAATGTGCTGCTCGGTCTCGACGGCAAGCCCCGACGGGCCGTCGCCGAGAGCGCGTTGGCGGAGGTCGGGCTCACCCACCGGTCGGGCGCCTGGCCCAAGACGCTCTCGGGCGGCGAGGCTCAGCGCGCCTCGCTGGCCAGGGCTCTCGTACGGGAACCGGATCTGCTGCTGCTCGACGAGCCGTTCGGCGCGCTCGACGCGCTGACCCGGATCAGGGCGCAGCGGCTGGTCGCCGAGTTGTGGCAGCGGCGCGGCTGCGCGGTGCTGCTGGTCACCCATGACGTGGAGGAGGCGCTGCTGCTCGCGGACCGGGCGCTGGTGATGCGGGACGGAGTGATCGCGTACGAGACACCGGTCGCGTTGGACCGGCCGCGCGCCGTCGGCGATCCCGGTTTCACCGCCCTCCGCTCCCGGCTCCTGACCGAGCTGGGCGTCGACGAGCCCGTGGCCGCGAGTACCGCCGCCTAGGTCCTGTCCCGAGCGTCGCCTCTTCTCCCCGTATCAGAAAGAGGAACCATGAAACGCTTCCTCCCCGCCGCCCTGCTCCCCCTCGCCCTCCTCCTCACCGCCTGCTCCGGCAGCTCGTCCGCCGACGACTCCGGCGGCGCGGGCGGCTCCGTCGACGGCAAGGGCTCCCTGACCCTCAACATCGGTGACCAGAAAGGCGGTTCCGAAGCGGTTCTCCGTGCCGCCGGTGAACTCGACGATCTCCCCTACCAGGTGAAGTGGTCCACCTTCACCTCTGGACCGCCGATGCTCGAAGCCGTCAACGCCGGTGCCGTGGACCTCGGTTCCGTCGGCAACACCCCGCCGGTCTTCGCCGCCGGAGCCAAGTCGAAGATCACGGTCGTCGCGGCGAGTCATGGTGACTCCGGGGGCGAGGCCGTTCTCGTACCGAAGGACTCGCCGCTGAGGAAGACCGCCGATCTGAAGGGCAAGTCCGTCGCGGTCGCCCAGGGCAGCTCCGCCCACTACCAGTTGATCGCCTCGCTCAGGAAGGCCGGCCTCACCCTCGACGACATCAAGGTCACGCTGTTGCAGCCGGCCGACGCCCTGGCCGCGTTCACCACCGGCAAGGTGGACGCGTGGGCCGTCTGGGATCCGTACACCTCGCAGGTGCTGCGCGGCGGGCAGGGGCGGGTGCTGACCGATGGCAGGGGTGTTGTCAACGGGCTGAACTTCCAGGTCGCCGCACCGGCCGCGGTCAAGGACAAGGAGAAGGCGGCGGCCATCGGTGACTTCATCGAACGGCTGCGCCGGGCGCAGGACTGGGTCTTCGACCATCCCGAGGAGTGGGCGAAGGTCTGGGCGAAGGACACCGGGCTGCCGTACGAGGTCGCCCTGGACGCGGTGAAACTGACCCACGGCACGCGCGTGCCGGTGGCCCTCGACAAGGCCGCGATCGACTCCGAGCAGGAGATCGCCGACACCTTCACCGAACTGAAGCTCATCCCGCACGCGTTCGACTTCGCCGACTACGTGGACGACCGCTTCAACAAGGACCTCCCGCCGTCGACCTCGCCGGCGCGCAGCTATGGAAAGGCCTCTTCCCGATGAGCATTCATCTGCACTGGTTCCTGCCGACCGGGGGCGACGGACGGACGCTCGTGGACCGGCACGCGTACACCGACGGCGGTATCAAGCGCTCCCGTATCACGCCGGTGAGCGGGGTCAGGGCCCCGGACATCGACTATCTGGCGCAGATCGCCAAGGCCGCCGAGCATCTGGGCTTCGAGGCGGTGCTGACGCCGACGGGCACCTGGTGCGAGGACGCCTGGCTGACGACGGTGGCGCTCGCGCAGCAGACCGAGCGGCTGAAGTTCCTGGTGGCCTTCCGCCCGGGGCTGATCTCACCGGTGCTCGCGGCGCAGATGGCGGCCACGTACCAGCGCGTCACCCGGGGCCGGCTGCTGCTCAATGTGGTGACCGGCGGTGACTCGACCGAGCAGCGCCGCTTCGGCGACCATCTCGACCACGACCGCCGCTACGCCAGGACCGCGGAGTTCCTTTCGGTGATCCGGGGTGTGTGGGGCGGTCGGCCGTACGACTTCGACGGTGAGCACTACCAGGTGGAGGGCGGGCTGACGGCGCTGCCGCCCGACCCGCTGCCGGAGATCTTCTTCGGTGGCTCGTCCGCGGCGGCGGGTCCGGTCGCGGCCGAGCACACGGATGTCTATCTGACCTGGGGCGAGCCGCCGGCCCAGGTGAAGGAGAAGATCGACTGGATCCGCGGTCTCGCGGAGGAGCGGGGCCGTACGGTCCGCTTCGGCATCCGGATGCACACCATCTCGCGGGACTCCGCCAAGGACGCCTGGGCCACCGCGAACCGGCTGCTGGACGATCTCGATCCCGAGACGGTCGCGGCGGCCCAGCAGGCGCTGGGCAAGAGCGAGTCGGTGGGCCAGCAGCGGATGATCGCCCTGCACGGCGGGTCGCGCGACCGGCTGGAGATCGCGCCCAATCTGTGGGCGGGGGTGGGTCTGGTACGGGGCGGCGCGGGCACCGCGCTGGTGGGCAGCCATACGGACGTGGCCGACCGGATCGAGGAGTACCACGAGCTGGGGATCGAGCACTTCGTCCTGTCCGGCTATCCGCATCTGGAGGAGGCGTACTGGTTCGGGGAGGGCGTGACCCCCGAACTGGCCGCGCGCGGGCTCCTCGCGCAGGTCCCGGCCTCGCCGCTGCTGGGCGTGCCGGCGGCGAACGGCCGCCCGGCGTCCGCGCCCGGCGGTGCTCCGCTGCTGCTCTCCGGGGGCCGGTAACAGAGCACCCCGGTCCGGACCGGAACGGACCGGTCCAGTCCGGTCCGGCGGCTCAGGGGAAGATTCCCGCCCCGACGGCTGTTGGTAGAAACGTGAACGACTTTGGGGTGCGGGACATCGATGTGGTGGTCGTCGGCGCCGGGCAGGCGGGTCTGTCCGGCGCCTACCATCTGCGGCGGTCGGGTCTGGAACCCGACCGCGACTTCGTCGTGCTGGACCATGCCCCGCGACCCGGCGGCGCCTGGCAGTTCCGCTGGCCCTCGCTGACGTACGGCAAGGTGCACGGCATGCACGCGCTCCCCGGCATGGAGCTGACCACCGCGGAGGGCGATGACGGCCGGCCCTCCTCCGAGGTCATCGGGGCGTACTTCACGGCGTACGAGCGGCGCTTCGGCCTCCGGGTCCACCGGCCCGTGGACGTACGGGCGGTACGCGAGGGCGACGGCGGGCGGCTGCTGGTGGAGACGTCAGGGGGAAGCTGGTCGGCCCGGGCGCTGATCAGCGCCACGGGGACCTGGGACCGGCCGTTCTGGCCGCGCTACCCCGGTCAGGAGAGCTTCCGGGGGCGGCAGTTGCACACCGCGGACTATCCGGGGCCCGGCGAGTTCGCCGGGCTGCGGGTGGTCGTGGTGGGCGGCGGAGCCTCCGGCACCCAGCATCTGATGGAGATCGCGGAGGTGGCGGCGGACACCACGTGGGTGACGCGCCGCCCGCCCGTCTTCCGCGAGGGCCCGTTCGGCGAGGAGCAGGGGCGGGCGGCCGTCGCGCTCGTCGACGAGCGGGTACGGCGGGGACTGCCGCCGCGGAGTGTGGTGTCGGTGACCGGTCTGCCGGTCAACGAGGCGATCACGCGGGCCCGCGAGACGGGGGTGCTCGACCGGCTGCCGATGTTCGACCGGATCACCCCCGACGGCGTGGCCTGGGACGACGGCCGGACGGTGGAGGCCGATGTGATCCTCTGGGCGACCGGATTCCGGCCCGCCGTCAGCCATCTGGCACCCCTCGGGCTGCGGGAGCCGGGCGGTGGTATCCGGGTCGAGGGAACACGTGCCGTACGGGACGAACGGGTCCATCTCGTGGGGTACGGCCCGTCGGCCTCGACGATCGGCGCCAACCGGGCCGGGCGTGCGGCCGTACGGGAGATCAGGCGGCTGCTGGCGCGCGAACCGGCCGTGGCCTGACGCGCACACGTTCCGGGACCGGGCCGCGACGCGATCAGTCCGATCCGTTCGCGGCCTTGCGGTTCTGGTTGAACTCCTCGACGTTGCGCCGCTGTTCGGCGTATTTGTTGGTGAAGCGGGTGTCCCCGGGCTTCACGGTGACGAAGTACAGCCAGTCCCCGCCGGCGGGGTTGAGCGCCGCGTTCATCGCCTCCTCCCCCGGGTTGCCGATCGGCGTGGGCGGCAGCCCTTTGCGCTCATAGGTGTTGTACGGGCTGTTGATCTTCGTGTCCGCGTTGCTGGTGTCCAGAGTCGAACGGTTCAGCGCGTAGTTCAGCGTCGAATCCATCTGGAGCGGCATGCCCAGTGACAGCCGGTTGTGCACGACTCTGGCGACCTTCGCCATGTCGGCCACCGAATCCGCCTCCGCCTGCACGATGCTGGCGATGGTGACCGCCTGATAGGTCGTCATCCCGGCGTTCTGCGCCCCGGCGCTGCCCCGGCCCGCCCCGAACCGCTGGTTGGCGGTGTTGACCATATAGCTCAGCAGATTGGCCGGGGTCGTCGCGGAGCCGACCGGATAGGTGGCCGGGAAGAGGAAGCCCTCGGGGTTGCCCTTGGCGGGCTCGGGCAGCCGCAGTCGCGCGGTGGACGCCGCCTTGCGGGTGGTACCCGGGGACAGTCCCAGCGCCTGATCGACGGAGACATAGACATCGGCTGCGCGCCGGCCCTCCGGAATGACCAGCGTCGTCCGTTTCTCGCCGTCATCGCCGCCGGTCAGCAGGAGTACGGGAACCAGCACCGCGGTGGCCACGACCAGGACCACGGTCAGCAGCAGGACCAGCCGCCCCCGGCGGGTCAGACGGGGTCTGCTCCCGGGGCTCGCCACCCGATGCTCGTTCATCATGCGGGCACGCTAACCCGGAGTGATCGGCGAACCCGGCACTTCAGGCGCGCCGACACGGGCAACGCGGCAATACCATACGAACGGCATACGATCCCCACGCAGGCCACCTGCCGACGGTGGCCGGTCCGGCCCGGTCCGGTCACGGAGCGTACGCACTCCCGCTCACCGAACGCGGTGCCGTCGCTCCCCGTCCCGGGGGAACGGCGGCACTGCCGTGTCACCGGAGCGACGGCGCCGCCGTGTCACGGGGAGACCGACGCCAGCGCCTCGGCCTCTTGATGCGTCGGCCGGCTGTCCCGCCGCACCAGGGCGGCGTACCGGCCGTCCTGCTCGATCAGTTCGTCGTGCGTGCCCCGCTCCGCGATGGCGCCCGCGTCGAGGACCACGATCTGGTCCGCGTCCCGGACGGTCGAGAGCCGGTGCGCGATGGTGAGGGTGGTGCGCCCCTCGGAGAGCGCGTCGATGGCCTGCTGCACCGCGTGTTCGGTACGGGTGTCCAGCGCGCTGGTGGCCTCGTCGAGGATCAGCACCGGCGGGTCCCGCAGGATGGTGCGGGCGATCGCGAGCCGCTGCTTCTCACCGCCGGAGAAGCGGTATCCGCGCTCGCCGACCAGCGTCCCGTAGCCGTCGGGGAGCGAGCTGATGTGGTCGTGTATCTGGGCGGCTCTGGCGGCCGTCTCGATCTCCTCGTCGGTGGCTTCCGGCTTGGCGAAGCGCAGATTCTCCGCCACCGAGGCATGGAACAGATACGTCTCCTGCGAGACGACGCCGACGGCCCGCGCGAGCGTGTCGAAGTCCAGGTCGCGTACGTCGACGCCGTCGATCATGACCCGGCCGCCGGTCACGTCGTACAGCCGGGGTACGAGATAGCTCAGGGTCGACTTGCCGGAGCCCGTGGGGCCGACGACGGCGAGGCTGCCGCCGGACGGGACTGTCAGATCGATCCCCCGCAGCGTCTGGCGCCCCTTGTCGTCATAGCTGAAGTCGACGTTCTCGAACCGCACTTCACCACGGATCGTGTCGAGCCTGACCGGCCGATCCGGCTCGGTGATGTCGACGGGCAGATCGAGGTATTCGAATACGCGCTGGAAGAGGGCGAGCGACGTCTGCATCTCCACACCGGTGGAGAGCAGGCTCACGGCGGGCCGGAACAGGCCCTGCTGGAGCGAGACGAAGGCGACGAGCGTACCGATGGAGATAGCCGTGCCACCGGCGCCCAGCGCGATGCCCGCGGCCCAGTAGATCAGGGCGGGCATGGCGGCCATGACGATTCCGATGGTCGACATCCGCCACCGGCCCGCCATATTCGAGCGCACTTCCAGGCCCACCAGCCGCTCGGACTCGTCGGCGAAGGACTTGGTGAGCGAGTCGGCACGGCCCATCGTGCGGCCGAGGAGGATGCCGCTCACCGAGAGCGATTCGGTGACGGTGGCGGCCATGGCGGCCATCTGCCGCTGGCGGTCTGTGGTGATCTTCTTGCGCTCGCGGCCGACGCGGCGGCTGATCCAGACGAACACCGGCAGCAGAATCATCGAGACGGCGGTGAGCCGCCAGTCCAGGGCGAGCATCGCGACGACCGAGGCGACGACGGCCGTGAGATTGGAGACCAGGGAGGTCGCGGTGGAGGTGACGGTCGCCTGCATACCGCCGATGTCATTGGCGATACGGGACTGGACCTCGCCGGTCCTGGTCCTGGTGAAGAAGGCGAGCGGCATGCGCTGGAGCCGGCCGTAGACGCCGGTGCGCAGATCGTGCATGACCCGCTGGCCGACCGTGGTCGAGATCAGGGTCTGGAGCACGCCGAAGACGCTGTTGACGACGGCCGTGAGGATCATGCCGAGGGCGAGCAGACTGAGCAGTCCGGTACGGCCCTGCGGTATCGCGGTGTCGAGGATCTCGCGCAGCATGAACGGCGAGGCGACCGTGACCAGCGACGACGCGCCGACGAGCAGCCCGACGATCGCGAGCCGGCCGCGGTAGGGACGGAAGAGACCGAAGATGCGCCGCAGTTGGGCGGGCGGCTCCGGCTGCCCCGGATCACCGGGGCGGGACGAGGGTGTCCACGTCACGTGTTCGGGTTTCATGGGCTCCTTCGATGGCTGAGGGGCCGACTGAGGGCTCGGCGGACATACGACGGGTGAGACTCGCCGAGCATAGCTCACTGTTACCTATGTTCACAATGACCATAGTCCTGATATTATTCCGCCATGAACACCCCCGACTCCGACGGCCTGCTCGCGGAGCAGCTGCTGCGGCTGACCCGCAGGCTCCACCGCGTCCAGAAGCGGCAGCTGGAGCCGATCGGCATCACTCCCGCGCAGGCCCGGCTGCTGCGTACCGTCGCGTCCTACGACAAGCCGCCGCGGATGGCCGACCTGGCCCAGCGTCTCGAAGTGGTGCCCCGGGCCGTGACCTCCCTGGTCGACGGGCTGGAGGCAAGCGGCTCGGTGCGCCGCGCCCCCGATCCGACCAACCGGCGCGTGGTCCGTATCGAGCTGACCGACACCGGCCGGGCCACGCTGCGGGCCCTGCGCGTCGCCCGCCGGTCGGCCGCCGAGGATGTGCTGGCCCCGCTGACCGCCGAGCAGCGCGAGGTTCTGGGCGGACTGCTGTCGACGCTGGTCGACGGCTGCCCCGAGCGCCACCACTGACCCCGGACCGGGCAGGGCCTCATCGTCCAGGCGCCCGGCGGAGCCCAGAAGAGTCCAACAGCCCGTTCCCAAGAGTCCAATCGGACCCTTGCGTATCACCTTGCGCATCGCCCGCGTCGGCGGCCAAGGTCCTTTCCGAGGTTCACGCACCAGCCGCGCACGTCAACTCCCCCTTTGGAGGGTCGATGCACGACGCAGCACCGGAGAACCCCGGTACGGAAGACACATCCGTCGGTGAGGACAGAGAAGACGGAGCCCAAGGAGAGATGAGCCGCCGCTCGGTCCTGCGGACCACGGCGGGAGTGGCGGGCGCCGGGCTCGGCCTCTCCGCTCTCTCCGGCGGCACCGCGGCCGCGGCGGGACCCGCCGCGGCTGCCGGAGCCGTGGATTCGGCCGCGTCCGCCGACTCCGCCGACACCTCGGCGCCCCCGCGCAAGGGACGCACCATGGCCGGGGTCCCGTTCGAACGCCGCACGACGGTACGGGTCGGCATCATCGGCCTCGGCAACCGCGGCGGCAGCATGATCGACCTCTTTCTCGCCGTCCCGGGTGTCCGGGTCGTCGCGCTCTGCGACCCGGTGAAGGCGAAGACGGAGAGCGCCGCCGCGAAGGTGGTGCGCGCCGGTCAGCCCGCCCCCGCCGTCTACACCAACGGCGAGGACGACTACGAGAATCTCTGCGCCCGCGGAGATCTCGACTTCGTCTATGTGGCCACGCCCTGGGACTTCCACTTCGAGATGGCCAAGTCGGCGATGCTGAACGGCAAGCACGTCGGGGTGGAGTGTCCGATCGCCATGCGCCTCGACGAGCTGTGGCAGCTCGTCGATCTCTCCGAACGCACCCGGCGGCACTGCATGCAGCTGGAGAACTGCTGTTACGGGAAGAACGAGATGCGGGTCCTCCGGATGGCCCACGCGGGCAAGTTCGGTGAGCTGTTGCACGGCGCGGGCGCCTACAACCACGATCTGCGCGGCCTGATGTTCGACCCCGGCTACTACGAGGGTCCCTGGCGCCGGCTCTGGCACACGCGGCTGCGTGGCGATCTCTACCCCAACCACGGCTTCGGCCCGGTCGCCAACTACATGGACGTCAACCGGGGCGACCGCGCGGTCTCCATCACCAGCGTCGGCACGCCCGCGCTCGGGCTCGCCGAGTACCGCGCCGCCCATATGCCGCCCGGCGACCCGAGCTGGAAGGAGACGTACATCGAGAGCGACCGGACGATCAGTCTGGTCAGGACGGCGAAGGGCAGGGTCATCCGGCTGGAGCACGATGTGTCGACGCCACACCCGTACAGCAGGATCAACAGTCTCGGTGGCACCAAGGGTGTGTTCGAGGACTATCCCGAGCGCATCTACATCGAGCCGGACCACACCGATGACTCCTGGGGTGATTTCGGGAAGTACGCGGACTGGGACCACTGGCTCTGGAAGGAGCACGCCAATCCGCCCGGTGGCCATGGCGGGATGGACTACATCATGGTCTTCCGGCTGATGCAGTGCGTCCGGCTGGGCCTCGTGCCCGACTTCGACGTGTACGACGCGGCGACCTGGACCGCGCCGGTGCCACTGAGCCACGCGTCGCTCAAGGCGAACGGAGCCCCGCAGCGGATCCCCGACTTCACGCGCGGTGAATGGAGCAAGGCCCGCGCGGGGGTGGACTCCGACAGACCCGAGGAGTGACCGGGCGCGGGGGCCGTACGGTGCGTATCGTGGGGCCCCCGTACAGTCGGCCCCCGCACCGTCCGGCCCCCGCCTCCCGGCGCCCCCTGTGCCCCGCCCCCTGGCTCGTTCTGGCTCTTCGCGTGGAAAACCCATTGCCCCGGGCACTCCAAAAAGGCGAACCTTGCACGGTTTGGGCCACTCCACGAGTCATGGGACATCATGCAGATTCGCGACCTTCCGTATCCCGATCCCGGGGTTCCCGATGCCAGGTCGGGCCCCCGGTTCCTGCTGTGGCTCGGACGTAGTCAGCTGGGCGGACAGACCAAGGCCGTGTGCTGGGGCCTGCTGCACTTCGCGGGCATCGCCGGGCTCTCGGTGGGCGCCGGGCTCGCCGTCCAGGCGGTGATCGACCGCTCCGGCGGCCGGCTCGCGTTCGCCGGCGGCTTCATCGCGCTGTGCGGCGCCGCCATCTCGGTCGGCGACACCATGCTGCACCGCGTCGCCGTCACCAACTGGATCACCGCCGCCGCGCGCGTCCAGCAGCTGCTGGCACGCAAGACCGCCCAGCTCGGCTCGGCACTGACCCGCCGGGTCGCCGCCGGTGAGGTCGTCGCCGTCTCGACCGGGGTGCCTGCACCGAACAATCAGTTCGGCTAACACGGCCACCTCGGGGGTTTCAGACACCATCGAAACCCAAGAGGACCCGTGAACGAGATCAGTTGGACCGGAGCTGACAAGCCGTCAGAAATCCAATACGTCGATCTGCTGTGCCGCAAGTCGAAAGTACTCTCCGAGAACGACCGACTACGCGAAGTAAGCACCGATGAGCAGGAACGACAGGGTCGAGCATGGGCCGCACGCAACGGCTACACGGTTCGGCATGTCTGGACAGAACTAGGCTCCGCATTCAAAGACCGAAAGCGCGAAGAGTTTGAAGGCGCACTAGCCGCAATCACGTCCGGCAAGTCCCAAGCTCTGTGGGTCTACATGCTTGACCGGTTCTCGCGCAAGGGTGCCGAGGACGTACTAAAGGTCATCGGCAAAGCCCGAGTCATCTTCGATTGGGACCGCCTTGACTCAATGGACGACCGAGACCGCGAACGCATCATCAGCGAAGCGGAACGCGCCCGAACCTACTCCTCGCGCCTAAGTACCCGCGTAAAGGATGTCAAGCAGACACAGCGAGATAAAGGCGAATGGGTGAGCGGATGGCCGCCATTCGGCCTAAGGGTCGGCAAAGACAGACACCTTTACCTAGACCACACCCCCGCCATGCCCGGTATGACCGAAACCCGCGCCGACGTCATGCGAGAGCTTTTCCGGCTCTCTTCCCTCGGAGCATCCGCAAACGGTCTTGCCAAGGCGCTGGAAGCAAAGGGAATCCCCCACCACTCCTACACAAATGGCGATTGGGTACCCGACGATAGCCGGTGGATACCCACTACGCTCCGCCGCTGGATCACGAACCCTGCCTATGCCGGATGGCAGATAGTACACCTCCGCGTCGAAGACGGCCGAGGACGGAATAAGACCGTTGAATACCGCAACGAAAAGGGGAACCGCGTAAGCCTCATGGGCCCCGACGAAACACCACTCGTAACCGACGAGGAACAAGCCGCAGCAATCGCAGGTAGCGGCGCTAAAGGACGGGCTTTCGATGCACCGTTCGGCGGAAGCCCTGGCCCCCGTGAGCGCGGTGTAGCCGTCCACCTCCTCACCGTACGACTGGAGTGCGACAGCTGTGGCCGGAACATGTTCTTCACCGGCGAAAGCTACGTCTGCGGAAGCACACAGGGAGGCCGCCCGTGCCCCCGCCCCGCACGCGTATGGGGCCGCACCATCGAACCGTACATCTTCCACATGTGGCGGGCGCGCGTCGTCAACAGCGCCGAGGACGACGACCTACTAGCCATCATCAGCGAACGATGGACGCGCATTGAACGACCCGAGGAATCAGCCGAGGCAGAGCACGCACGTAAGGCATTCCGGGACGCTGAAAAGCGACTCGGTCAATTGCTCCAAGACAAGCGAGATGGACTCTACGACGGGCCCGCCGCTCAGTTCTTCCGACCGGCACACAGGGACGCCATGCACGACGTACAGGAAGCCGAGGCAGCGCTAGCCAATTTCGGCGGTCCGCGCGTGGATATCTCGTTCCTGCTGGATTACGAGACCGTGACCGAATATTGGGAGAAATGCGATAAGGCGAAACAGCGTGAGCTACTGGGGCTGGTCATCGATCGCATCTACGTCAAGCCATCCCCGTACGTTGGGGCACGCTTCAACGGAGAAAAGCGAGTCCGTATCCAGTGGGCGGACGAGTCAGCCTGAACGTTCAGGGTGGAGCTAGTGTGAGCTAGCCCACATCACAGGCAGCGAGGGGGCCATGATGCCGAGTGCATCATGGCCCCTTTCTGTTTTCTCCGGTTTCGGAGTGTCAGCGGAGAGCGGCCCGGTTCAGAACCAACACCGCTCTGACCTGGGGTTATGTGGTGTAGTGTCGATTCTGGGTATTGGTTTAGGTCAGAGCCTATACACATGGGGACTAAGCAAGAACGCACCGCCGGATCGACACTTCGACACACGCCGTCGAACCTCTTCGCTGTAGGGGCCCGGACGGACACCTAACACACACACCTCGTAGGGCATGTAGGGAGGTTGCCGCACACGCTAACGGTGGACTGAGCACTCCCCCCGGTCCTGCGTCGACTTCCCGGCCCTCTCCTCCGGTATGAGCCGTTTGGGCCCATGTCCCCGTGGTGTAGCGGTAGCATTCCGGATTCTCAATCCGTAGGTAGGGGTTCAACTCCCCTCGGGGGTACTTTGTTCTCGTGGTGTAGAGGTAACACGGCACTCTTCCAAAGTGCTTACGTCGGTTCGATTCCGACCGGGAACTCTTTGATTCCGTAGTTCAGTTGGTAGAACGGGGGCCTCTTAATCCCTTGGCCGTAGGTTCGAGTCCTACCGGAATCACTTTGCGCGTAGCTCAACGGTTAGAGCGTCGGTCTGATACACCGGAGGTTGCGGGTTCAATTCCCGTCGCGCAGACCACTTATGGAAGATCGGGTATTGGCGTACCGCGCGCTCTTGAAAAGCGTCAGTCTTAACAGGCTTGGGGGTTCGACTCCCTCATCTTCCGCCTTGCGATATTGGCCTAGCGGTTAGGGCACCCGGTTGTCAACCGGAAGATCACGGGTTCGAATCCCGTATGTCGCGCGTTGACGGTAGCTCAATGGCAGAGCACGGGGCAGTGACCCCCGGTGTTGCGGGTTCAAGTCCCGTCCGTCACCCTTTTACGGGCCCTGTAGTGTAATCCGGTAACACGGCTCTTTTGCACGGAGCAATCGCGGTTCGAATCCGACAGGGTCCACGGGCGTTAGAGCTAGAGAGAGAGTACCGGCACTGCGTGCGCACGCATCCGGAAGGGTACCTAGCGAGCGGGGATCACACTCCCCCACGCCGCCCCAATGGCGCGTAACTCAATTTGGAAGAGTGCCGCTCTTACAAAGCGGAAGCTGTCGGTTCGATTCCGACCGGGCCAACTTCCCACCCTGCATGTTCAGGGTGGACTATGACGCGTGGCGCAATGGCAGCGCAAGCGGTTGTTACCCGCTAGGTTGCTGGTTCGAATCCAGCCGTGTCAGCTTGTGGGTAGCTTAATGGTAAAGCTCGGGGCTCATATCCCCGCTGTTGCGGGTTCAAGTCCCGTCCCACTCACCATGGCGCATAGCACAACGGATAGTGTACGCGGCTACGAACCGTGTGATGGGGGTTCGATTCCCTCTGTGCCAACAACGGGGTAGCTCCCCTAACCGTCCGTCACCCGGATGCATACGGGCAAACGCACGGTTGCGCGATTCGTCTAGCGGCCTAGGACTCCCCCGCGAAGGGGGCAACGCAGGTTCGAATCCTGTATCGCGCTGAAACTTTGGGACGTGGGGTAACTGGAATCCCGGTCGGTCTCCAAAACCGAATGACGTAGGTTCGATTCCTACCGGCTCAGCTTTTGCCGCTCTAGCTCAATTGGCAGAGCTACGGGGTGAAATCCCGTGCGTGGGGGTTCGATGCCCTCGGGTGGCACTTTGGGGTATGACGGTTTCGACGTGCTGTAGGGCCGCATGACGGAGACAGCGCGGACCGGGGTTCGATTCCCCGATACTCCACCTTGGATAGGCGCCGACGTCGGAGAGTCGGGGCAGGCTGTAACCCTGTTGCTTCGGCTGAGGGGGTTCGAATCCCTCGCTATCCACTTGGGCGGTTGCGATTCCGCCTTTGGCGCTAGTGCCTTAAAACAAAACCGCCACAAGCCCGCTTAGGCAAACTGGCAAAGCCGCTGGTCTTAGAAACCAGAGTTTAAGGGTTCGACTCCCTTAGTGGGTACGAGAGCGGGAAAGGTACTGCGCGTAGTAGTGGCCGCCCGCTCGTGACTTGCCTCATTAGCACAATGGCTAGTGCGCCTGTTTCGTAATCAGGTGATGCGGGTTCGATTCCTGCATGGGGCTCTGCGCTGGACTGGCCGTAACCATGGTGTCCGGCGCGACTTTTTCCGTTCGTCTAACGGCAAGACCTCGGGCTCTGAACCCGACAATCGTGGTTCGAATCCATGGCGGAAAGCAACGGCCGTCTGGCCGCATCTGACTGTAGTTCAGTGGTAGAGCGCCTGTTTTGGGAACAGGATGTCGCAGGTTCGAACCCTGCCAGTCAGACTCACAGAAAGGGTGCCGCATGGTTTGGGCATCTTCTAATCGCCGTTCTGAGCTTCCCCCTACTCAGCAGTGGGAACGCATCCGGCGTCAAGTTATCCGCCGTGACCGGGGCGTGTGTCAGGGTGTCCGAGAGGACGAGTCCCTTTGCACTTCGCCCGGTACGGACGTTGACCATATCCACAACCCGCACGATCACAGCCTAGGCAACCTACAGCTACTTTGCGCCCCTTGCCATCGGCGTAAGACGCAATCCGAGTCGTTGGCCGCACGGCAGAGGCCGTTTCGTCCCGCGCCTACGGGCCCCGGAAGTCGACGTGAGGCCGTACCGGACGTGTGGTAACGCAAAGAACCCCCGACCAAAAGGCCGAGGGTTCTTCTACCGCTTGTCTCCTGGTGTCGGAGTGCTATCCGCTCGCCGCTTGAATAGCTTCGCATTCTTCAAGGCTTTGTCTGTCTCTTGGTGAACAGGCCAGTCCCCCACCTTCCCGGTCAATCAGTTTCGCCATCTTGCGTCTTGGCCGATCTCTGCCACATCGCACGCACATGTGTACTGAGTCCGGGCCTTGAATCTTCCATCTTTCCGGGGTCATGAGCCGAGTCTACCAGTAGGGGGAACTGATGGGAAGCCGTGGACCCGTCCCTAAGCGGGATGATCAGCGACGCCGCCGCAACGCCCCCGAGGTTGAGCTAGCTACGGCCCCGAGCAACACGCCCGAGGGCGCCCCTGCTCCCGAGGCTGACCCGGACTGGCACCCTATCGCACGCCGCTGGTATGACTCCCTAGCACAGTCGGGACAGTCGTTCTTCTTCGAGCCGTCTGATTGGGCACAAGCCGCATTCGTGGCCGAGGCCATGAGCCGCAACCTTAATCAGGGCCAGCGTCTGTCTGGACAGCTTTTCGCTGCTGTCATTGCTGCCTCATCTGACCTACTCACCACAGAGGGTTCACGCCGACGTCTGCGTATTGAGCTGTCTAAGGCCGAGGCCGCCGAGGTTGATTCTGGCATTGCTGACCTTATGGCCGCGTACAAGTCGCAGGCGTAGCCACCCTGAACCGTTCAGGGTGGGGCACCCCTCCTCATGACTTCCGAAGGGGGGTGACTTTACCTTGATCCTTGAGCCTCTACGTTCAATTGAAGATGACTACGTTCCGCCGGACAACCGCACGCTAGGCGTGTGGGCGTTCCTGTGGTGCAGCAAGTATCTACTACAGCCGGACGGCCCCGAAGCGGGTCAGCCCTGGCGTTTCACTCCGGAACAGATCCGGATCATTAAGCGCTGGTATGAGATTGACGAGAATGGCCGTTTCGTTTACCGACAGGGAACGATCCGGCGTCTTAAGGGTTGGGGTAAGTTACGGACCCGTTTACCGCTGCGCTCTGTGCTTTCGAGTTTGTGGGCCCGTGCCGTTTCTCCCATTGGGGACCGGACGGTTTCCCCGTTGCTAAGACGCAGAACAGCGCGTGGGTTCAGATCGCTGCAACGTCGATGGATCAGACCCGTAACACGATGACCGTCTTTCCGAACCTCTTCAGCGAAGAGGCCATCGAAAAGTACGGCATCGATATCGGCAAGACGATTATCTATTCCGCTGTCGGCAACCGTATTGAGGCCGTGACTAGTTCGGCTCGCGCCCTTGAAGGGGGCCGGGCAACTATGAATCTCCTCAACGAAACACAGCACTGGGTGGAGGCCAACGGGGGCCACGCAATGGCGATGACCATTGCAGGAAATCTTGCCAAGTCACGCGGTGGTGGTGCCCGAGCGCTGGAGATCACGAACGCTCCCCTACCGGGTGAAGACTCCGTAGCCGAGCGCACGTATCACGCATGGGCCAAGCTGCGCGATAAGGACCCTGCGACTCCCCATAAGGCCGGTGTCTACTACGACAGCCTAGAGGCTCCCGCTATTCCGAACCTCGGTGACCGTGAGGCGCTAGAGGCTGGAATCATTGCGGCGCGCGGTGACGCTACTTGGCTTGACGTCGACTGGATCATTTCCACGATCTATGCCGGAACGTATCCCGCTTACCAGTCCCGCCGAATGTTCCTGAATCAGCTTGTGTCTGATGACGATTCGCTGATCTCTCCGCAGGCATGGGACGCATGCGAAACCACAGATGAGCTAAAGCGCGGTGACCGGATCACTCTCGGGTTCGATGGCGGTTCGACAGACGACGCAACAGCGCTTGTGGCCATGCGCATGTCTGACCGGCTCATCGTGCCTATCGGCATTTGGGAACAGTCGGACGGCCCCGCTGGTGACGGTTGGGAGGCCCCCCGTGATCAGGTTGACGGCGCTGTCCATCACGCGTTCGCGACCTATGACGTAGTCGGGTTCTTCGCGGACGTTGCCCTGTGGGAATCAGAGGTTGAGTCCTGGTCTGAGGAGTACCGCACGCGTCTAGCTGTCAAGGCTTCCGGTAAGTCATCGGTTGGCCGGGACATGCGCGGTGGTCTGCCCGAGATCACACAGGCCAATGAACGTCTTGTGGCCGCTGTAGAGGCTGGTCGGGTCAAGCACAACGGCCACCGAACCCTACGTCGTCACGTCATGAACGCTAAGCGCAAGATCAATCGCTTTGGCGTGTCTTTCACGAAGGAACACCGCGAGTCAAAGCGAAAGGTTGACGGTTACGCCGCAACGCTCCTTGCTGATCTCGCCCGACACAACCTAGTCGAATCCGGAAAGCTCAAGCGTCCCCGCAGTGGTCGCGTTTGGGGGTTCGGAACATAGAGAGGGTGCCCTAGATGGCAAGTATCAAGCGTCGTCTAGAGCACGCTCTAGAGCGTCTACGGTATGAGTATGACGAGCGGCTAGAAGAGATTGACCGGTACTACCGGGGCAAGCACGCTGCCCCATATATGCCGGTGAACGCAAACGCCGAATACAAGCTACTCGCAGAACGCGCTATTCATAACTGGCTACCTTGGGTGGTTGCCGCTCCCCTACAGAACCTACAGGTCGACGGGTTCCGCCCATCGACCGGCAAGGGTACTGAGGTATGGGACGCGTGGCAGGATAACCGCATGGACGCCCGACAGGGTGTCGTTCATGAGGGGGCCCTAGTTTACGGGCACTCATACGTGGTTGTTTCGTCGGACAGCGACGGACCTAAGATCACGCCTGTTTCACCTCTCCGCGTGTGGGCCGCGTATGAAGACCCGGTGTCGGATGAGTTCCCGCTGTACGCGGTTCAGATTTTCCAGCACCCGGACACCGGGACGCTAGAGCGTGCTCGATACATGGACGATTACGCGTTCGTTGATATCACGTATAAGGAAACGACCGGCGCGTTTGGGGAGGTCTACACGACTCCGACGATTTCCGGTGAGACTCCGCACGGGTTCGGCGTTACGCCCCTAGTTCGTTTCGCTGCGAACATTGACCTACTTGGCCGTTCGGTCGGTATGGTGCAGCCGCTCATTCCGGTGTGCGACCGGATCAATCAGACTTGGTTTGACCTACTGATTGCGCAGACGTACGGGTCATTCAAGGTCCGTTACGTAACTGGCATGGCTCCGCCTCTCGATGTGGACCCTGCGACTGGTGAGGTTCGCACCGACCCCGAGACCGGTGAGCCGCTGTACAAGTCGATTCAGTTCGACCCTACGCGCGCGCTCATGGCCGAGGACCCCGACACCAAGTTTGGCGAGCTGTCCGAGACGTCGCTAGACGGCTTCCACAAGTCGCTAGAACTCAATGTTCAGCACATGGCCGCTGTGTCGCAGACTCCCCCGCACTACCTCCTAGGCAACATGGCCAACCTATCGGCCGATGCTCTCGCTGCTGCTGAGTCCGCGCTTACCCGCAAGGTTGACGCGCTAAAGCAGTCGTTCGGTGAGGCATGGGAAACGGTGCTGCGTCTCTGCGCTCAGGTTCTCGGCAAGTCCAAGCTAGCTAAGGACCGTAAGGCACAGGTTGTTTGGCGTGACACGGGTTCTCGTTCGCTTGCTCAGACGGCCGATGCGTACGGCAAGCTAGTTCAGATGGTTTCGGTTCCGCCCGAGGCTCTTTGGGACAAGCTTCCCGGTTTCTCTCAGACTGACGTGGACAAGTTCCACGAGTTCAAGGAAAAGGCGGACGCTCAGGCGGTCAAGGTTGCTGCCGCTACTCCTGCCCCCACCCCGAACGTTCAGGGTGGGGAGGACCCGGCGGAGCCACCTAAGCCGGGTGAGGCGAAGTGAGCCTAGACACGCTGACAACCAACTATCGGGACGCACAGGACAGCGTTGCGAACCGCGTTCTGTCGTGGCTAGTTCGATGGTGGGTCCGGGATGCTCGGGACAACCTGAGCAATCCTGATCAGCTATTCGAGTCATACCGGCGCGAAGTGGAGCGCGCACGCGCCGAGTCTGCTCAACTTGCTCAGCGGTTCCACAATGACGTGCGGCGGGATGCTGGTCTAGGTCCCGCACCTTCCTCGCTGTGGTCCGGCGTCAATTCCGGTGACGGTGTGGGCCCTGCTTTCTACCCCGTTGTTGAGCCTGTCCGTTCGCGTCTCGATGACCCGGACTTTATGGCGGAACTTGACCGGTTGGTGTATGGCCCCCTGCGTGAAAACACGGACCTAGCCGTTATGGATGGTGGCCGTTCCACGCTGGTTCACGCACGCGAGAGTGACCGAGACGTAGTCGGCTACTACCGGAAGACCGAGGCGGACCCTTGTGGGTTCTGCGCGATGCTTGCTAGCCGTGGTCTGGTTTACACCGATAGCCGCAACTCTTCCCGCGCTTCCCGCTCGTATCTTGATGAGCAGAATCCCGAGGCGTATCACCCGAGTTGCCGTTGCCAGACGGTACCGCTGTTTGAGGGTTCTTCCATTCCAGCGGATGACCGACGACGAGCCGATGAGTGGCGCGCACGTTGGACAGACACCCAAGGTTCCGGCGCATCTCAGCTATCCAACTTTGTTAACGCGTTCCGAACGGAGAACTAATGGCAGACGAAAAGAAGCCAGAGGGCACGCCCGAGGTGACGCCGGAGGCTCCCCCGGCAACGCCCCCTGCGCCCGTTGTGGAGCCTGTCACGCCACCGGCGGCCCCTGTGGTCACTCCTCCCGTGGCAGAGCCGCAGACGCCCGCACAGGACGCTGACGCTACCGCTAAGGCGATTGCTGATGCTGCCGCAGCGACGGCCAAGGCAACAGCGCTAGAGCTAGAGCTGAACCGAGAGCGCATGGCGCGCAAGCACAACATCCCCGATGAGCTTATGGGGATGCTCCGCGCTGACTCGATGGAGGCGGATGCAAGGGCGCTAGCTACGTACGTCACGGCCAAGGGTTCGTCCCTCGGTACGGGCGGACTAGATCCGACCGACAACGACGACCCAACGGCCGAGGGCGCGAAGCTAGCCGATCGGCTATTCAACGCTAACCGTTACTTCTAGGAGTAATCCGCATGTCCGAATTCATTAAGCAGCAGCAGAAGCTAGTAGGCGCTGCGCTCCCCCTTCTTAAGCGACAGATGATCCTGTCAGCTTTCATCGATAAGCAGTCTGCGGCAGATTTCAAGGGCGCTCAGGGCGACGTTCTGAACATTCGTCGTCCGGCCGTTCTAGCTGCTCGTTCCGAGGCAATCACGCGTTCCAAGACGCGTTCAATTCTGACGGATGAGATCGTTGAGTCTACGATTCAGGTCAAGCTAGACACTCACGTCTATTCAGCCGTGGACATCACCGATGCCGAGGCAACGCTAGATATTGAGTCGTTTGGTGTTCAGATCCTTGCGCCACAGGTTGAGTCGATCGCTTCGGACCTTGACCTAAAGGTCCGTGACGCGCTGGAGACCCTACCGAGTCTTACGGACGCGAACGGCGCACAGGTCGTAATCGGTCGCAACGCTGACCCCGAGGCACAGGCCAAGGCAATCCGCTTTGCCATTCCGAAGCTACGTCGCAAGCTGAACGATAACCACGTTCCGCAGGGTGGTCGTATCCTCCTAGTCGGTTCCGAGATCGAGTCTCTTCTAATCGGTGACCCTCACCTAACGAAGCTAGACGAGTCGGGTACGACGGACGCCCTACGAGAGGCCTCGATCGGTCGCCTGTACGGCTTCACGATCGTTGCGTCCGATGTGGTCGAGCCTGACGAGATGATCGCGGTTCACCCAACGGCGTTCAAGCTAGCACTTATCGCCCCGGTCGCTCCGGCCGGTGCTGCGTTCGCTTCCTCACAGACGGCTAACGGTGTGGCTATGCGGTACATCCGAGACTACAACTCGGATAAGGCCATGGATCGTTCGTTCCTATCGGTCTACACCGGCATCTCTCCGGTACTTGACCCGCTGGTTAACGCCCGTGGTCAGTACGTGGATGCAACCGGCGCTGTCATCGCTTCACCTACGGCGAGCAACATCGTAAAGGCTCAGCTACGCGGACTACGTGTCTCGCTAGAGCCTGTCGCAGCAGAGTAATCGTGAGGATGCCACCCTGAATGTTCAAGGTGGCATCCCTAGCTAGGGAGGTACCAATTATGGCCGCTCTAGCAACGGTTGAGGACCTAGAGGCACGTATGTCGGTCACGTTCTCGGATGTTGAGCGCGTGGCCGCTGGTGCTGCTCTAGCTGATGTCTCAGCACTTGCGCGGCTGTACGGTCTGCCTACGTGGCGGGTTGACAGTGTTCCCGAGGCTGTTTCCGTCGTTGTGCTCGCTGTAGCCGAACGACGTATGCGTAACCCTGAGGGGTACGTGTCCGAGACGGCGGGTGAGTACAACTACCGTCTTCCTGAGGCGGGTTCGGCCGGTAACTTCTTCCGACCTGATGAGCTTACGACGATCCGGCAGGCTTCTGGCCGTACGGGTCTCGTGTCTGTGCCGGTGTCTCGCCCAGTCTACGTGGCGAAGAACCGCTATTGGCCACATGGGAAGGATTACCGAGGTGGCGATTCTTGATCGTGCCCCGGTGTCCGTCACCGTTTATCCCGCTGTGCTTGTCGATGACGGGTACGGCGGGACAAAGCCCGGTGAGGGTACGCCGGTTGAAGTCACGGCGTTTGCGCAACCCATGTCCCCCGACGATCCGAACGGCTGGAATCAGCCACGCCGGTACAAGCTACTTGGCAAGACGCTGCCCGCTGGTCCGTGGTCGCGTGTGTCGATGCTCGGTGCCGAGTGGTCGGTAGTCGCTCCCCCAACCGTACGCGCGCATTCTGGCCGTACGCGGTTCACTACTGCCGAGGTGATCGAACGTGGCCACAGTTCGTAACGGACTCGGCAAGCGTCTCGCCAATCTTCCTGGTGTTAATGACGCGGTACGTGATGAGGCTCTACGTCGAGCACAGAAAGTAAGGGACGCCGCAGCAGCACACAACAAGACCGGTGACTTTATCCGGTCAATCAAGGTGGTGAAGGCGTCCGGTCCTCATCGTCGGCAAGACTGGCTGGTTGCGATCACGGACCGGAACGCCATCTCTATTAACTGGGGACACATCGATTCCCGTACGGGCCGACCTGTCCGAGGCATTCACGCGATCGAAAAGGGGCTGGAGTGAGTACGCCGATCCTCCCCGACATTGAGGCCCTGGTACTAGAGGCCGTACGTGCCCGCCTAACGGCCGTTCGTGTCGTGGCGGACCTACCGGCCGATTGGGACGCCGCAAGCCCCCTCGTGGCTATTCACCGGGCCGGAGGGGCCGCTCCCGATGCGCGGTTCTATGACCGTGCGCTGATGGATGTACAGGTGTGGCACACGGACCGGCGCTCAGCGTCGCGACTCGGCCGAGAGGTTCGAGCCATCCTCGTTGACGCGTGCGCGTTGCAGTTCTCGAATGCCGAGGGTTCGCTATCCCACTTCACCGAGGTTTCCGGCCCATGGAATCCGGGCCCCGGTGATTATGCAAATCTGAGTCGCTTTATTGCGACCTACCAACTAACAGCGCGAACCGCACGGAAGGTGTAACCCATGGCGCTAGAGAATGACTCGGTAGTTCTACCGGGTACCGGATACGTTTACCTGTCTACTCCAAACAAGGCTAAGCCCACGGGGGCGTTTGACCCACTGAACCCTGGTACGGGTTGGGATTCCCTCGGTCACACGTCGCTAGAGAATGGTATCGAGTTTGGCCGAGACGGTGACGACCCGGAGACGCGCGGATCGTGGCAGAACCCCAAGCTGCGAACGACGAACCCTGATGTCACGTACTCGCTAAAGCTCAACGCGCTACAGGCGTCGGTCGACACGTACAAGCTGTACTTTGGTGCCAACGATGGTGCCGTTCAGGCTGACGGATCGTTCAAGATTCCAGCCAAGCCAACCGCTCAGGCTAAGGCACTGCTCATCGTAGTTGTTGATGGAACGTCGATGCTTCCGCTGTACTTCCCGAATGTGTCGCTGCTTGGTTCGGATGCAATCACTTTCGACCCTACGGCACTTCTGGAGTTCCCTATCTCGGGAACGATTCTGTCCGGTTCGGACGGTTCGCTCGGTGACATCGACGCTTTCACCGCAGTGGTTACGCCGCCCGCCGCATAACCCACCCTGAATGTTCAGGGTGATGTGACTCCCTTCCCTCGGTAATGGTCCCGCCGGGGGAAGGGCTTTTCTTGGGACCAACTACGACACGTCTAAAGGGGACCACCCATGGCAAACAAGCTTACCTTTGATGACCTTATGACGGAGGTTGAGGAGAGTTACAAGGCTGTTGAGTTTGAGGGGCCGGACGGTACGGCTTACTCGCTCCGCTCTGTGCTGGTACTCCCCCGCCATGAGCGTAAGGCCGTAACTGACGCGGTAACCATTGTGAACTCCGACGGCGCCGACGCCGATATGCAGGAAGACGCGATTGACAACGTCATGCTTGCCGTAGTCGACAAGCCCGAGGCGTTCAAGGCTGTACTAGACGTACTGCCACTTGGTGGCAAGGCTGCACTTATCAAGGCTTGGAGTGAGGCGACACAGGGCCCGGAAGCCTAACTCTCCGGGAGATGTGCGACAAGTACGGGGCCGAGCTAGCCGCAGACTTTCAGCGACATTACGGTCTCCGTCTGTCTGATGCTGTTTGCGGTGCTGTTTCACCCCGTACCTGTATCGCGTACGTAACGCATCTTCCGGAAGAATCTGCTTTCGTCGCTGCAATCCGAGGCGGCCGAGAGTTTACCGGGTGGGACACAAATGCGTACCTACTTGCTGCTCTTATCGACTCGGTCAACATGACAACGTGGGCAGTGTCGTCGCAGAACGCTAAGCGTAAGCCGAACAAGCCAAAGGCGTTCGAGCGACCGGGCACGCGCAAGCGCAAGGTAAGCGCTGCGGAATCTCTGATCCGAAACAATCCGCACGCGATGCCTATTCCTGAATATCGGTTGCCCAAGCCCTAGGGTCAGCTTCGCGTGCCTAACCCTAGGGGGTACACATGGCCGGTCCAGGGGGGACGGAACGCGGACGCGTAAGCATCCGGGTACTGCCTGACACTACGCGGTTTGCTCCGGCCCTACAGCGCTATCTAGACCGTGTGGAACGTCGGTCTCAGATCCGCGTCAACCTTGCCGTAGACACTCGTGGTGCAGACGCTGAACTACGGCGCGTTCTACGAAACCGTGACGTCTCAGTCAACGTCAACCTGAATGATGGCGATGCGGAAGCACGCCTAGCACGTCTCGCCCGAGACCGTACGGCAACCGTCAATGTCGACGTTGACCGTAACGGCGGACTGTCCCGCGCGGGTGGCACTATCTCGGGAATGCTCGGTTCCCTTGGAAGCGTGGCCGGTGTCGCCACTAAGGCGAGTATCGGTGTCGGTGCCATTGGTCTAGCCGGTGTTGCTGCTGGTGGCGCTCTCGCTGCGCTTCCGGTCGCGTTCGCTGCTATCGGTGCTCTCGCCATTGCGTCAAGCGATGAACTAAAGGCACAGTTCGAGTCGGCAGCAGCAGGTATCAAGTCCGAGTTTGCCACGGTGGCAGAACCACTTGGTAAGGCACTTATCGGTGTCATGCCGCAGGTGCAGGCATTCGTCGGACAGCTTGGGCCCCTGTTTGCTGCCGGTGCTGAGACGATTCAGCCGCTCACCGAGGGCGTTCTAGGTCTGGCAACGAATGCCCTGCCAGGGCTTACGACTGCAACTCAGAACCTAGGGCCGGTGCTTGACGGGCTGAAGTCCGGTCTAGGCAATCTTGGTACGGGCCTAGGCGAGATGTTCGCTTCCATGTCCGAGCATGCAGACGGTGCCGGTGCGTCGCTTGACTCGCTGTTCAGCGGACTAGGTGACATTCTCGCTGCTCTCGGTCCCCTTCTAGGTGGTCTGTCGGAGGCATTCGCGCCGCTGTTTGACGGTCTGTCTGGCGGACTGGTCACGCTGATTAGCGCTCTAACGGCTGGACTGGTTCCCGCTGTTCAGACAATCGCCCCTCTTGTTGGTCAGCTTGTACAGGCGCTAGGTGGAGCCCTCGGTGCTGCCATTCAGGCAATCATGCCGGGACTCACCGCGTTTGCACAGGCAGCGCTACCGGCAATCTCGTCTGCGATCACGTCCCTTACGCCGATCCTAACGTCTCTTACTCCAGTGTTTACGCTACTGGGGCAGGTTCTTGGAACGATCGTTGCACAGGCAGTACAGATTCTCGTTCCGCTGATTCAGGCACTAGTACCGGTCATCTCACAGATCCTCATGGCGGTACTTCCGCTCATTGAGTCGCTGGTGAACGGACTTGCCCCAATCTTCATGCAACTTGCACCGCTGGTAACTCAGCTCGGCACACTGCTACTGACTCTGCTACAGCCGGTACTTTCGGCACTGCCCGCGATCATTCAGCCGATTCTAGACGCTCTTAACATCCTGATTCCACTGTTTGTGGATATCGCAACGCAGATCATGGGCGCGCTTGGTCCGAGTCTCGGCACGCTAATGCAGGCGTTTATGGACATCATCGTAGCGATCACGCCACTACTGCCTCTTCTTGCTCAGCTTATCGATGCGTCCCTACGCATTCTCGTACCGATCATCACGCCGATTATTCGGATCATTGCTCAGCTCGTTTCGGGCATTGTATCCGCCCTGGTTCCCGCTGTCCGCACCATTATCGAGTGGCTAGGCGACTGGATTGCCAAGCTGACCGACACCCTACGTTCTATCCGCTCATTCTGCTCTGATGCTGTCGGGTTCTTCAAGGGAATTTGGAACGGTATTGGAGACCTACCGGGCAAGATTGAGCGCGGGTTCAAGTCGGCAATCAACGGAATCATCGGGGTAATCAACGGCCTGATTCGGGCGTACAACGCCATTCCTGGTGTGCCTGACATTTCACAGGTTGGACTTATGGGCATGTCGATTGTGCCGGACGACAGCGGATTTGGTGGCATGTCCCTAACGGCATCCTCCGCAGACATCATGCTTTCGGCACCACCGATGATGCGCAAGGTGGCCAGTCCGCTAGAAGTTCTGTCCGCACTTCCACAGGCTGACAGTGCAGGAGCGGCAACAGCCGACGCCCTACGCAAGTCGCTGGACGCTCAGCGTGCCAGCACGACCGAGACCATTCGACCAGCACAGAACGTCACGGTTAATGCCGAGACAAACGCCGATCCGCACGAGATTGCGCGAGAGGTGGCATGGACTCTGCGTACGCAGGGGCGATAGCCACCCTGAATGTTCAGGGTGGGTCGGGGCATGTTCTCGACCCACCCCCCATCCCTGGGAGTTCCATAGTGCTTGACTGGACGATCTCATACGGGCCTATCACGATTGGTGATGCCGAGGCGCTACCCGCCGTGAACTACACAACTTTCGATATCGCGACCATGCCGGACATCCGGACGAACGACGTAACGCTTATTCAGCGAGACGGACTATGGGCCGGTAACGATTACATGGGCGGTCGCCCAGTTGCCCTTTCCCTACAGGTTCAGGCGAACTCGGTAGGTGAGTTTAGCGCCGCAAACAACCTGATTCAGCGCGCGTTCTCCCCCGGCGTGTCTGGTGAGTCTCGGCTAGCATTCCGTATTCCTGGTATGGCCAATGGTCGTGAGGCGTATGTGAATGCTCGTACTCGTCGCCGGTCTGCTCCCCTTGACGCATCGTTCGCGCGTCTCTCGTGTGCGTATGAGGTTGAGCTATTCGCAACCGATCCGTACATCTATGCAGTTGACGAGTCGGCCGTAACGTTTCGCAAGGGGGCAACTACGCGCGTCCAATTCGATGGCTCGTGGGTTGCTTCCCCGGTGGCCACGTTCACGAACCTTACGAACCCTGTACTGACGAACGCTGAGACAGGTGGTCGGGTTTCGTTCCCAGGCTCCGGCTCGTTCACCGCTAAGGCTCCGAACTACGCGCCCGGTACACGCTTCCTAACTCTTTCCGACAGCGGCTCGAATGCATCGGGCACGGCCGTTTACAAGTGGCGCGATCGGTGGGTTTAAGTGGCTACGTACCGCGTACTCCTGTACAACATGAAGACCAAGGGTGTTTACGCTGAGATTCCCTTCTCTGCGCTGAGTTACGGCTATGTCATGGATGAGGCCGGTTCGGCTACGGTCTCAATTCCTATCGGTGTTCCAAAGGTCGACGGCTCATCGCTTACCCCTGATGACCTGTTCCCCGTGATTACCGGTGTCGCTATCGAGCGTGACGGGTCCCTAATGTGGGGTGGCCTACTGTGGGCTTACCGGCTAAACCTAACGACACGTACAATCGAGATTACCGCTAAGGGATATCTGTCTTACTACGCCTACCGAAACACAGGCGTAAACGGCGTCACGTATAAGAACATCGAACAGACACAGATGATCCGGAATCTCATCACGTCTATCACGGACGGAATTGACACGGATCACAGCGGAATGACTCCCACGAACATGGTTCGTACGCGTACGTGGATCAAGTACGAGTTCAAGTCTCTGGCTGATGTGTTCGCTGACCTCGCAGACGACGTTACGGCACTCAACATGTCGACGGGCACCTACGGTGGCGGATTCTTCCTGTACATGGACCCGTATTGGGTGTCCGATGGAAAGACGATCGGTAACCGTATCTACAACACGCCGAACCGGCACCCTTACGACTCTGGTGTTTCGCTGCAACAGTCTGTGAACTGTGAATTCTCGGAACTCTCAGTTGACGGAACGGAGCTAGCTACCAACGTGTACGCGGTTGGTGCCACGGACGGCACGGCCTCCCTGACCCCGTACGCATCGGACAGCAATCCCGCGCTACTGTCGCGCATTCCGCATGTGAACGAGATTCTGAGCGAGAGCAGCATTAAGCAGACGACGGCACTTCAGTACAAGGTGCGTTCTGCTCTCCGCTATCAGGCAGCGCCGATCATTCAGCCTACGGCTAGCACGTATCCTGGGCTGTTCTCGCCCCTCTCGCTGCGTCCGGGTATGAGCGTGGGTGTCACTACGGACGACGGATTCCTGAATCTGGTTGCCGATGACTACACCGTGACCGAGACGGTTGTCTCCGTTGCTACGGATGGCAGCGACCGACTAACGCTGTCCCTCGTTCAGACCAGCCTATTCAAGGAGACGGAGAACTAATGGTACGTCCCAGCATGACTACCCCGGATCTTACGACGGAGATCCGCGCGCTACAAAAGCGGATTGATGAGCTAGAGCGTCGCCCAGTTCCTCAGACGGTTTTCGACCAGTACCCCACAACAGAATGGGCCGCTATTGGCCGAGGACGTCTCGGGAACAACGAGTGGTCATCGTGTGGCATTGCGAACGTGTCTGGTCTGAAGTACGACCGACTAGAGCTGAAGTTCATCACGGATCGCATGATCAAGGGCCGATCCGAGGCTGAAATGCGGGTGGCTGCCTTCCGGCACGCTTACGGCACGCAGTTTAAGGAATGCATTTCGGCTAGTAGCGTGATGACGATTCATGGCCCTAGCGACGGTAGCCGCAGCATCGGTATCGGAAAGATCCGGTGGATTCACGGTGTCCAGTTCGGTTGGGATTACACCGACGCCGACGACGCTATTTACACCATTGAGCTACAACACCGTAACCCGGATAGTGTGCCGATGAAGGGTGATCCGGGCCGACAGCTCTACGCGTTCTCGAAGCTAACGACCGAGAATGAGTCGACCGGTATTGGTGACTGGCGACCAATGAACATCAGCAACGACAGCTCTAACAGCTACCGAATGCTGGCTGAGCGTCGCGCGCAGGGTTCTAGCAACTGGACTGCGAATTCAGGGTGGTATCAGATTGACATCCCGTGGGATGGCTCTTACAACATCTCGAACATGCACTACTGCGTGGGTCTTCCACAGGAACGCCTACCGGATGCCACCACCGCCGGTTGGTTCTGGTACTCCGGCGGAACTTTCGATATCACCCGCCCCGGAGATATCGCAGAACCTTACTACCGATCGTAGAGGCCGATGAATCTATCAATTTTCTCTGGCCTAGAGCTAGTCGTTCCTGTGCTCGTGTTCGTGTTTGCTGCGCTACAGAAGTTCAAGCGTGGCATCACGGACACGTGGCGGGAAGAGGCAGAGGCACAGAAGCTACGCGCAGATCGCCTAGCTGAACAAGTAGCGGAACTGACAACGGAAGTGAAGGCGCTTCGGCGTGAGAACGCAGAACTGCGCGGCATGCTGAATGTAGCCACAAACGCAGACACCACCCTGAACATTCAGGGTGGGACCGAGGGGGCATAACGTGGCAACACTGTTCAACCTACCGGCATCCGTGCCTACGGTGACACTGCACGGCAAGTACCTTGGTCCAGACGGCCGACCGCTTGCCGGATCAGTGGAATTCCTCGCCCCTACTCCCCTAACATTCCCGGAAGCCGAGGCGTTCGTTACCGGCCCGGTAGTGATCCCGCTGGATGCCGAGGGCGGGTTTACCGTCACGCTGCCCGCTACGGACACTACAGGCTCGAATCCGACCGATTGGGCCTACTGGGTTGCCGAGCGCCTACAGGGCATGGCCGATCGTAAGCCGTACGCTGTCAAGATTCCACAGTCACTAGTCGATCCGTGGCTAGATGAGCTAGCACCTACGGACCCATATACGCCAACGTACGTTGCTGTTGTTGGTCCGCCGGGCCCTAAGGGCGAAATCGGCCCACAGGGAACCAAGGGCGACCAGGGCATTCAGGGCGTGAAGGGCGACACAGGGCCGCAAGGTCCAGCGGGACAGAACGGTGCAGGCTCCGGCACCGTAACCGCAGTGAACGCCGTACAGCCAGATGGAGCGGGCAACGTAACGCTTACTCCGGCAATTATCGGGGCGGTTGCTACGGCTAGCGTCGGCATTGCGTCCGGTATTGCATCACTCGGGACAAACGGCAAGGTTCCTGCTGCACAGCTTCCTACACTTGCCGATCCTAACGCGGTCACCTCGGTGAATGGTAAGGCCGGACCCACGGTCACGCTTGCCGCTGCTGATGTTGGAGCTATCGCCACAACCGCCCGAGCTACCGCAAACGGTGTTGCCTCACTAGACGCTGCTGGCCTGATTCCCGCAGCGCAGATCGCCGAGAACATCGCGCTCAAGTCTGCGGATACGAGCCGAGCCAGTACGGCAACTCTGGCCGCCGATAACCACCTAGTGGTACCGGTTGTAGCGAATGCGACATACGCGGTTGAGGCCGTAGTCGTGTGGACAAACGGCGGTGGCGGAATGGCGATCGGATGGACCGGACCTAGCGGCGCAACGATGGTTTGGACCGACAACGATGGTGCCGGTATGCAGACGATCGGGACAACCGATACATTCTCGGTCACCACCGGTACATCACTAAAGGGTGCACTCAAGACCGGGACAACCGCCGGAAGCCTGACGCTCCGCTGGGCCCAGGGTACGTCGAATGCAGCGGCAACGGTCCTAAAGTCTGGTTGTTACCTCAGCGCCCGACGCATTGCGTAACCCACCCTGAACGTTCAGGGTGACTCGGGACCCCGTCGGCTATTGGCAGGGTCCCCCTCATTGAAGGGATCTTCTATGGCAACCCCCATGACTGCTGATCAGTTCGTTGCAGCGCTACGCGCCGAGGGGCTGACGGTTTCCGAGATGTCCGGTTGGCGAACCAACAACCGTGACCACATCAAGGCTTTCGGGCCCGTGAACGGTGTTGTGATCCATCACACGGCAGGCACCGACTCTAAGTCGCTTGTCTTCAACGGCACGGCGGATCTTCCGGGGCCGCTGTGTAACTCGTACCTTCCCAAGACCGGAACGGTTTACATGGTCGGTAACGGGCGCGCGAACCATGCCGGAGAATTCGCGACTAACGCGTTCAATGCCATGGTTGCGGAGTCAGCTACGCACCCTGTACCGGGTCCGGACGCTATCGATGCAAACTCGCGCACGTATGGAATCGAGATCGAGAATCTAGGTAACGGTTCCGACTTCTACCCGCAGGCACAGTACGACGCTGCGGTCAAGTGGGCCGCTGCTATCTGCCGTTTCCACGGATGGACGGCTAACTCTGTGATCGGTCACAAGGAAGGAACGTCGCGCAAGATCGACCCAAAGGGGCCGATCGGATCCAAGTCAGGTCCAGCGTTCGATATGAACGCATTTCGCGCTGATGTTGCGGCACGGCTAAAGGGGATTCCTGCTCCGGCAAAGACGTATGCGCCGTTCCCCGGTACTGCATGGTTCAAGAAGAACCCTAAGTCAGCGATCGTAACGGCCATGGGAAAGCGGCTAGTTGCCGAGGGATGCTCGGCGTATACCTCCGGTCCCGGTCCGCAGTGGACCGATGCTGACAAGCGCTCATACGCAAAGTGGCAGCGTAAGCGTGGGTTCTCCGGGGCGGACGCGGACGGGTGGCCCGGTAAGACGACATGGGATGCCCTTAAGGTCCCCAAGGTCTGAATGTAACAGAGAGTGAAAATGCCGGCGGGGCCTATGTCCGTTTTCCCCCGACTTCGGTCCCGCGGTTTCTCACTGTAAGTAACAATCGAGAGGATCACGCATGGCATTTGTCAAGACTCACGCTACGCGGTTCTATGCGGTCGCTGTAGCGGCTGTGGCACTTGTGGCTCACTATGTGCCGGACATCCCCTCCGAGGCTGTTCTAGCCCTATCTGCGGCCGTTCTCGGTGCAGGTGAGGCAGTACAGCGCACGGAGAACCGAAAGAACGTCTAACCCGCTCCCCTCGGGAAGAACATGAGAGATATTGCGCTGATTGGTCGGGCTCGCTCAGGTAAGGACACTGTGGGGGCCCGGTTGGTCGACCGATTCGGGTACACGCGGCTTGCGTTCGCTGACCCGCTAAAGGATATGGCACTAGAGATAGACCCCATGATCCCGCTGGTAGGTCACATCCACATCCGCCTATCCAAACTCATCGAAAACGTGGGATGGGATACAGCGAAGGAACAGTTCCCCGAGGTTCGGCGCATCCTGCAACATGTTGGGCAGTCCGTTCGGGAACATGATCCTAACTACTGGGTACGTGTCCTCATGGCCAACATGACAGACGGACACATTGTCGTAACTGACGTCAGATACCGGAACGAGCATGACGCGCTTGTTCGGCTAGGGTTCCGTACGGTCCGGATCATCCGCCCCAGCGTGGAGGAGATGACGCACAGGAGCGAGACTGATCTAGAAAGCGTCCCAACGAACCTACGGATCGTGAACAACCGCACGGTCTCTGACCTACACGCGCACGTAGACACACTCCCATTCTGACCCGATGCCCCCATGGTGCTCACGCGCTGTGGGGGCATCTTTGCGTTGTGGTAAACTGCTTGGCCATGAAACGAAACAGCCGCTGTACACGCAAACCCGTGTGCCCAGAGTGTGAGAAGCCGGGGTTCCTTAAAGATCATCCTGAGTGCCACAAAAAACGCGTGACCCGAAAACGGCAAGAGCAGCGCTCCCGCTCTGGACGTGCGCCGGATCTTCGCCGAATGTCCCCCGACTGGAATATCGTTCGCCGCGCACTAGATCTCAAGGTTCCGCCCGCCGTACTGGACGAACTGGAGCGCAAGCCGTGCGAAATTTGCGACAGTCCCGCACCGGAGGAGCCCAAGCACCATAATGCGGCCGTTCGCCGCGACACAGGGGCCGTTGTCGGAACAATCTGCCGACGGTGTGCCATCGCACTCGGCGCGTTCGACCACTCTCCCGAAAAGCTACTTCGCGCGTTCGCCTTGCTCAATCGTTCCTTTGACCTGCGGCAATAGATTCCACCTTGAACATTCAGGGTGGCGAGTTGACACGCCCCAGGGGGACCGCTACTGTTCTTCTTGTGAGGCCGACAGGGGGTCGGCCCAAACCGAAGGGAAACCACGATGACCGCGAAGCTTAAGGTTCAGGACGTTCTTTCCGCTGGTGAGCGTGTCGCCCGAGTCGGCAAGGGCCAGACCCCCCACATTGTCAAGGTCAACGGCATGGAGACTGAGACGCTGTGCAACGGTAAGCCTGCCACACCGGCGGACGACTTCAACGGCGAGTTGAACGTGTGCGCCAACTGCGCTAAGCTCTTCCCCACAAGCACCGAGAACGACACCAAGGAGACCGAAATGGCCCCGAAGACCGCCACCGCTGAGGAAAAGGCCAAGGCTGCCGAGACGTTCGAGACGGTTCGGACGGACATCCGGGCCATGGTTGAATCGCTGGACAAGCTCAACAAGTCGGACGCCGACAAGATCAAGGCAATGCTTACGCAGGGTGAGGCCGAGCTGCTGAAGGTAACCGCAACTCAGCGCGCCGGACTCAGGATGGAACTCAAGAACGCCGCAGCAGAGGCCCAGAACCGAGCAAATGGCGAGACGGCCGGTACCGCGATTGCCAAGCGGGAGAAGACCGAATCGATTGAGCAGATTCAGGGCTACGAAGAGATCATCGATGAAACGTCGACGGTCGTGGCCGAGGGGCTGAAGGCCGAAGAAACCGCACAGGCAACGGCGGGTAAGGTCGCAAACATGCTGCTGGAGGCGCGTCTCCGCACCTTCAACTCCAAGGGCGACCCGGACCTTAACGGCCGTGCGACCCCGTATCGTGAGCTGTCCGGCAAGACGTACGACGTGGCGGCCGAAAAGCTGCTTGACAGTGGATACCAGAACAAGGTTGCCGACTTCGACGATCTGCGTAAGGACCTGTCCGACAAGGTTTCTTACCAGTTCTCCGCCCTGCTTCCCCAGCTCGTCCGATCCATGGACAACGACGCCGAGCGCGCCGCCGAACTGTTCCCGCGACAGGTCGACATGGCAAAGAAGGAAGGGGTTTCCGTCTCTACGATCCTCTTCCGTGAGTACAAGATTAACCCGGAAAGCATCGCGGAGCGGACGGCTCGTAAGCGCTTGGAGAAGAACAGGGAACTCGCCGAGGGTGCAAAGAAGAAGACGGAACTCACCTCCGGCGAGGGCGAGGGCGAGGGCGAGGGCGAGGGCGAGGGCGAGGGTGCAGAGAAGACCGAAAAGAGCCTGTTCGACACTCAGGCTGAGGCACTGGACAGCGTGAGCAACCTTCTTGTCTCGGTGCTGGAGAACGCCGAAGAGTACGACGCAGACCAGGCCGAAGCGCTCCGGAAGAAGATCACGGGAGTCATGTCCAAGATGGGTGAGGCTCTGACCAAGCTTTCTCGCGACTAATCGGCCGACAAGTTGGGGCCCTCGCTCGGGAAACTGAGTGGGGGCCCCGGTCCATCTGTCACCCTGAACGTTCAGGGTGAGAAAGCGAAGGTGCAAGAAATGAGTGACGACGGAATCTCGCGAGACTGGCCCGGACAGCTTGTCACGTTCGGCGTGCACGGCCACATGTTCCGGCATGATCAGGGCGCCAAGGGTGGCAAGGTGTACGACGAAAGCGGGAAAACCCTGATCGCCGCTTTCCTGTACATCGACGCTGGGGATGAGAATACGCCCACGGGTGTATATGTGGGCGGTACGGAAGACGGGGCAAAGCTTGTCTATGTCGAGTCGTACGACGGGGCAAGCGAGTATCTTGTGGCCCGCGAAAACTACGCGACAGAAACCATGTACCACGCTGGTTACCGGTTTACGTGGGACAGGGACGGAGACACGGCGGAAGCCATCCTAGACAGTCCCGAGGACGACCCGTACGGGCGCGCAACCGGCACCGTGTGTCGAAAGCTTGTAGGCTACGTGGTGAACGCGACCGGCGACGAGACCGAGTTTCACGCCCTTTCGCTGGACGTTGTGGCCGGTTATCTGTGG
This sequence comes from Streptomyces sp. NPDC056835, assembly GCF_042789485.1. NCBI lineage: Bacteria > Bacillati > Actinomycetota > Actinomycetes > Kitasatosporales > Streptomycetaceae > Streptomyces > Streptomyces sp. NPDC056835. The sequence continues at coordinate 258,260 of NZ_JBHUBB010000004.1, forward strand.
GGGTGGCACAGTGCGCGAGGAACGTTCGACCTTCCCCCGGACCCGAGCGGAAGTGAACACCGGTGAGTGAGAATAGCGCGCGAATCATCGGTCTAGAGATCCTACGGATGGACACCGAGGAAGCGAATGCGAGGGAAGAGAGGAAGTTCGGAAAGGAACGGCGGAAAGAACATGAGGCTCGCCGCCGAGGTCTCAGGTTCTCGCTACACATCATTCTGACCGAGGACCGGTCCCGACTCCCAGGGGCCGAGGTTGAGGCGTTCCTAGAGGCGCTGAGGGGCCAGGAAGGGGCAAGCGAATGACAACCGAGTACGACAGCGAAGAACGCGTAACCGTCGAGTCGGCTAACTACCTCTTGTTCGTGGAACCAGTGAAGGACGGTGGCTCAATGGAGCGCCTGTCAACGCTGCGCGAGGTAGCCATGTACGTGATCGACGGATTCGACTACTACCTGTCGAACAGCACTATGAACGATCTCGCCGAGACGCTGAAGACGGGGCGAGCGGCAAGTATCGAGCTACCGAACGAGACGACTTTAACTGTCGTTGACAACAGGGACCCTAAGGCCATGAGGTCCGGAGAGGAGCGAGCGTGAGCGACAGACGAAACATCACTGAGGGCCGGTGCCTTATGCACGGTTCCGACTGTGGACCCATCACGTACCAAGTCGCCGTACCAGCAACAGCAAGGTACGGCGACATGATCAGCGTGCTGTCGTGTGACGTGTCTGACCACCTTGGGTCCACCGTGGCCGGTGTCATGCGCAACAAAGGGGGGTACGGCGCGTCAGTAGAGTTTGTGAGCGATGAAGCAGAGGAACGGGTGAGAAACGTCTAACAGACTCGCTACACCCGGCCCCGGCCCACTCCACAGCGAGAGGACCGGGGCTTTCTGCTGTCCTGAGTGTCGAATGTCGATTCTGAGAAAGAAAATGGGTCATGCCATAACGCGTAGGGGCCGAACCAAAACGCGTCTCAGAAACAGCATTCGACACACGACTAACAGACTCCCCTAGTGCTGCGTGACAGTAACCGCAGACTTCGGGAGTATGCATGGCCGGAAAGGTCACAACGATTCAGCGCGGGGGTTCGCGCTTCTACGTCAACGCTGAGACGAACGAACGGGTACCGGGTGTCACTTCGGTACTTGCGATGCTTCCTAAGCCGTTCCTGACCCCGTGGGCGGCCAAGACGACGGCAGAGGCGGCGGTCGATAACCTGCCCGCTGTCACGTCGATTGCGAAGTATGACCGAGATGGGGCCGTCGACTTCCTTAAGGGCGCCTACCGCCGGTACACAAAGACCCGTGCCGGTATTGGGTCCGAGGCTCATGACCTGTTTGAGCGGATGATTCGTGAAGAGGTTGTCAATCCGGCGGATCTCCCCTCTCAGATGCGCCCCTACTACGAGAACTTTTCGGAGTTCCTAGATAAGGTTCAGCCGCAGCTACTTCGCGCGGAAGATGTCGCATGGTCCGACAGGCACCAGTACGCCGGTAGCTTTGACGCACTGCTGCGTATCACAGGTGACGACGGCGAGACTGTCACCGTAATTGTCGACTGGAAGACGAGTAAGGACACGTACCCCGAGGTGGCGCTACAGATGGCCGCTTACGGGTTCGCTGACCGGCTTATCGATCCCGAGGGCAACAGCGAGCCAATGCCGCTCATCGACGCTGCGGCAGTACTCCACATCACGGATACTCGTTGGAAGTTCAAGCCAGTTCGGTTCGATGCCGAGGTATTCGGTTGCTTCCTGAACCTGCGAAGGACGTTCGATTGGGACCGTGAGGTTTCTTCGACCGTTATTGGTAAGCCGTTTGCACAGGGTGCCTTCGGTAACGCGCGCATCATTACTGGCACGGAACGGAGAGGCAAGTAATGGACAAGATTCAGAACGACGCCGAGTACATGATGTCCATCATTTCTATGACGCTCTTGCTCGCTGAGCATCCGAACGCTATCGCCATCCGCGATCATATCCTCGCTACGTCTCAGTACCTGAGTGACGTTGCGTACACCGAGGGCGTCAAGGCCGGTAAGGAGATGAGCCAGTGAGCATGCCACCTGGGTCATTTCTCAGCCACGTTCCATACCGGAACGAGGAATGGAAGGGTCACGAGACTGCGAAGAACGTTCGCAACGTGATTCGGTACAACGGTTCCGGACGGTATCCGCGCCCGCTCCGCATCTTTGCTTGGGTCGAGTCGGCGTACGTTGAGATTCCGGTCGACCAGTGGGACGCCTACTTCTCCGAGGGGGTCCGGCCGATGGCACGCACGCTTAATGGGGATGAGACGCGCCTGTACCGCGCTGTTGTCAACATTCGACACAAGGATACAGGGGACGTGTTTCAACGGTTCTACGGTCCGTTTAGCGCTTCCGGTCCGGCAGCAAGCCGAGTAACGGGGGAACGTCGCTGGCCAGGGTACAGCTATGAGTTCGTGTCGGGGCACGTTGAGTCCACAGCGGTAGCGTGGGAATGACGCGCTGTCGTGAATAAGGCTACTAACACGCTCCCCTCGTAGAAATTAGAGAGGCAACCGGGCAGCAAGGATACCCACCCTGAACATTCAGGGTGGGACGAGACATTTTCGGTTGCCTCTCGTTTCAGAAGCCATTTACGAGAGGGGAACAGTTTGTCATCCATGCGCATCTTCGAGACCGACCCGGACGCTAAGCCGCGCAAGCGTGAGGCTACTACGGTTGGCCGGTTCCGTTCTGGTCGTCAGGTGAACGGGCAGGCTGTTGCCCTTCCGACGTTCCGAATCACGACGGACAGTACTGAGGTAATCGGCAAGCTTGCCGAGCTGTTCGGCGGAACTCCTAGTGAGTGGGAGACGGCCGGTGAAGACTTTAACGAGATCATCACCGACGTCGATAAGGTGCTAGTCGTTATCGACGGGCCGGATTCCCTCCGATTCGACATGCGGCTTTACAGCCGTACCAACCAGCTTATTCATCACTGTGATGGCGTAGAAAGCCTGATGGATGAGGACCGGGGTAAGCCGTGTGGTTGCCCTGCTCTCATGGAGGACCGTAAGGCGTACGCAAAGAGTGGCCGGGGGCCTCAGCCGTACACCATGCTGAATTTCCGCCTTGCCGACGATTATGGCCTAGGGGTGTTCCGTTTCCAGTCGAATTCCTGGACGGTACTTCCGTTCCTTGACGAGTACTGGACGGCCCTAAAGGGTGTCGGCGGCGAGTCTCTGGCTGAGTTCGAGCTTGAGCTAGTTGAGTACACCACGAAGAAGGGGCGCGAGGTTTCTTACCGGCGCCCCGCGATCAAGGTTCTTAAGCCGTGGGCGGAAGCCATCACGGACGACGCTGACACCGATTACTAGGAGAGACCACCATGGCGTTTTACCTCGTTACCGATGGCCGTTCGAACCAGTACGGAGAGGCGGACATGTACGTAGTCCGCGCGTCCGGCACCCGACAGGCTGTTTCCCTCGCTCCTGTTCTCGACGCGAAGAACGCCGAGGTTATCAAGCTGGAGGATGGCCGGGACATTGAGCATGGCGTGATTCTCGCGTCTCTCGTGGACTTCACCGAGGCTCCGCAGGCTGTAGACGCGCCGGACGAGATCGAGACCGAGGGCACCGAGACCGTGTCAGTTACTCCGGTCGCTGAGGCTCCCCGCTACTCGGTGATCTAGTGGGAAAGCGTGGGGTTGTCACCGACTATGCAGGCGATGAACTGTACCGGGGAGACCTGGTTGCTTACGCCGCGCGGCAGGGTAACCGCGTACGGATGACAGACGCACGGGTTGAGAAGGTGACCACTCGCCTAGTTGGCGGTCGCCTTGTGCCCATGCTTCGCGTCAAGCCTACCGGCGATGAGTCGGGATTCACTCGGCGCAAGTCACAGCGTGTCGTGTGGATTTCCGCTGAACACGTGCGGCTCGTACTTCCCACGGGGGGCGACGACTAACCGCATTCTTTGGGCCCCGTGCCATGGCTAACTGCTGTGGTACGGGGCCTTTTTTGGTTTCTCACCCTGAACGTTCAGGGTGGCTAGGGAGGTTTCATGGATCGCCGGATTACGTACGCCAACGCTCCGGCACTTGGGGACATTCGCACGATGGGGACCGGTGACACGCTGTGGCTTCACGCGAATGTGGAACAGCGGGCCGACTGGTCACGGTACGTAGATGCTATTGCCGCTGCTGTCTCGCGCGGTGCGGAAATCCGTAGAAGGTGGGGACTGTGAAGACGTGTCGACTATGCGGGCGGGATAAGCCCGCTACTGACTTTCTCGCTGGTAAGGCTAAGCGTCCATCATCGGCGTGTGCCGCGTGCCGCAAGGCTCGTTCCGCTCAGCATCGCCGGAAGTACTATGCGAGTCTCCCCGTGGATAAGCGGCACACGCTTACACAACGGCGTAGGGCCGAGGATTATGGCACCGAGCACAAGGAGTACAGCCGCACGGCAATCATGGCCATGTGGCGGTGGCGATGCGCTTACTGCCCGGACGGACGGGCCGAGCATCTAGACCATGTGGTTCCGCTATCCAAGGGTGGAACTGATACAGCGGACAACATGGTTCCGGCGTGCGCTAAGTGCAACCTTTCCAAAGGCGCTAAGACGCTCATGGAATGGCGAGGTGACGACACGTTCCCCACACCCTTCTGACCTGCGGTTTGTCACGCTCCGTAAATGCCGGCGTCGACGGAGCGTGACCACCTAACAGGCTCGCTCGTGGTCACTGAAGGGAGAAACCATGGAATTCTCAAAGATCCTTGATCGCTTTTCCGACGTTTCCGAACAGTCGGACGGTGGTTACATTGCCCGCTGTCCGGCTCACAGGGATACCCGCCCGTCGCTCCGAATTTGGCGAGGTGAGAACAACAAGGTACGTCTTACGTGCCGTGCCGGTTGCGTTAACGATGACGTCCGTAAGGCCGCTCGGCTCAACTGGACGGACCTTTTCGACGTAACCGGAGAGGGCAACACCGTTCCTACTGAACCCCCCGCACTGGTCAACGATGGGCACACAGCGTCTCTCGCCTATTTCGTGGACACCACATCTGCCGCACTGTTCGACTACGTCAACGATGGCCCCGCGCGGGCACGTGCGTACGCGGTTGAGCGGTTCGGGCTGAGTGATGACCTAATGGCGGAACTCGAGTTGGGCTACTCCCCCGCTGGTAATCAGTTCCTTTACGGCTCTCTCGCGCTCTCTAACTTCCCCCGCCTCACTGTGCCATTCAAGGATTTTGACGGCATCCCCCGAGGACTACAGGGCCGCGACTTGTCCGGCATGTGCCCCGGTCGGTGGGTCGGACTGAAGAATCCTGAGGGCCACAGGTGGGCCCTGTACGGCGTTTTCAGGGGCTCGGGGGGGTACGGGGCAACCATCGTCACCGAGGGGCCCGCAGACGCGCTCACAGCGGTTTCTGTCGGCTATGACGCGGTCGCTGTTCGGGGTGCCTCACTCGCCGGATCGCCGGAACTAGTGGCGGAACTCGCCGAGGGTCTGCGCGGAACTCAAGTCATCGTTGCCGGTGACAACGACGCGGCGGGTAACACTTTCACTGAGCGTCTATCCTCTGCGCTCGCCGCCCATGGTGTCGATGTGTATGCGCTTGCCATTCCGCGCAAGGGTGAAGACCTCAACGATTGGCGTGTTCACTCCCCGGAAGCGTTTCCGGCAGAGTTTCACCGCGCTGTCTCGTCGGCTACCCCTGCCCGTGCTGCTGCGCAGGCTAAGGCGTCCGCCGAGATCACTGTCCGGACCGGCGCGGACTCCGTTAGCGCTTCCGAGGGCCTGGACGCTGCCCGCGTAATTGCAGGTCTGTACGACAAGTACGGCGAGAGCGACGTCATGAACGCACACGCGCTTGTTGCGTGGACGAACAACAGAATCAAGTACGCGTCCGGCCTCGGGTTCTACGTGTGGGATGGCCGCGTGTGGACTCAGTCTGACCTTAAGGTGCGTCAGGAAGTGCACCGGATGGGTGCCGCGCTCATCATGGCCAACGACCTAGAGCACGCTAAGCCGTTTACCACAACGAACAAAATCGACAACCTGATTAAGGAACTCAAGTCGGTTCCGAACGTGCACGTGTTGCCCGACGATTTCGATGCGCGACCGGACCTGTTGAGTTTCCGTAACGGGGTGGTTGACCTACGGACCGGGATCATTCGCGCTCATGATCCGGTGGACATGCTGACAACGTCTCTGCCGGTCGACTATGACGCGTCGGCTAAGTGCCCCCGGTGGGAACAGTTCATGTCCGAGATCATGCCGGGTATGCCTGCCATGCCGGGGTACCTACAGCGGTTGACTGGTTACGGCATCACGGGTCATTCGTCTGAACAGTGCTTCGCTGTGCTTTGGGGCAAGGGCGCCAACGGTAAGAGCGTGTACGCGGAGACGCTGTCAAGCATCTTCGGAGACATCACGCAGACTACGCCGTTTGCCACGTTCGAGAGTAAGAACGGCGGAGGGGGCATTCCGAACGATATCGCAGCGCTGCGTTCGGCACGTCTCGTCATGGCGTCCGAGGGTGAAAGCGGAAAGCCTATGTCCGAGTCGGTACTAAAGCGGCTCACGGGTAAGGACAGGGTGAGTGCACGATTCCTCAACAAGGAGTTCTTTACGTTTCAGCCTAAGTTCCTGATCATGCTTGCGACCAACCACAAGCCTAGCTTTAGGTCACAGGATGAGGGGCTTTGGCGACGAGTCAAGCTAGTGCCCTTCAAGCGCTACTTTGCCCCGGAGGAACGCGACTATGACCTAGATCGCAAGCTGTTGGTTGAGCGCGCCGGAATCATCGCATGGGCTGTCCGTGGCGCTATGGAGTGGTACCGCAATGGGCTACAGGACCCCGACGAGGTCAGGAACGCAACGCGAGAGTACCGGGAAACTTCGGATACTCTCGCCGGATTCTTCCCTGACATCCTGCGCCCGACCGGTGACCTGTCACGCGTGGACGGCACCGATGCCTATCAGGCTTACCGCGATTGGTGCGAAGCTGAGGGGTTGCAGACGCGAGAGGTTTGGTCCCGCACGCTGTTCTATCGCGCGATAGAGGAACGGGGCATTCAGCGAACCCGAACGAGTAAGGGACAGGCGCTTATCGGCGTAACACTGACGCCATCCGCCCCGGACGGACCGGGCATCTTCGCTAAGTAGGCGAGACATTCAGGGGCCCCACCCTAAACGTTCAGGGTGGGGCCCCTCATTCTTGGGGAGGATTCGCAGTGCGCGTATACAAACATGACGTTGCGGGCGACAGCGTCACCGTGAACGTTCCGGAAACCTACGCCGACTTGCAGCGGTTCCGCGAGTGGGCGGAGTGGGCCGCTAGTCGTGGTTCTATCGCGCTGGATACTGAGACAACCGGGCTCAACATCTTTGCCGATTCCTTCGGCCTACGTACCGTGCAAATGGGCGACAGTCACACAGCGTGGGTAATCCACTGGGAACGGGGCGGATACTTCCAAGAGGTTGTCTCGTGGTTCTTGCGCATTCTCCGCCCACGGCTGCTCATTCACAACGCGCCGTTTGACTGGCTTGTCTTGAACCAGCGCGCCGGTATTCCGTTGGAAAGCCTAGCGCCGATCACCCGAGACACACGTGTTATGGCCCACCTGTGCGACCCTCGGGAGCCGCAAGACGGCGGAATCGGCACCGGTCTAAAGCCGTTGTCTGCCCGCTGGATTGACCCCCACTCCCCCGACACTCAAGGGGACTTGACTGCCGTATTCCGGTCCCTCGGACTCACCAAGGAGACTGGGTGGCAGGGAATCCCTCTAGACCACCCCACGTATAACCTGTATGCCGGACTGGACGTTATCCTCACGCACCGACTGTACCCAAAGTTGTTCGCGGAACTGTCGCGCATGGGTGTGCGCCCGATGCTGTTGGACTATGAGCACGAACTACTCCGCATCTGCGCGACTATGCAGCGTACTGGAATGGTTCTCGACGAGGATTACTGCCGGAAGCTGGACGGCCGATTGGCCGAGGAAGCCGATAGGTTCGCGCGTAAGGCACGTCGGTATGGCGTCGAGAACGTCAACAGCAATGCACAGGTGATCGACGCGCTACAGGCCATGGGCGAGACGCTAACCGAGACGACGAAGTCTGGGAATCTTAGCGTTGACAAGTCGGTCATGATGGCACTTGCCGACATGCACCCGGTGTCATGGAAACGAATCGGGGGACGAGACGCTAATCCGCTGGCAGACGCTGTCATTCGCAGTAAGCGAGCGGGCAAGTGGCGCAAGGCGTACGTCGAAAAGTTCCTGACTAACGCCGACTCGTCCGGCCGTATCCACCCCACCATCTCGACACTGAAAGCACGCACGGCGCGTATGAGTATCAGCGGAGACCTTGCGGCGCAAACGCTACCGTCCTCGGATTGGATGATTCGGCGCGCGTTGCTTGCCGATGAGGGTCACGTCATGGTCACATGCGACTTTGACGCCGTAGAGATGCGCGTGTTGGCCGCTCTTGCTGATGTTAAGCGCATGAAGCAGGTCATTGCCGAGGGTGGCGACCTTCACAGCTTTACGCGCGATCTCGTGTTTCCCAACATCCCGGACCCGGATGAGAAGTTGCGCAAACTGTGCAAGGGAATCGGGTTCGGGAAGGTGTACGGCGGTGGCCCCGAGACGATTGCCAAGCTGACAGGTACAAGCATCGGCGCCGTAGAGCGTGCGATCGCCGGATACGACCGGGCATACCCGGAGATTCGCCGGTTCGCAGCGCGAGAGTCCCGCATTGCCAAGAGCAACGGCTACGTTACGCAGACGATCACGGGCCGGTTCCTTCCGCTGGACCGGTGGCGCGTGTTTGCGGTGACGAACTATCAGGTTCAGTCTGCCGCGCGTGATGTGCTCGGACAGGCGCTGATCGAGATGGATAGCCGGGGTCTCACCCCTTACCTTCGCCTTCCGGTGCATGACGAAACGGTCTCAAGTGTACCGCGCGCCAACGTAGACGAGATCATGCGCGAGATCGAAGCGTGCATGAACATGACGCTGGGTGGCGTGGCGATTACAGCGACGGCTGAAACGAAGGGTCTGTGTTCCTGGGGATCGCTGTACGGGGCCGATTTCTAGATCGTCCCTGCGGCGTACAACCCCACCCTGAATGTTCAGGGTGGGGTTAGGGGCTACTTCAGTGTTCAAACTATTTCCTAGCCGGTGGCATACCGGGCAGAAGGGATGTCAGCCTTTGATCATGGTTCTCCGTCGCCCCTCGTTTTGAGGAACGTGTTCGATAGAGCCCTGTCACTTTCGATTCGTAGGTAAGGCACCCCTTTGGGCGTCGACTTGTCATGTCCAACCCCCTTGCATCCCGCTGACCTGCCGCGTTAGCTAAGCGCAGCAAAGACGAGTGGCCGCGCAACCCCCGTCCAAGCACCATCCCGGACGGGGCCCGCGTACCCTCCCATGCCCTGATTACGCATGTGACGTAGCTCACGTAGTTCGGTGCGCCTGTGTCCCCTCCGGGACCTAACACACACCCCTCTCGGTGTGTGCAGCCAAGAAAACCGGAGGAATGCACCATGGCGCTTACGCCTGAACTCATCGCGGACGCACAGAACAACGACATGAACGCCATCACGGTCGTGATTCGCGAGATGGAACCGCGCATGACACAGATCGCCAACCGGGTAGGAACACCGAACAACCACGATGACCTCATGCAAGATGGCCGAATGGCACTGTGGGCAGCACTCCCCCGATTCACCGGCGGAAGCGTTGACAACTTCCACGCGTTCATGTACCGCACCATTGAGGGCACCATGTACGAGACAGCGCGTGAGGAGCGGAACGCCGGAGCGACCGGGGCCGACCGGGACGCTATGAAGCTCTTCACTGCGTACGTACGTGAATACGGGGATGACCTTGACGTCATAGAGCAGATGGTGCAGACGGACCCCGGACCGGGCAAGCGGCTGTCTGCAACACGTGCGCACGCTGCCCGCATGGCGTGGGAGGGTTCCGTGTCTCTCGACATGCCGAACGGTGAAGAAGGGGCGTCGCTCGCTGATGTGCTCGAAACGAACTACGGCGTACCTGAGGAACTGGTCACCCCGGAAGACCTGAACGCCGACGCCGCTAAGCACAAAAGGGCACTCGTGCGCGCTGTCATTGAAACCATGGGCGACAAGCAAGCGCGCGTACTGCGAGCACGTTGGGGAATCGGCGAAAGGGATCTCGGAAGCGGCACCGAGGCGGATGAGATTCTTGCCGCTGAACTCAAATGCTCTACCGGCGCCGTCCGGTTCTCTCGCACGGCTGCACACAAGTCATTCGCGAAGCGGTACGGCAAGATCACGGGACTTACGCCGTGCACGTGTGACCGATGCAACGCATACCGGAAGTCCGAGGGCGTCACCCTGTGAAGACGTGTTCCACGTGTGGCCGGTCACTCCCCCAAGACAAGTTCTGGAGGCGTGACCGGTCCCGCGACGGTCTTCAATACCGCTGTAAGGACTGCCAACGGCCCGAACACCGTGAGCGGATGGACGCACGACAGCGCCGAGAACGCGCAGAGATGGCCCGCGAGTGGCGCAACAACAACCCGGCAAGGGTTCGGGCCTACCGCGATGAGAACGTGGCTCACAGGGCCGTACAGACACAGCGAGCACGGTACCGGCGACGGGTAGCCACTCACCTAACGGAACTAGAGGTGATCTACAGCCTGTGGCACGAGATGTACGGGGAGGACCCGAGGGCCGAACCCGTAGACACACGCGCGCTAATCGACCTTTGGCAGGCGACCGCCGTAGCCAACACTTGCCGGAACGGATGCGGACGAGGATGGAAAGAGATAGTGCACGCCGTGCCGGTATGGCTGGGCGGAACACACACGCCAGGCAACCTCGTGCCAGTGTGCGGCGGAATGACCTGTTCTCCCGCTGGTCTGCCGGTTGCTGCTACTGCGATGAACCGGCCGAACATGTCGACCACGTGACCCCCATAAGTTCGGGCGGAACAGACACGCCTGACAACGTCGTTCCCGCTTGCGCTTCCTGCAACTACGACAAGGGGGCCCGTTCGCTCGCCGAATGGGCCGCTACCTTCTGAAAGGCCCATTCATGCACAACATTGCTGAAACCGAAGACGGCGGAACCGTCACCGTGGCCCGAGAGTCGGGGCATAGCTTTGACTTTGAAGTTCGGAACGCCGACGGCGAGACAATCGCATCGGTCGCTGTCGACTCCCACGAAGCATGGAACCTGTTTCGTGCCCTCGGGATGGAGTTGACCAGGTGAACGGCCGCAAGTACTTCCCGAGCCTTGACAAAGATCGTCCCTAGGTAGCACAACCATCCCCCGGACCCACCCTGAACATTCAGGGTGGGTCCGCCTACTAACACACTCGCTCGGGGAACACATGAGAACGAAAACCGCACTTTCCGTAACGGCGCTTGTCGCGCTCACCCTTACCGGGTGCAACGTGGGCGGCAACGATGATGTGGATTGTGACACGTTCGTCACTAGCGCCGTAAGTGTCCCGGCCCCTCGTCCGGCCCCCGCGCCGAGGGCACCGAACCTCAACAAGCCAAAGACCCCCGTGGCACCGGCTAACCCTCGCACCGAAACCGCCCCTAAGGGTCCGCACACGCACACCATCTGTCACGAACGAGACGGAAAGTAGCCCATGCCTTTCTACGAATTTCACCAGAACAACAGCGGTGGCGGTTTCGATTACGACGAGGACAACGGAATTTCCGTTTACGTCATCATCGAAGCGGGTAGCGCAGACGTCGCGAACGCAAGGGCCGAAAAAATCGGACTCTACTTCGACGGGGAGGGCGATTGCCCGTGTTGCGGTGACCGATAGCACCCGGCGTACGAACGGGACGCCGAGGACGAACCGCGCCACTACGGCTTGATTCTCGCCGAGGCGGAGGTCACGTACAAGTGGATCGCACGCGGGTACGAACTATTCGTTCACCACGCGGACGGGACCTTTACCGGCTACTTCAGCTATAAGGAGATCACGAAGTGACCTACGGACTAGCGTTCTTTGGTGCCGGATGGTGCCGACCCTGTAAGGCCGCATGGCCGCTCGTACAGCACATGGCCGAGGAATTCGACATGGCCCTAGATTACGTCGACGTAGAGACGTACGACGTTCGCGCAAACGACGTTACGGCGGTTCCTACGCTCCGCGCGTACGACGAACACGGGGACATTGCGGCGGAGATTCGGGGCAACGTGAGCCAGGGTGCCCTAGATGAGTTCTTCGGACGTCTCGGCTAATGCTGCGGCGTAGTCATGAGCTACGCCACCATTGCGCATGTTGTGAAGGGGACGCGCCGACCAAGTACACCGGTTCGGCGCGTTCCCCTATGCGCATGGCACGGCGCCAAAAGATCAAACGTAAGGCGCGTCGCGCGGAAGAACGACGTTGGGTACGGGAGTGGCGCAATGAGGATTAAGAGCGGTTCATGTTGGCACATATGCTCATGCCGGACGCATTGCCGGGCATCATGCCCAATGAACTGCGGCGGACCGGAACCAGAAGCCAACGACAGCGCCCCGCAGGAACGCCCCTCATGGGACGAGTACTATCTAGCCGGTGCGACATGGGCCGCCACTCGCGCCGACTGCACACGGGCACAGGTTGGCGCCGTTCTCGTCTCACGCGACCACCGAGTAAGCATCGGATACAACGGCCTACCTTCCGGAATCCCCGGATGCGCAACCGCCGGGAACTGCCCGCGTGGCCAGATGAGCCGTAGTGCGTGCGCTCCCGACAGCGACTACGCAAACTGTGCCGCTAATCACGCCGAGTACAACGCGATCACACGCGCACGCTCCGAGGATCTACCAGGGTCCACGCTGTATATATCGCGCAAGCCGTGCCCGCGCTGCGCAACACTGATCATAGCAGCCGGTATTGCAAGGGTGGTGGTTGCGCGCGACCCCATGACTCTGTAAGGTATCCCCCATGACAACGAACAAGGTACCGGCCTACAACTGCAACGCATGCGCCGATGAATGCGATTTCGAGATCTGCGACGGAAGCACTGACGCGCTGATTAGGTACATCCGATGCACGGCCTGCCCGACCATGCCGCCCGTATGGAAGCCGCGTGAGCCGTTCTGGCGTAGCTTCTGGAAGCGCACACCGGCTGAGCTTGCTGCCGAGGCTGCTTGCCCGTTCTGACCGACGCTCCCCCATGGGCCCACCTTGAACATTCAAGGTGGGCCCTTTCTCATGTTGCGGCACCCACTAGACCATGCTCTACTTGAGTCGTCGCCGAGGGAACGGCCCGAGGCGGAGACGGAGAGGCAGCGCAATGCAGAATGCACACGGCAAAGGTCAGACATGGTTCCCCGGCAAGACTTGCATAGACGTTGACGTGCGATACATCCTGACTACTCACAACCGCACCGAGACTCAGAAAGCGGTCGCCGAAAGCCACGCTGCCTACGTGCTCCGCGAATCCCGGAAGCATCCCGAGGTGGCAGACATGTTCACCGTAACCCGGGATGTTCGAACGCGCGCAGCGAACGCATGCGCATGGTGTGGCTCTCGCCCTCGCACGTGGGAACGTGACTGTGACGGGCTCTTCGAGAACAGTTCCTGCGACAGTGAGCAATGCCGGGCCGGTCGATTCATCGGCTAAACAGGGCGGGGCCCCGGGAGACCGGGGCCCCTTCCGTGTGGTACTGTTCTATCAGCGCCGAGGGACAAGCCCGAGGGGCGACGAGAGGAACATGTCATGGATTACATCGGAGGATGCGGATATGGCCCGCGCCCGTGCCTGAACTGTGAGACAGAACCCGCCGCCCCGGATCGCCTGTACTGCGGTGACGATTGCCGAGACGAGTTCGAGGGTATCGGCGCGTACGCCGAGTGACCTAAACCACAGTTCGGAACCCCCCGGCCTACAGGTCGGGGGGTTTCTTGCTTATGTGGCGCGCACCACACCGGGAAAGCCACCCTGAATGTTCAAGGTGGGGCGGGATCGTGGTACCGTTCTCTTGTCACCGAGGGACTGGCCCGAGGGACACAGCGAGAGGATAGACGCCATGACCTACGTCAATAGGGACGGCAACCTGTACCGGAAGCACGGAGTTTGCGGCGATTGCGGGGGCAAGGGAAACCTTTTCGCCACCGTCACAATCCCCGGGAAGTCGCGTAAGCCCCTCCCTGTGTACCTCTGCCCGGACGCTGTGGAATGGACGCGCCCGACCGTCTGACAACCACTACAGGGGCCCCGGAGCGATTCGGGGCCCCACCCTGGGGGACACCATGTACAGCGTATTCATGCGGGGCGAAGACCGGTTCACAATGTGGCTGCGTAAGGCAATCAGGAACGGGGAACAAATCGGCTACAGCCTCACCCTGATAGACCATCCGCACGGCGGAAAGGCCACAGAAACCCACTCCACCTTTGGAACCGTAGAGGAGTGCTTCGAGATATGCGCGCCGGTCACACAAGATCTGAGGGCCGAAGGATGGGACCGCATCCCGGACGTTGAGCCACAGTAACTGAGGGGCCCTGAGGTAATCGGGGCCCCTTTGTCATACTCAAGGATGAGTCACCCTGAACGTTCAGGGTGGGACGTGAATTGCGTTGCGCAAGATCCGGAAGTCCTGTACAGTCGTAGACATCGCCGCAACGGACACGCTGAAGCGGGATAACGGAGAGGTAAACACATGAACAACCGCCGGAACGGATTCGTCACACAGGTTCGCATCACGGGCGAGGTTGCTAATATTGGACCGGTCCGCCGTAAGGTTACTACCCTCGGCCGATCCCGCACCTCCGCTGTCGTCGTGACCAACCACCTTGACGAACTGGCTCCCGAGGTTCGCAAGGTTGTAGAGCGGCAGGCCGCAAAGCGCGGCGTGCGCCTCATTGACGTTCGCGTGATATCCGCCACAGAGGCGATCATCCCATAGCTTGCACGTCATCCTAAAGTATGAGGGGCCCTCGGAAACGGGGGCCCCTCCCCTATGTGGGGTGCGCCACATCGAATTAGTCACCCTGAACGTTCAGGGTGGGGGCCGGAACATGCTATGGTTCTGTTGTCGGCGAGGGAACGGCCCGAGCGACAGCGACGAAATGGACACCGAATGCCCAGCAACAGCATCATCCCCACCACCGCCGGTTACATCGCCGCTGCTGCCCGAGAAAGTCGAATCCTACAGAGCCGAATCAACCTTATGGTCACGGCCCGTTCGCGCGGGAACATGAGCGCCGCCCGCCTTGCTGCCAATAGGGTACAGGACTCCATACAGCTCATAGACACGCTGCTGATCATGGCTGCCGAGATCGAGAACAGCGAGTGAGGTAGCACACACGGGGGCCGGTGTTGCGATCGGCCCCCAATCGTGCTTCACTTGAGTCATCGCCGAGGGAATGGCCCGAGGCGGAACCCCTGGGAGTAGCAATGACAATCACCACTGACTGCAAGTGCACCAACGGCCGCGTTGCCGACAAGTGCCGCGCCAACCGTCGTGAGGTTGGGCTCCGCTACTACCTGGGAGAGCTTGATGCGTTCGCCCGTAAGGTGAATGAGGGCACGGCCACGCTGTCCGATTGCGAGCGCGCCGAGGTCCTGTCGGCGGAGTGGGAGACGCTGTTCATGGGCAGTGAGGAGTGCCTTACCGCTTAACCCTCCCCCGTGGGCCCACCCTGAACATCAAGGGTGGGCCCTTTGTGATATGCTGCTCTCATGCTTCGACGGTGGCGCAAGGATCATTCAGTACCGGGCCGGTGGGACGTGGAAACCATCACGCTGCGGACCCGGTACAACTCAACCGGAGACGTGCGCATTCATGTGACGCTCACCGTAACGCGCGTCGGACATGAACGGGCCGTGACCCGCGCAAAGTTCCGCAGCATCATTGACGTGATGGACTATGCAGACGAGACGGATCACTATCTATTGGGGGATGGATGGGAGCGCGCGTGAGGTTAGGTCACACCGGATGGCCACCCTGAATGTTCAGGGTGGTGTATAGTAAGACCGGTAAGCAAGACCGAACGGAAGGAACCAACCATGGCGCAGCACGCAGCAGAAGAGATCGAAAGCTTTCGCACGAATGACGGTGATCGAGTGTTCCGATGCGACGTGAACGGCGCGTTCCTTGTCGCGTTCATCTACGCCGACCAGTCCCCACAGTTCATCGCGTGCGACACCCCGGAAGAGGCTGAGGTCATGTTCACTGCCGCGCGGCAACAGGCGGACCAGCGCGGCAACCTGCGAGAGGTTGAGTCGTACGAGTCGGATCACACAGCCCTCTAACGCACGCTCGGCCCCGTTCGGCCCATGTGGTCGGGCGGGGCCTTTTCATGCCCAGAGAACGGAACGCAGCGAAGGTGCGGATAGTTAGTTTAGCGAACTAAGTCACGGAGCGTAAGGCCAACTACGACTCTCGATAATGTGGCGTAGCCCACACTGATCCCCACCCTGAACGTTCAAGGTGGCCCCTGAATCGTGGTACTGTTGTTCCAACGCCGAGGGAATGGCCCGAGGCGGAGATAGAGAGGCAAGAGAATGACTGAGAACAACAACCGCCGGACGATGGCCACCAAGACGAAGGTTGCCATCGTGGGTGGGGTCGCGCTGTTCGGACTCGGCGCAATGCTGGGCGGTAACAGCGACGGCGCGGCTGACACCGTGATTCCCGCCCCCGTACCTCCCACCTCCGCCCCGGTTCCCACGCTGTCCCCTTCTGCCTCCCAGGTGACTCCCGTGGCTCCGGCTCAGCAGGTTGCCCCTGAGGCTGGCACGATGACCGTAAGGGACGCACAGGGACCGGCCACGGAGTACATCACCGAGGTTCCGGGGCCGACCGTCACCGAGACTGTCACCATCTCTCCGGCGCCCGTCACGGCCCCCACGGTCACCGTGACCGCCACTCCCACCACCACCCCGAGCGAGTCCCCCACGATCGAGCCGACCAGCGGCGCGACGGACGGCCCCACGAACGGTGGACCGGTTGAGGCTCCGGGCGACGTGAGCTAACCCACAGAGAAAGGCCCACCCTGAACGTTCAGGGTGGGCCTTTCTCGTGCTACTGTTGTCTCAACACCGAGGGGCAGGCCCGGGGTGCCGAGAGGACAAGAGCATGATGAACGTAAACCGCGCATGGGCGATCTACACCGGAACTCGCGCCGAGATGGGCGCAGACGGCGAAGCAATGGAACTGACGCAGTCTGAGGGTACATACTACCTTCACCGGGGCGAGAACTGGCCGCTGACTCTCGGCACCGAGACGGAGACCATAGATGCCCTTCTGGCTAGCGCATTCAGTCTGCGCAACATCGGCTAAGCGCCGGTAGATTGGGCCCCTGGGAGCGATCCTAGGGGCCTTCCTTTGTGGCGTAGCCCACACCGATTCCCACCCTGAACGTTCAAGGTGGCCCCGGAATCGTGCTATGATTAAGACACAACAGCACAGAGGGAGACGCGAGAATGACTCACCCGAAGAGCGTCCGCAAGGGACAAGGGAACGTAGTCACCTACAGCGAAGCGGCCTACGGGGAAACGGTGGTACGGGAACGGTACTATCTGATGAAAGACCAGGAAGAGTGTCGGGCAGCGTGGGATGAGGACATGTTCACCGAACAGTTCAATGACCCGGACGCAGACTATCGGTTCGAGATACTGAACGTCGAGAGCCTACTAGAGTGGCAAGTGCGACAGTGAGTGAGGGCCCCGTAGGGCCCTTTCCCATTTGACCCCCTTGTGAAAGTGAACGCATTCACAAGGCCCACCGAGTAGTTCGCTGAACTAACCGACGCCGCGTCTGATGTCGGCGCTGGTCGAGGAGGCATCCTCACCCTGCTGCGCCCACACGCCCTTGCTGGCGCCCGTGAGCACCTAGGCGACACGGGGAGTCCAGTCGAGCCCACAAGGCCGTTACGCGGGCACACAGAGCCGCCGTGAGCCATGACCGAGGACCGCCGCCCCACCTTGAACATTCAGGGTGAGTTGCGGGCGCGATGCCTGGAAACCGGCCCCTCTTTGCTGCGCCTCTAGGGGGTGTTTCGGATGCCACCCCCCTCATGGAGCCCCCTATGTGGGGTATCTCACACGCCTCCATCGCGGGGTAGACAGCGGCGGGCCCTTATGCTACGCCTCACGCTGCGCTCATATGAGCACGAACAGTCGCTCAGTGCTATTGCTGCGCCTTGTCATGCATGAGCCGGTATCACGCAAGCCTACCCGCGTCAAGCCAATGGCCCTGGGTTGTGAGTAAGGCCACATCGAGATCACGACTCTTCGCTTGAGCAAACATAGTTGCGTGCAAATCGCGCCTTGAGATCACAACGTCACAAGCGGGTCTCGCCTTGGAATCGAAGGTGAAGGGTGGGGGGTGACCCCGATTCCGAGGCTTTCCGGACCGCAAGCGTATAGCAGCTCGGAGTCTATACGGGTTTCAGAGTCGCCCACCTTGGAATCAAAGGGCCGCCCTCAACCTTTGGCCAAGGCCCTTACGCTGAGTCATTGCACTAGCACAGTGCGTAGCCTGCGGAGCTAATAACCCGTCAACTTGGCTTAAAATGTGGAAGTGTTGAGTAGATGACGTGGTCTCCGCGCGTTGACAACGGAGCGTAGTAATCCGTTTACACGCGGGAAGGGCTCAGGTAGAATACGAACGAGCGTTCGAACGGCAGTGGGGAGTGTCCGACACATGGACGAGACGGCGCGAATCGATCTCACGGTGAACCTGTGGGTAGAAGTCAGCGACAACGGGGAAACGTGGAAGCGGCCGGAGCCACGCATGCTGGCCACTGAGACTGGCCGGGACATCCGAGAGGTGTTCGCCATCCTGCGGTCATACGTGGCCCTGAGCGACGCTATGGGGCTCTCACAAACGCCCGTTGTCCCCTGGCACCGGGTGATGATGCAAGGGCTCACTACGGGCAGTCTGCTGGCCATCGTGCCGCGTGCCTTCAGCTTCCGGGAACAGCGGTACGTGGCGACCGGCGGACAGTGGCTGATCACAGACACGCCCCGCGTCGCTGAGCGCTGGATGATGGATTACCTGATTGCGGAGACGTCCAACCGGTTGCGGAGTGCTTGCTAGCAAGCAGTAACCGACTGACTACATAAAGTAGGGACCCCCGGAGGCCGGCCGCCGGGGGTCCCTTATGTCCGAATCGATGCTTTACGGGGAGAATTCCCCGTTCTTGGTCGCGGCCATGAACGCCCCCCAGGCGCCCGTAGAGACGATCAGCGCGGGGCCGTGAGGGTCTTTGCTGTCGCGGACCGGAACGCCCCCTGAGTAGCCGTCCAGGACCTCAAGGCAGCTCCCACCCTGGGTGCTGCTGTGCGATGACTTACGCCACCCGTCCAGGGTTGACGCGTCTGCGATGTGCTTACTTGGCATCTTGGTTCCCGTATTTCTCCGTTTGTTCCCTGATCATGACTAGGGACTCTTCATGTGATTTGGCGTCGCTCAAGGCAAGATCGTATGTGTCTTCGATCTCTTGCACCACGCTCGGAGAGTCATGTACGGCACCCGTGCGTAGCCCCTCCGTGTAGGCGATGGGTGGTTGATCCTCAAACCTCATGATCGTGACCATGGAGTCAAGAAGCGCCACCCCAGCGCCGTACGGAAGTACATGTACCCGGATGCGCTCACGCTCACCGAGGTCTGCAATGTGGCCTAGTTGCTCGGCCATGATCGAGGGCCGAACGACTGGACGCCTGAGCACACCCTCCTCCAGGAGAGCCCAGACTACGGGCCTCATCGGGTCCTCAAGCAAAGCCGCCCGTTTCGTGCGTGTGTCAACGTCCTTGGCACGCTGCTCCGCGCTCAGCGGTGGGTATGCCTGCCTCAGGAGCCCATCGGCGTACGAAGCGACTTGCAGGATGCCGGGAACGAAGACAAGACCGAACTCACGGATTATTACGGCCTGTTGCTCAAGCGCCCTCCCCCGCTCGAACCAGCCAGGTACGTCCCCTTCATCCGCAGCACCGGGCCGAAACGTCGTCAGTACGTCGCCCGGAGTGTCCAGCGCCCGGTCAAGTTGCATGGCGTCCGACTTACAAGGGTGCCTGCGACCGGATTCAAAGTTCGCAATCTGAGCGCGGGACAGGAACGACTTGACGGCTAACTCCCGCTGTGACCACCCCTTCGCCTCCCGTGCGGTCTTCAACCAATCTCCGTAGGTGTTGGCCAAAGCTCAACGCTCCTCTGTGTCACATGGTTTGACACAAGGATGCCAGTAGCGACGACCCCGTAACCGCCCGTTCTATGGATCAAGACAGAACCAACGACGGACGGGCGGACGACGGAACGATGGTTGCCACACGAACGACACAGGCGCCCCTCAAAGCGGCGGGCGCAACGTGGCTTAACCGCTGGGCTCCGTACCCCATCGGCATCCACCGAGGCCCGTACGATCCGCCGACGCCAGCCACCCTCAGGGCAGCTCTCGCCCGTCTGGAGAGGTTGCAAGCTGTGATCCAGAACGAAGTTCAGGCGCCGGACCTTGAGCCCGTACCCGTACCTGAGTGCGTGATCTGCAACGCGGCGCACAACGGACGTACTTCAAGCCGAGCACGCGGTGACGCGGCAGGAATCCAGAAGTACAGCGGAATCATCTCGGCGCACCCGCACCGCGCAGCAACTGACAGCACGACCATGCAGGAACTCCGGCTCAAGGTCAGTGAGGCAAACCACCGCCGCAGGCTCTGAAAGGAAGGTAGGTGACATGGATTACGGACCCGTTGGCCCGGAGTACTGGGTCAACAACGAACGCGAAACGGCTGAGGAAGTGGCATCTCAGTTTGTTAACGCGCTCCGGCGGGTGGGAGTCGATTTCGAAAACATCGGCATTGACAACCCATGTAGCCGCTGTGAGCAAGAGGACTACCAGATCTCGCTCGGGTGGATCTCGCTTGACGAGGCCCGCCAGATGACGAGGACAGTCAACGCAGCACTTGACGAGTTGGAAAAGTTTGAGAACGCGCGCCGTGTGCTTGGTGGGCCTTCCACGTGACCGCCGACGAGTGGGTACCGGGCACCCTGCCCGGCGACGTGCTGACCGTGCACCGGATGCGTGGCGGGACTCTCACCAAGCCAAAGACACACATCTGGAGAGGCGGAGCGCCTGACTGCGGCGCCAAGCTGGACAAGGATGCGGACCTGGACAAGTGGTCACGCGCACGGGTGGACCTGTGCGAGTGGGACGAGTGGGACCGCGCAGTCAACTGCCCCGGGTGCCTGGCGGTGCCGGAATGAGGTTCCTAGTCAAGTGGGCCCTGATCTTCGCAGTGCTCTGGGTGCTCCTGCCCCTGGGTGCCGTCATCGCTTTCAGCTAGCCGAAGATTCCCCTCCCCTGCCGACGGCAACCGGAAAAGGCTCCCCCGCTGATTCCAGGTAATCCGGCAGGGGAGGGGGCACAAACTTCGTTCCTACCGGATGGAACCAGTGTAACGGGAGCCCGGTAGGAACGGAGAGCCGGTAATACGCAACCCATGAGAAAGGAAGGCAACACATGACAACCCCTCCTGGCGGGAACGACGACATTCCTGATGAGGAACTGGGCGACGTCGTGAGGCGGTTGGCCTCTGGCACGTCTTCCGACGCGGAGATGCAAAGGGTCCGGGACACCATCAAGAACGAAAGTGAACAGCGTAAGTAGGCTCGAACGCGCCCCGTCGCACCCGGCGGCGGGGCCACCCAACTCCGTGTAGCTCAGTGGTAGAGCCCTGAGGCACCGTGGTGTGTCACGGTGTCCAGGCCCCCCGGTTCGATTCCGGGCACGGAGACTCCTGTCCGGCCAGTACGCATGTGGGGTGCTCATTGGCTGGGCAGGGCCAAAGAAAGTGCACAACGGCTGAGGAGATCCCTGAGCCGGTAACTTGAGGAGGCAAACAGCTTGTTGACTCTCAAGGAAGCACTGAAGCGGAAGGCCACCCCACAGGGGGGCGAAGACGACGGCGGCCACGGGTCCGACGACACGGACATCGAGGACGGCGACGGCAAGGGGGGCAGTGGCTCACCCGGCCACTGATCCCATGATCAGCTGAACTGCGCCCGGTCGGCGGCAAGTTACCGGCCGGGCGTAGCCCCTCTGGGGATAGGGTCAGTACATGCCACAACAGATCACAGGAACAACCCGACTGACGATCGGTCGCTTTCTGTACGACTGGAACCACAAGACCTACTGTCTACTCGCATATACCAGCGAAGGCAGCATGGGAGTTGTTGCAACGGTCCCCAACCCAAACGGAGACGCACCCGACCTGTGGTCGATTGCTGCCCGACATGAGTCGCGAAACGCTTCGCATGAGGACATTGGACGCTGGTGCCTCTGCTCCGGATGGGCGCTCAGCGGCAAGCCACGAGATGACTGGTTCGCAGTCGTGGGCAAGCCGTGGACGCTGGAAGTACGTAACACCCTGCAAGAGATCAAACCCCATCAGTACGGGAACACGGCGTACGGATGGAGAGGGGCGTACATCGGCATTCTGACCGTAAACGACGACGCGGTTATGCGGCGGGCCCATGCACTCCTGCGAGACCCGTCGAACAGCCGGACGGCCACCCGCACTAGCTAGCTCTTGGCCCCACCAGGTACCACACCGGGCGGGGCCTTTTGCTGTCTTTACGCAGGTCAGAGGGGAGGTTATTGTTATGTGCAACCTCCGGCGACGTCGAGAAGATCGGCTGGTTCGTGGAGGCGCTCTCGCGCTTCCTGGCCGCCGCCATCGCGATCGTGCTCATCTGCGTCGGGCTGGTGCTGTATCTGCCGGAGCTGGGGACGCTGGTCGCGATCGGCGTGCCGGTGCTCGCCCTCGCCGTACTGCCGCTGCTCCCCCGCGCCGCCCAACGGGCCGACGTCCAGCGCGAGAAGGCGGGCAAGGCCACCGAACTGGCCTCGGACACCGTCGCCGGGCTGCGGGTGCTGCGGGGCATCGGCGGCGAGGAGCTGTTCCTCGGCCGCTACCGCGCCGCCTCGCAGGAGGTACGCGAGGCCGCCGTGCACAGCGCCCGTATGTGGTCGCTGATCTCAGCGATCCAGGTACTGCTGCCGGGCATCATGCTGATCTCGGTCATCTGGTACGGAGCCCAGCTCGTGCTGGACGGCAGGATCGAGGTCGGCGGTCTGGTGACCGTCTACAGCGCGGTGACGCTGCTGCTCTTCCCGCTGCGGCACTTCGAGGAGATCGCCATGGCGTACTCCTTCTCCCGGCCCTCCGCGAAGCGCGCGGCCCGGGTGCTCTCGCTGGAGCGGACCGCGTTCGAGGAGGAGCGCGGCGGGCTGGACGACGCCAGGCCGACGGGCGATCTGTACGACCCCGTCACCGGACTTCGCGCCCCGTCCGGGCTGCTCACCGCCGTGGTGTGCGGAGATCCGGACGCGGCGGGGCGGCTCGCCGAACGCCTCGGGGGCCATGCCTCCGGCGAGGAGAAGAGCGCGTCCGTGCTGCTCGGCGGGGTGGCGCTGGACGACCTCCCGCTGGACGCGGCACGGGCCAGCGTCCTCGTCCAGGACAAGGACCCGGTCCTGCTGTCCGGGACGCTCAGGGAGCTGCTGGACATCCCGGCGTCCGGCGCGGTCGATCCGGAGAAGGCGCTGGCCGCGGCCCAGTGCGGCGATGTCCTCGACGCCCTCGTCCAGGCGTCGGTGGACGGCAGCGGGGACCCGATGCGGTCCCGGATCACCGAGCGCGGCCGGTCACTCTCCGGCGGCCAGCGCCAGCGGCTGGCGCTGGCCCGTTCGCTGGTGACCGACCCGGAGGTGCTGGTGCTGGACGAGCCGACCTCCGCCGTGGACTCGCATACGGAGGCCCGGATCGCGCAGAGCGTGAAGGAGCTGCGGGCCGGCCGTACGACAGTGGTGTTCGCGTCCTCGCCGCTGCTGCTGGACCACGCGGACCGTGTGGTGTTCATCCATGAGGGCCAGGTCTCCGCGGTCGGTCCCCACCGCGAGCTGGTACGGAACGAACCGGGCTACCGGGCGGTCGTCACCCGCGAGACCGAGGACGAACAGAAACAGATCATGGCGCCGGCGTCAGCGCGGGCACGGGAAGAGATCGAGGAATCAGCATGATCGGCGTGGCCCCTCCGGCGTACGACCCGGCGGCGCCGGAGTCGGCGACGACCCTGCCCGTCGGGACGCCCTCGACCGTACGCGCCTACGTGGGCGAGCTGCTGCGTCGGCACCGCAACCCGTTCATCCTGCTGATCTCGGTCAACACGGTCTCCGTGATCGCCTCGATGGTCGGCCCCTATCTGCTCGGCGACATCGTCGAGAAGCTCTCCGACGGGGTGCGCGAGCTGCATCTTGAGCGCACCGCCGCGCTGTTCGCGATCGCGCTGGTCGTCCAGACCGTCTTCGTACGGATGATGCGGCTGCGCGCGGCGAGGCTCGGTGAGGAGATGCTCGCGGATCTGCGGGAGGACTTCCTCGTCAGGTCTGTCGGGCTGCCGCCCGGTGTGCTGGAACGGGCGGGGACCGGCGATCTGCTGTCCCGGATCACCACCGACATCGACCGGCTGGCGAACGCGATGCGCGAGGCCGTGCCCCAGCTGGCGATCGGCCTCGTCTGGGTGGCGCTGCTGCTCGGCGCGCTGACGGTGACCGCGCCGCCGCTGGCGCTCGCGGTGCTGCTCGCGGTGCCGCTGCTGGTGGTCGGCTGCCGCTGGTACTTCAAACGCGCGCCCTCCGCGTACCGCTCGGAGGCCGCCGGATACGCGGCCGTCGCGGCCATGCTCGCCGAGACCGTCGACGCGGGACGGACCGTGGAGGCGCACCGCCTAGGCGGGCGCCGGGTGGAGCTGTCGGAGCGGCGGATCAAGGAGTGGACGGCCTGGGAGAGGTACACGCTCTGGCTGCGTTCCGTGCTGTTCCCCGTCATCACTGTCACCCATACGACGATCTTCCTGGCGGTGCTGGTCATCGGCGGGGTCTTCGTCCTCCAGGGCTGGATCACGGTCGGGGAGCTGACGACGGGCGCGCTGCTCGCCCAGATGCTGGTGGAACCGGTCGGCATCATCCTGCGCTGGTACGACGAACTCCAGGTCGCGCAGGTCTCCATCGCCCGGCTGGTGGGGGTACGGGACATCGAGCCGGACGCGGGCGACGCGTCGGTGATCCCCGACGGGCGGGACGTCAGCGCCGACAAGGTGCACTTCGGCTACCGCGAGGGCGTCGACGTACTGCACCGGGTGACGCTGGACGTCAGTCCTGGCACCCGCCTCGCGCTGGTCGGTCCGTCGGGCGCCGGGAAGTCGACGCTGGGCCGGCTGCTCGCGGGCATCTACGGTCCGCGCACGGGCCGGATCACACTGGGCGGCGCCGAGCTGTCCAGGATGCCCGCCGAGCGGGTACGGGAGCAGGTCGCCCTGGTCAACCAGGAACACCATGTGTTCGTGGGCGCGCTGCGCGACAATCTGCTGCTTGCGCGCACGGGCGCGGCGGACACCGAGCTGTGGGCGGCGCTGGCGGCGGTGGACGCGGACGGCTGGGCGCGGGCGCTGGACAAGGGCCTGGACACCGAGGTCGGTTCCGGCGGTACGGCGCTGACCCCGGCCCAGGCCCAGCAGATCGCGCTGGCCCGGCTGGTGCTCGCGGACCCGCACACGCTGGTGCTCGACGAGGCGACCTCGCTGCTGGACCCGCGCGCGGCCCGGCATCTGGAACGTTCACTGGCCCGCGTCCTGGACGGCCGTACGGTCGTGGCGATCGCCCACCGGCTGCACACCGCGCATGACGCGGACGTGATCGCGGTGGTCGAGGAGGGCCGGATCAGCGAGCTGGGCAGCCATGACGAGCTGGTGGCCGCGGACGGCGCGTACGCCGCCTTGTGGCGCTCCTGGCACGGCTGACGGAGCGCGAGGGCGTAGGACGTAGGGCGTGGGCGTGGGCGTAGGGGGGCGCCGGCCCGTGGCGGGGTGCGGTCCCCTGTGTGCCGTGATCCACTGAGAGAGCGGGCCTGACCGCGTGCGCGCGTAGGGGTGGACGAAACGGTCGATCCACGGCGTTCGGAAGGGGCGTCCACATGAAGATCGTCGTGGATCTCACACGGTGCCAGGGGTACGCGCAGTGCGCCTTCGCCGCGCCGGATGTGTTCGCCATGCGCGGGGACGAGGCGCTGCTGTACGACACCGATCCGGATGACGCGCAGCGGGAGAAGATCGCGCGGGCCGCGGCGGCCTGCCCGGTCCAGGCCATCTTCCTCGACCGTGAGGACGGCGGGAACCGTCGGCCAGGGGCCGAGGCGCGTGTGAACGCCCCGGGCACTGAGACGCGTTTGGACGCCGCGAGCCCTGAGGAGGCGTTCAAGCGCACCGGGCGTATCGTCATCGTCGGAGCGTCCCTGGCCGGTCTGCGGGCCGGGCGGGTGCTGCGCCGGGACGGCTTCGCCGGCTCGCTGACCGTGATCGGGGACGAGTCCCAACCCCCCTACGACCGGCCGCCGCTGTCCAAACAGGTCCTCACCGGCCAGGTTCCGGCGCGGCGGACCGCACTGCCCCGCCGCGACGAGCTCGACGCGCACTGGCGGCTGGGAGTCGCGGCCACAGGTCTTGACCTGAGCGGCAGGCAGGTGGTCCTGGCCGACGGCGAGAAGGTGGGCTTCGACCGGTTGCTCATCGCCACCGGGGGGCGTGCCCGCCCCTGGCCGAACGGGGCCGAGGCCGGGCTCGACGGGCTGTTCGTGCTGCGCACCCCGGACGACGCGGACGGGCTGCGCCAACGTCTGACGGCCGGACCCGGCCGGGTGCTGGTCATCGGTGCCGGGTTCACCGGCTGTGAGGTCGCCTCCGCCTGTCGCGAGCTGGACGTTCCTGTGACGGTCACCGAGCGGGGGGCCGCCCCGTTGGTCGGGGCGCTCGGCGCGGTGATCGGCCGCGTCGCGGCGCAGATGCAGCGCGACCACGGGGTCGACCTGCGGTGCGGCGTTCAGGTCGAGGCGCTGGAAGGCGACGACAGCGGGCGGCTGCGGCGAGCCCGGCTGTCCGACGGCAGCACCCTGGACGTCGATGTCGCGGTGGCCGCGCTCGGCAGCGTCCGCAACGTCGAATGGCTGGAAGGCTCGGGGCTGGCGGCGGGGTTCTGGGGAGTGGCGTGCGACGCGGGGTGCCGCGCCGTCGACGTCAACGGTGTGGTCACGGACGATGTGTTCGTCGCGGGCGACGTGGCGCGCTGCCCGCATCCCCTCTACGACTACCAGTACCTCGCCCTGGAGCACTGGGGCAACGCGGTCGCCCAGGCGGAGATCGCCGCGCACAACATGATCAGCGCCCAGAGCGAGCGCTGGCCGCATCTGGCGCTGCCGGAGTTCTGGTCCACCCAGTTCGGCACCGAGATCAAGTCCGTCGGCGTCCCGACCTTCGCCGACCAGGTCGTCATCGCCCAGGGATCGCCGGCCGAGCGCCGCTTCGTCGCGGTCTACGGCTACCGCGGGCGCGTCACCGCCGCGGTCGCCTTCAACCAGGCCAAGTGGCTGGAGTTCTACGAGGGCTTGATCGACCGGGCCGCGCCGTTCCCGCCCTCCTTCCATACCGTCGACCCGCCCACCGACGGTCACCCGGTCGCGGCCGAGGTCCCGGCCCGGCCCACCCCCGAGGCCACCGTCGTGGTGACCGGCCACGGACCCAGCGAACGGCGAGCCGCGTTGGTCCGCCGAACGTATCTGTGACCCCTGCCCGGCTCACCGCGTGTCCGGACACCTGAGGTACGGGAGACACCCACCATGGCTCGGACCAGCATCTGGCAGCGGATCCTCGACCACTCCCACCGCGCCGACCCGTACCCGCTCTACGCCGAACTGCGCGAGACACCCGTGGTGCGGGCGGAGGACGGGAGCTATGTCGTGAGCACCTACCGGGAGATCGTCGCCCTCCTCCACGACCCACGGCTCAGCTCGGACCGGCGCCACCTCGCCGAGTACGGCACCGACGCGTCGGCGGAAGCCGCCGAAGAGGACTCCGCCGGGCTGCCGCCCACCTTCATCCAGACCGACCCGCCCGAACACGACCGGGCCCGGCGCCTGCTCACGTGGAACTTCGGGCCGCCCCACCGCCCCGATCGCGTCGACAGCATGATCTCCGACATGCTCGGGATCGTGACGAGCGAGATCGACGACTTCGCCGGCAAGGGTGGGTCGGGCACGACCCGGATCGACCTCGTCGACGACTTCGCCTATCCCTTCCCGGTCACGGTGATCTGCCAGCTGCTGGGAGTGCCCCGGGACGACGAACCGCGATTCCAGGCGATGTCCGACGCGGTCGTCAAGGCCGCCGACCCGACCACCGGCGGGATCGCGGAGCGGCAGCGCCGACGTAGCAAGGCCATCGCCGACCTCGCCCAGTACTTCGCCGAACTGCTCGACGCCCGCCACGGCCCCCCGGGCGACGACCTGCTCTCCGGGCTCGTCAGCGGCGAGGGGCCCGAAGCGCCGATGCCGTACGAGCAGGTGCTCAGCAACGCGGCCCTGCTCCTCGTCGCCGGCCACGAGACAACCGTCAACCTCATCGCCAACGGCATGCTCACCCTGTTGCGGCACCCCCAGGTGCTCGACCGGCTGCGCCGCGGCGACGAACCCGATCTGGCCGCCCGAGTGGTCGAGGAACTTCTGCGCTACGAACCGCCGGTGCAGTTCCTGTCCAACTCGCGGACCACCCTCGACGACATCGAGGTCGCCGGCACCACCATCCCCAAGGGCTCACCGGTCACACTCGTACTCGCCGCCGGCAGCCGGGACCCGGACTTCGTCTCCGATCCGGACCGCTTCGACCCCGATCGCGAGCACAACGAGCACCTGGGCTTCGGCGGCGGCCCGCACTACTGCTTCGGTGCCCCGTTGGCCCGCCCCGAGACACGGATCGCCCTCACCGAACTCGCGTACCGGCTGAAGAACCCCCGACTCGTCGAGGACCCACCGCCCTACCGCCCGAGCCCGAGCCTGCGCGGCCCGCGTCACCTCCTGATCGAGATCGACGGCGTCGGCCCCGCGCGACAGCGCCGGCCGTGACCATGCGCGGGCCTGTACGGGAGCGCCCCCGCCGACGAGCCCGCCGCGTCAGATCAGATTGAGGGCGGACGCGCCGCCGACCCCGCCCAGCAGCATGAACGCCGGCATCAGCACCTTCAGCTCCACCCAGCTGCCGGCCCGGAACCGCATCGCCTTCGGCGGGCCTATCGGGTACCAGCGCTTGCGGCCCAGCGGGATGGGCCAGAGGATCGGGCAGCCCGAGACCGTCAGGGCGTCCCCGATGTCGTGCACCAGCGCGCCGAGGACGATCGGCAGACCGAGCCAGAGGTATTCCTGCCCCGGCGCGGTGAAGAGCCAGTCCGCGCCGTTGCCCGGCTGGTCCAGGACGCCCGCCAGGATCCAGGCGCTGGTCGCGCCGAGCAGCCAGACGAGGACATCGCTGGAGACCCGGGCGGCCCGCCACAGCAGGCCCTCCACGGCGAGCACCAGATGGACGAAGAGGATCGCGAGCACCCCCCAGCGCCCGGCGGTGATCGCCAGCAGCGAGGCACCGCCGCCGATCAGCACCGCCCACAGCCAGGTATGGGTCAGGGTGCGGTGGCCGCCGGTCCTGCGGGGGTCTCCGGGCTTCCTGGTCGCCTTGTAGACGGCGAACGACAGCTTGTCGACGATCTCGCAGAGAGCTTTGGACACCGGTCCGAAGGCCCGGGAGATCGTCGCGGCCTTGTGATCGAGGTCGGGGGCGAGCGCGGCGCCCGCGGTGATCAGCGCGCCGACCACCAGGACGGGCCACGGCATGGTGTGGCCGGCGGCGGCCGCGGCGGCGCCCACCCCCAGCCAGGCCGCTGCCCCTGACAGAGAGTGTGCCGGTCCCATCATGGTCGTACCCGTCCCCGTGCGCGTGTGGTGAAGGCCAGTGTGGCGAAGCCCAGTTGACAGGTCAGCGTATCGTCCGTGATCTTCGACCTGTCGTCCGGTTCCCTGATCGGGGCGGAAGACAGGCAAGATGGGGGCGTGACCCTTATCGATCAGCTGCCGCCGGATGCCGACCCCGATGCCCTCTTCGAGGCGTTCTCCTCCTGGGCCGAGGGCCAGGGCATCACGCTCTATCCGGCTCAGGAGGAGGCGCTGATCGAGGTGGTCTCCGGGGCCAATGTGATTCTGTCCACCCCCACCGGCTCCGGAAAGAGCCTGGTCGCGGCGGGTGCGCACTTCACGGCGCTGGCGCAGGACAAGGTCACCTTCTACACCGCGCCGATCAAGGCGCTGGTCTCGGAGAAGTTCTTCGACCTGTGCAAGCTCTTCGGCACGGAGAACGTCGGCATGCTGACCGGCGACGCCTCCGTCAACGCCGACGCCCCGGTGATCTGCTGTACGGCCGAGGTGCTGGCCTCCATCGCGCTGCGCGACGGCAAGCACGCCGATATCGGCCAGGTGGTGATGGACGAGTTCCACTTCTACGCCGAGCCGGACCGCGGCTGGGCCTGGCAGATCCCGATCCTGGAGCTGCCGCAGGCGCAGTTCATCCTGATGTCGGCGACGCTCGGTGACGTCTCCCGCTTCGAGGAGGACCTGACCCGTCGCACGGGCCGGCCGACCTCCGTCGTACGGTCCGCGACCCGGCCGGTCCCGCTGTCGTACGAGTACCGCCTCACCCCGATCACCGAGACGCTGACCGAACTGCTGGAGACCAGGCAGGCACCCGTCTATATCGTGCACTTCACGCAGGCCGCCGCCGTCGAGCGGGCGCAGTCGCTGATGAGCATCAATATGTGTACGCGCGAGGAGAAGGACCGGATCGCCGATCTGATCGGCAACTTCCGCTTCACCACCAAGTTCGGCCGCAATCTCTCCCGCTATGTGCGCCACGGCATCGGGGTGCACCACGCGGGCATGCTGCCCAAGTACCGGCGGCTGGTGGAGAAGCTTGCCCAGGCGGGTCTGCTGAAGGTCATCTGCGGTACGGACACGCTCGGGGTCGGTGTCAACGTCCCCATCCGTACGGTGCTGTTCACCGCGCTCACCAAGTACGACGGCAATCGCGTCCGCACCCTGCGCGCCCGGGAGTTCCACCAGATCGCGGGCCGGGCGGGCCGGGCCGGGTTCGATACGGCGGGGCTGGTCGTCGCGCAGGCGCCGGAGCATGTCGTGGAGAACGAGAAGGCGCTCGCGAAGGCGGGCGACGATCCGAAGAAGCGCCGCAAGGTGGTGCGGAAGAAGGCCCCCGAGGGCTTTGTGGCCTGGTCGGACACCACGTTCGAAAAGCTTATCGGCTCCGATCCCGAGCCGCTGACCTCCCGCTTCCGGGTCACCCACACCATGCTGCTGTCGGTCATCGCGCGGCCGGGCAACGCCTTCGAGGCGATGCGCCGTCTGCTGGAGGACAATCACGAGCCGCGCAGGCAGCAGCTGCGGCACATCCGGCGGGCCATCGCCATCTACCGCTCACTGCTGGACGGCGGGGTGGTGGAGCGGCTGGCGACCCCCGACTCCGAGGGCCGTATCGTCCGGCTCACCGTCGATCTCCAGCAGGACTTCGCGCTCAACCAGCCGCTGTCGACCTTCGCGCTGGCCTCGTTCGAGCTGCTGGACCCCGAATCGCCGTCGTACGCCCTGGACATGGTCTCCGTCGTCGAGTCCACGCTCGACGATCCGCGGCAGATCCTCGCCGCCCAGCAGAACAAGGCGCGCGGCGAGGCGGTCGGCGCGATGAAGGCGGACGGGATCGAGTACGAGGAGCGGATGGAGCGGCTTCAGGAGGTCACCTATCCCAAGCCGCTCGAAGAGCTGCTGGTGCACGCGTACAACACGTACCGCACGAGCCATCCGTGGGTCGGTGACCATCCGGTCTCGCCGAAGTCCGTGATCCGTGACATGTACGAACGGGCGCTGTCCTTCACCGAGTTCACCTCCCACTACGAGCTGGCCCGTACCGAGGGCATTGTGC
Organism: Streptomyces sp. NPDC056835; assembly: GCF_042789485.1. Taxonomy (NCBI): domain Bacteria; kingdom Bacillati; phylum Actinomycetota; class Actinomycetes; order Kitasatosporales; family Streptomycetaceae; genus Streptomyces; species Streptomyces sp. NPDC056835. Next base: position 290,102 of record NZ_JBHUBB010000004.1, read on the forward strand.
TGCGCTACCTCGCGGGCGCGTACAAGGCCCTGGAACACACCATTCCGGACGATCTCAAGTCGGAGGATCTGGAGGATCTCACGGCCTGGCTCGGTGAGATGGTCCGGCAGGTCGACTCCAGTCTCCTCGACGAGTGGGAGCAGCTGGCCAACCCCGAGGTGGAGACCGCCGAGCAGGCGCAGGAGAAGGCCGACCAGGTCAGGCCGGTCACGGCCAACGCCCGCGCCTTCCGGGTCCTCGTACGCAACGCGATGTTCCGCCGGGTCGAGCTGGCGGCGCTGGACCATGTCCGTGAACTGGGCGAGCTGGACGCCGAGTCGGGCTGGGACGAGGACGCGTGGGGCGAGGCGATGGACGCGTACTGGGACGAGTACGAGGACCTGGGCACCGGTCCCGACGCCCGCGGGCCGAAACTGCTCTCCATCGAGGAGGACCCGGCACACGGCCTGTGGCGGGTCCGGCAGACCTTCGCCGACCCGAACGGCGATCATGACTGGGGCATCAGCGCGGAGGTCGATCTCGCGGCCTCCGACGAGGAGGGGCTGGCGGTGGTGCGTGTCACGGCCGTCGGTCAGCTCTGAGAGCCATGGACCGGATCAGCTCCGAGGGCCCCGGGCCGGCCCGGAGATTCACACAGCACCGAGAACGGGAGAACACCGCGCCATGACAAACCCCGCCGAGAGACTGGTCGATCTGCTCGACCTGGAGCGGATCGAGGTCGACATCTTCCGCGGGCGCAGCCCCCAGGAGTCCCTGCAACGGGTCTTCGGCGGGCAGGTGGCGGGCCAGGCGCTGGTCGCGGCCGGCCGGACCACGGACGGGGACCGCCCGGTCAACTCGCTGCACGCGTACTTCCTGCGGCCGGGCCGTCCGGGTGTCCCGATCGTCTATCAGGTCGAACGGATCAGGGACGGCCGGTCGTTCACCACACGCCGGGTCACCGCCGTTCAGCAGGGCCGTACGATCTTCAATCTGACGGCCTCCTTCCACCACCCCGAGGAGGGCGGCTTCGAGCACCAGTTGCCGCCCCGGCTGGACTTCCCGGACCCCGAGTCGCTGCCCACGGTCTCGGAGGAGGTACGCGAGCATCTGGGCCAACTCCCGGAACCGCTGGAGCGGATGGCTCGGCGCCAGCCATTCGATATTCGGTACGTGGAGCGGCTGCGCTGGACGCGCGAGGAGATCAAGGACGCGGACGCGCGCAGCGCCGTCTGGATGCGCGCGGTGGGCCCGCTGGGCGACGATCCGCTGGTGCACACCTGCGCGCTGACATACGCGAGCGACATGACGCTGCTGGACGCGGTGCGCATCCCGGTGGAGCCGCTGTGGGGCCCGCGGGGCTTCGACATGGCGTCGCTGGACCACGCGATGTGGTTCCACCGTCCGTTCCGGGCGGACGATTGGTTCCTGTACGACCAGGAGTCGCCGATCGCGACGGGCGGGCGGGGGCTGGCCCGGGGGCGTATCTACGACCGCGAGGGGAAGCTGCTGGTGTCGGTGGTGCAGGAGGGGCTGTTCCGCCGCCATGACACGCGGGGTTAGATCCGCGAAGATCGGCCGGACAGGGCCTAGCCGACGAGTCCGGTGGAGCTCTCCGACGCCGATGGATCCCTGCCGCTGACGCCCTTCGGGCGGACGGCTCTACGGTGAAGACACGTCCTACGGTGAGGACACGCCCCAGATCCCCGGGAGCGGGTCCTGATCGGCCTCGCGCCGCCGGGTCCTGATGTCCGGCGCGGGCGGATGGAGTTTGGCGTCACAGGCCGGGCCGAGACCGGTACGGCGCGACGCCGTGCCGGTGAGCGGCCTGCCGCACATCCCGCACCGGACCAGCCGATGCGTGGGGTCGTCCGGTTCCGTGCCGGGCAGCCGGTCGTCGTGGTGCTCTGAGGGGCGCTGTGATTCCTGCACGGTCCCAGCTGTATCAGCCCTGCCCGCCGGGGTGATCGTCCGCGGGTCCACAATGAGCTGAGAACACCGGATACCGAGGAGATCTCGATGACTCTGTACGACATTCCGCTGAACACTCTGACCGGTGAGCCCACCTCCCTGGCCGCGTACGAGGGCAAGGCCGTGCTGCTGGTGAACGTCGCCTCCAAGTGCGGTCTCACCCCGCAGTACGCGGGACTGGAACGGCTCCAGCAGCAGTACGGCGACCGGGGGTTCACGGTCCTCGGCGTGCCCTGCAACCAGTTCGCGGGCCAGGAGCCCGGCACCGCGGAGGAGATCGGGACGTTCTGCTCGGCGACGTACGGGGTCACGTTCCCGCTGCTGGAGAAGACGGATGTGAACGGGGAGACCCGGCACGCGCTGTACGCGGAGCTGACGAAGACGGCCGACTCCGAGGGCGAGGCCGGCGATGTGCAGTGGAACTTCGAGAAGTTCCTGATCTCCCCCAAGGGCGAGGTCGTCAGCCGTATCCGGCCGCGCACGGAGCCGGAGGCGCCGGAGGTCGTCGCGGCGATCGAGGCGCAGCTGCCGGCCTGAGCCATCGCCGCCGAGCGGGCCCGCCCTTCGTCGAGCGGGCCCGCTCGGGCGTAGGTGGCGCGCGTCAGCGGATCGGCATCCCCGACAGCGTGCGGGCGATCACCAGGCGCTGGATCTCGCTCGTCCCTTCGAAGATGGTGTAGATCGCGGCGTCCCGGTGCATCCGCTCCACCGGGTACTCGCGGGTGAAGCCGTTGCCGCCGAGTATCTGTACGGCCTGCGCCGTGACCCGCTTCGCCGTCTCGCTCGCGTACAGCTTGGACATGGACCCCTCGGCCGAGGTGAACGGCTTGCCCGTGGTCGCCATCCAGGAAGCCCGCCACACCAGCAGCCGGGAGGCGTCGATCCGGGTGCGCATATCGGCCAGCTGGAAGGCTATGCCCTGGTTGTCGATGATCGGGCGGCCGAACTGGCTGCGGGTCTTCGCGTAGTCGAGGGCGACCTCGTACGCCGCGCGCGCGGTGCCCACCGCCATCGCGCCGACGGCCGGGCGTGAGGCCTCGAAGGTGGCCATCGCCGCGTTCTTCACCCGCTCGCCGCCGGACGTGTTGGCCCGCTCCCGGGCCCGCGCCAGCCGTTCGTCGAGCTTTTCCTTGCCGCCGAGCAGACAGTGGCCCGGGATCCTGACGTCCTCCAGGACCACCTCGGCGGTGTGGGAGGCGCGGATGCCGTGCTTCTTGAACTTCTGGCCCTGGGTGAGGCCGGGGGTGCCCGGCGGGACGATGAAGGAGGCGTGGCCCCTGGAACCCAGTTCGCTGTCGACGACGGCGACCACCACATGGACGTTGGCGATCCCGCCGTTGGTCGCCCAGGTCTTGGTGCCGTTGAGCACCCACTCGTCCTTCGCCCCGTCGTACACGGCGCGGGTACGCATCGCGGCCACGTCGGAGCCCGCGTCGGGTTCGGAGGAGCAGAAGGCGGCGACCTTCACCTCGTCCGCGTCGCCGTACATCTGCGGAATCCAGGTGCCGATCTGTTCCTCCGTACCGTTGGCGAGGACGCCGACGGCCGCCAGGCCCGTACCGACGATCGACAGGGCGATGCCCGCGTCACCCCAGAACAGCTCCTCCATCGCCATCGGGATACCGAGGCCCGTGGGGTCGAAGAACTGCTGGGCGTAGAAGTCCAGGGAGTAGATGCCTACCTTGGCGGCCTCCTGGATGACCGGCCACGGCGTCTCCTCACGCTCGTCCCACTCCGCGGCGGCCGGGCGGATGACATCCGCGGCGAAGCCGTGGAGCCAGTCGCGTATCTGCTTCTGGTCGTCATTGAGATCGAGCGTGAACTCGGCCATGTACCCCTCCAGCGCTGCGCGACCGCTGAGCCGTCACCGTTGTTACCTACGGTAACCCTAGCCTGTTACCCGTAAGTAGGAAATGTCAACGGGCGACGGCCTGATCAGCGTCGATGAGGGGCAGGGTGTTACTTTGCCGGGGCGTCAGGCAATCGCAGGGGCGGGGAGACAGACCTATGGAGACCACACAGCAAGCCGAGCAGCAGCGGTCGGCGCGGGCGCGACGGCGCCAGCTTCTGGAGGCCGCGGACCGAGTGGTGCTCAGGGACGGGCCGCAGGCGTCCATGAACGCCATCGCCGCCGAGGCGGGCATCACCAAACCCATTCTCTACCGTCACTTCGGCGACAAGGGCGGCCTCTACCGCGCGCTCGCCAAGCGCCACACCGACGCGCTGCTGGACGCCCTGCGGACCGCGCTCGACGCCCCCGCCGAGCGGCGCCGGCGCGTCGAGGCCACGCTCGACACGTATCTAGCCGCGATCGAGGCGCGTCCCCAGGTGTACCGGTTCCTGATGCATCCGGCCGAGGACGCGCAAGCGCCCGAGCAGGGCTTCGACGTCGGCCGCCACTCCGCGCCGCTGCTGCGCCGTCTCGGCGAGGAACTCGCCAAGGTCATAGAGGAGCGGGTCGACCTCGGCCCCGACAGCGAGCAGCTGTCCCGGGTCTGGGGCCATGGCATCGTCGGCATGATGCACGGCGCCGGTGACTGGTGGCTCGGGGAACGGCCCTGCTCACGGGAGCAGTTGGTGCGCAGCCTGGCGGATCTGCTGTGGGGGCGGCTGGCGGATGTGAGCGACCGCGCGGGCGGCCCCGGCTTCTGACGAACGGCGGGAGCGCGCCCCGCGAGCCGCCCGGGCGCCGCGAGCGTACGCGTAACCCCGCGCGCCATGAGCCGGTGCGCTACGAACCGGTGCTACGAGCCGGTGCGCTACAAACCGGTGCTACGAGCCGGTGGCCCAGGGCGCCTTGCGCGCGGCCCGCAGCGTCTTCGCTCGCCGCCACCCGGAGAGCCGGTCGGGATAGACAAGACCCTCCAGATGGTCGCTCTCGTGCTGGAGACAGCGCGCGAAGAACCCCGAGCCCTCGATCCGCGCCGGCGCGCCGTCCTGTGTGACGCCCTCGGCCACGGCGTGGTCGTACCGCTCCGTACCCGCTTCCAGGCCGGGCAGCGAGAGACAGCCCTCGGGGCCGCGCAGCGTGACCCCGTCCGCCTCGGTCAGCCGCGGGTTGACGAGGTGTCCGAGGTGGCGGACGTCCTCGTCGTCCGGACAGTCGAAGACGAACACCCGGAGGGGCACGCCGATCTGATTGGCGGCGAGCCCGACCCCCCGGGCGGCGTACATCGTCGCGAAAAGATCCTCGATCAGCTCCGCGAGCGCGGGGCCGAAGTCGGTGACGGGTTCGCAGGGGGTGTGGAGCACGGGATCACCGAGCATTCGCATGGCTCGTACTCGCCCGGTACTGCCGGGGATCGGACGGTTTCGCATGACGGTCAGGGTACGGTCCGTGGTGACCCCCGCCTTCTGCCCGGTGCCGCGGTTCGGGCCCCTGGCCGGATCTCGATAGGCTGACCCACGGACCGACGCAAGGAGGATCAAGGCGATGTCAGGCAACACGGACCCGCTGACGCCGCGGGCCAAGCTGGCCGTGACGGCGGGCAGGGCCGCGGCAGCGGTGTCGCGCGCCGCGGGCCGCGGCAGCGGATCGGTGATCGGCGGGAAGGTCGCGCTCAGACTCGACCCCGATCTGCTCGGACGGCTGGCGCAGCATCTCGACGTCATCCTCGTGTCGGCGACCAATGGCAAGACCACCACGACGCGGCTGATCGCGGAGGCGCTGCGGGCCGCGGGACCCGTGGTCTCCAACGCTCTCGGCGCCAATATGCCGGCCGGTATCACCTCGGCCCTGGCGGGCGGTTCGGACGCCAAGTACGGCGTGATCGAGGTCGACGAGAAGTACCTCGCCGGGGTGGCGCGGGACACAACGCCCAAGGCCATCGCCCTGCTGAATCTCTCCCGCGACCAGCTCGACCGCGCCGCGGAGACCCGGATGCTCGCCGAGAAGTGGCGCGAGGGCCTGGCGGGTACGAAGGCCGTCGTCATCGCCAACGCCGACGACCCGCTGATCGTCTGGGCCGCCTCCTCCTCGCCCAATGTGGTCTGGGTCGCGGCGGGACAGGAGTGGAAGGACGACGCCTGGTCCTGCCCCGCCTGCGGCGGTGTGATGCAGCGCCCCGGCGACGACTGGTTCTGCGGTGAGTGCGGTTTCCGCAGGCCGCCGCCCAGCTGGGCGCTGCACGGCGACCATGTCCTCGACCCGCACGGCTCCGCCTGGCCGATCCACCTCCAGCTGCCCGGCCGCGCGAACAAGGCGAACGCCGCCACCTCCGCCGCCGTCGCGGCGACCTTCGGGGTGCCGCCGCAGGTGGCGCTGGAGCGGATGTACCAGGTGCAGGCCGTGGCCGGCCGGTACGACGTGGTGTCGTTCCTCGGCCGGGATCTGCGGCTGCTGCTCGCGAAGAACCCCGCGGGCTGGCTGGAGACCTTCTCCCTCATCGATCCGCCGCCGACCCCGGTCATCCTCGCCGTCAACGCCCGTGGCGCGGACGGCACGGACACCTCCTGGCTGTGGGACGTCGACTACACCCGGCTGGCCGGCCATCCGATCTTCATCATCGGGGACCGGAAGCTGGACCTCGCGGTACGCCTCGAAGTCGCCGGTCTCGACTTCCGTGTCTGTGAGACCCCGGACGAGGCCGTGCAGATGGCGCCGCCCGGACGGATCGAGGCGATCGCGAACTACACCTCGTTCCAGGACCTGCGCCGCCGTGTCGGCAACTGACCCGGTGCCGGCAAACCAGACCCCTCGGAACCCTGAAGGACGAGCGAGAATGAGCGACAGCAGCCTGCGCCTGGTGTGGATCTACCCCGACCTGCTGAGCACCTACGGGGACCAGGGCAACGCCCTGGTGGTGGAGCGCCGGGCCCACCAGCGCCGTCTGAACGTCACCCGCGTCGATGTACGCAGCGACCAGCCGGTGCCGACCTCGGGCGACATCTATCTGATCGGCGGCGGTGAGGACCGGCCCCAGCGGCTGGCCGCGGAGCGGCTGCGCCGTGACGGCGGGCTCAGCCGGGCGGTCTCGAACGGCGCGATCGTGTTCTCGGTCTGTGCCGGCTACCAGATCCTCGGGCACGAGTTCGTCAACGATCTGGGCGAGCGCGAGGCCGGCCTCGGGCTGCTCGACGTGGTCTCCACCCGCGGCGAGGGCGAGCGGTGCGTCGGTGACGTACTGGCCGACATCGACCCGCAGCTGAACCTGCCGCAGCTGACGGGGTTCGAGAACCACCAGGGCATCACGCACCTGGGTCCGACGGCCCGGCCGTTCGCGCGGGTACGGCTCGGCCGCGGCAACGGCACGGGCGACGGTACGGAGGGCGCGTACAACGGGACCGTCTTCGGCACGTACATGCACGGTCCTGTGATGGCCCGCAATCCGCAGATCGCGGACCTGCTGCTGAAGCTGGCCCTCGATGTGAACGCGCTGCCGCCGACCGACGACCGCTGGTACGAGGCGCTGCGCGCCGAGCGGGTCGCCTCCGCGATCCAGCCCGCCTGACGCCGGTCCGAGGTCTCCGCGAGCCCCCGCCCTCCGGCGGGGGCGCCGGCGGGGTCTGTCCAGCAGTCGGACGCCGGGTTTCGGTCCCCCCACCGCCCGCCGGTAGGGTGGCGGCGACCAGGCCGGACGATGGGGTCCGGCCGTCGGCCCACGAAGCGAAGGTATTGCGGGCAATGCGAATTGGTGTGCTCACCTCAGGCGGCGACTGCCCCGGCCTCAACGCCGTGATCAGGTCCGTCGTACACCGCGCCGTCGTCGACCACGGCGACGAGGTGATCGGCTTCCATGACGGCTGGAAAGGCCTCCTGGAGTGCGACTACCGCAAGCTCGATCTGGACGCGGTCGCCGGCATCCTCGCCCGCGGCGGCACGATCCTGGGCTCCTCCCGGGTGCAGCCCGCGCATCTGCGGGACGGCGTGGAGCGCGCCCGGGGACATGTGGCCGACCTGGGTATCGACGCGATCATCCCGATCGGCGGTGAGGGCACTCTCAAGGCCGCCCATCTGCTCTCCGAGGCCGGGCTGCCGATCGTCGGCGTACCGAAGACCATCGACAACGACATCGCCTCGACCGATGTGACCTTCGGCTTCGACACGGCCGTCGGGGTCGCCACCGAGGCGCTCGACCGGCTGAAGACCACCGCCGAGTCCCACCAGCGCGTGCTGATCGTCGAGGTCATGGGCCGGCACACCGGGTGGATCGCGCTGCACTCCGGGATGGCCGCGGGCGCCCACGCCATCGTCGTGCCCGAGCGGCCCTTCGACATCGGCGAGTTGACCGAGGTGGTCGGCAAGCGCTTCTCGGCGGGCAAGCGGTTCGCGATCGTGGTGGTCGCGGAGGGCGCGAAGCCGCGCGAGGGCTCCATGGAGTTCGACGTGGGCGGCAAGGACATCTACGGCCACGAGCGCTTCGCGGGCGTGGCCAGGCAGCTCTCGATCGAGCTGGAGGAGCGGCTGGGCAAGGAGGCCAGGCCGGTGATACTCGGCCATGTCCAGCGCGGCGGCACCCCCACGGCGTACGACCGGGTCCTGGCCACCCGCTTCGGCTGGCACGCCGTCGAGGCCGCGCACCGCGGCGAGTTCGGGATGCTGACGGCGCTGCGCGGCACGGACATCGTGATGGTGCCGCTGGGCGAGGCCGTCGAGACGCTCAAGACGGTGCCCGCGGAGCGGTACGCCGAGGCGGAGTGCGTGCTCTGATCCGCGATTGAACCACCGTGGAACCGCGAGGGAACCCCTCTGGAACCCTGCTGGAACCGCCCCCGCTCGCAGCTGCGGCCGGGGGCGGTTCTAGTCTGGTGCGGACAATCGACACGATTCCGGGAGCGGACGGATGGATCACAGCGGGCACGGCATGACCATGGATCTGCCGCCGTTCACGCTGGGACGGGCACTGGAGTTCTCCCCGGACCTTTTCTTCCTGATCGGCTGTCTGCTGGGACTGGTCCTGTACGGCTGGGGCGTACTGCGGCTCCGGCGGCGCGGCGACAGCTGGCCGGTGGGCCGCACCGTCGCGTTCGTCATCGGCGTACTGACCGTGGCGCTGGTGATGTGCACCAAGCTGAACGACTACGGCATGGTCATGTTCAGCGTGCACATGGTCCAGCACATGATCATCAGCATGGTCTCGCCGATCCTGCTGCTGCTCGGCGCCCCGGTGACGCTGGCGCTGCGCGCGCTGCCGGTCGCGGGGCGCGGCCGCAAGGGTCCGCGCGAGCTGCTGCTTGCTGTGCTGCACAGCCGCTACGTACGGATCGTCACGCACCCCGCCTTCACCATCCCGCTCTTCATCGCGAGCCTGTACGGGCTGTACTTCACACCCCTCTTCGACTTCCTGATGGGGTCCAAGACCGGGCACATCGCGATGATGGTGCACTTCCTCGCGGTCGGGCTGGTGTTCTTCTGGCCGATCATGGGCGTCGACCCGGGGCCGCACCGGCCCGGCTATGTGATGCGGATGCTGGAGCTCTTCGCCGGGATGCCGTTCCACGCGTTCTTCGGGATCGCGCTGATGATGGCGAGCGAGCCGATGGTCAGCGCGTACCGCGATCCCCCGGCCTCGCTCGGCATCGACGCGCTGACCGATCAGAACGCGGCGGGCGGTATCGCCTGGGCGTTCAGCGAGATCCCGTCGGTGCTGGTCCTGCTCGCGCTGGTCTTCCAGTGGTACCGCTCGGAGCAGCGGCAGGCGAAGCGCTCGGACCGGGCCGCCGACCGGGACGGTGACAAGGAACTGGCGGCGTACAACGCCTATCTGGCCTCACTTCAGGCCCGGGGGCAGTAGCGCGAACCCCTGGTCCCGGGCGACGATGGGCGTCATGGCCCCGGCCAGGAGGAGGACGCACATGTCCGGATCCACCAAGACTATGGGTGTGGTGACCGTCGGCGCGCTGGTCGTCGTGACGGGCTACACCGCGGCGCTCGGCAGTAACGGCTGGCTGTGGTTCGGCTGGGTGGTGCTGGCGCTGATCACGATCGGTATGGCGGCCTCGCGCGGGCACTGAGCCGGCGGGCCCGGGGGCCCGGGGGACTTTCAGGGATCCGGGGGGTTTCAGGAACCGGGGGGCTTTCAGGGACCGGGGGGGCAGGGACCGGGGGCTTTCAGGGATCCAGGGCGCGTGCCTCTTTGCGCAACCGACGGGTTGCACTATCGATGGGAGTAGTGCAACCATTGGGTTGCACGTTAGTTCCGATCTGCGGAAGGTTCCCCTCATGTCCACATCCGATGACCGCATCGAGCGGGAGATCACCATCGCGGCGCCCATGGAGCGCGTCTGGGCGGTGCTGACAGAACCGGAGCATGTCGGGCAGTGGTTCGGCCAGGGGCAGCCCGCCCCCATCGACCTGCGGCCCGGCGGCGTCATGCACCTGGACCACGGTCAGTACGGCCAGTTCCCGACGACGATCGTGAAGGTCGATCCGCCGCACTACTTCTCGTACCGCTGGGCGAGCGCGTACCCCGGCCAGGTGGCCGACGAGGGCAACTCGACCCTCGTGGAGTTCACGCTCACCCCGGAGGGCGAGGGAACCAGGCTGCGTGTGGTCGAGACCGGCTTCGCCGATATCGTGATCCCGGAGGACAGGAAGGACGTCGCCTCGAAGGAGAGCCACACGGATGGCTGGACGGAGATGGTCGTCAACATCCGGGATTACGTGGAGCGACTCGACGCATGACGGCAGAGGCCGACCGGGACACCGTGGCGGAGGTCCTGACCGCGCTGGCGGATCCGACCCGGCGCCGGATACTCGACGCCCTCGCCGCGCACGGCGAGGCGACCGCCACGGTCCTGGCCGGAGAACTGCCGGTCAGCCGGCAGGCGATCGTCAAACATCTCGGTGTCCTCGACCGGGCCGGTCTGGTCGCCGCTCACCGGGCGGGCCGCGAGGCGCGCTACGTGGTGCGCCCCGCGCGGCTCAGTGTCACGGCCCGGTGGATGGACCGGGTCGCCTCCGACTGGGACTCCCGGCTCTCGGCGATCAAGCGCCTCGCCGAGGACGATTCCGAGGACGATTCCACGGACAGGGCCCCGGACCGCTCCTAGAAACCTGGAACTGTCCGGGGCCCTGGGGGCCGACGGCCCGTCGGGGGTGCCGTTACGTGGATTCGGCGTCACCTGGCTTCGGGGTCACTTGGCTTCGGGGTCACTTGGTTCGGGGTCACTTGGTTCGGGGTCACTTGGACTCGGTGACACGGAGCGCCGGCTTCCGGCTCACGCTGGGGGTCGCGCCCGCCTGCTTGGTGCCGTCCGTGGAGCCCTTGAGCGAGTTCAGGATGGCCATGCCCTGGCCCACCAGACCCGCCGCCATGTCGTTGACGCCGTCGGTGCCGTTCAGGACGGTGAGGTTCGCACCCGACATGCCCCGGGAAGCCGCGTCGGCCAGCGCCGGCAGGTTCTCCACGATGCGGTTGGCCGCGATGAGTTCCTGGTTGCCGTCCTTCAGGGAAGCCGCGCGGGCGGTGTTCGCGTCGGCCTGGGCCTGGGCGAGCGCACGCTCGCTGTACGCGTTGCCGTCCGCCTCGTACTTCGCCCGGTCCCGGCCCGCTTCCGCGAGCGTCCGCTGCCGGTACGCCTCGGCGTCCGCCGGGCGCCGGACCTCGGCCTCCAGCCGCTGTGCGGCCAGGAGCGCCTGACGCTCCGCCAGCGCCGTCTGCTGCTCGATGGTGTCCTGCGAGGCCTTGGCCTCGGCCAGTGGTCCCGCCTGCGCGGCGCGCGCGTTAACCTGCTCCGTCTCGGCGAGGAAGCCGGCCCGTTTGATCGCGGTGTCCCGTTCGTACTCGGCCTTGAGCGCGGCGGCCTGCTGCTCGCGTTCGGAGGCTTCCTGGTCCGCCTTGGCCTGGGCGATACGCGCCTGGCTCGCGACGGCGGCGGCGTGCGGGGCCGCGAGATTGTTGATATAGCCGGTCGCGTCCTCGATCTCCTGGATCTGGAGGGCGTCCACGACGATGCCGAGCTTCTCCATCTCGCTGTGGCTGCCCTGCTTGACCTCCTGGGCCACCCGGTCGCGCTCGCGGATGATCTGCTCCACGGTCAGTCCGCCGACGATGGAGCGCAGGTGACCGGCGAAGATCCGGCCGACCAGCTCTTCCATGTGCTCCTGTTCGGTCAGGAAGCGCCGGGCCGCGTTGGCGATCGACACCGCGTCGTCGCCGACCTTGAACACGGATACCGCGCGGACCTTGAGCCGGATGCCCTGCTGGGTCACACAGTCCTCGACGATCTCCGCCTCCCGCAGCGCGAGCGACAGCATGCGGGCCTTCTGTTTGATGGGCATGACGAAACTGCCGTGCCCGGTGACGATCCGGAACTGTGTGTCCTGTGCCTGCCGTTTGGAACCGGATATGAGCATCGCCTCGTTGGGCGCGGGAACATGCCAGAACAGCATGGGGTACTCCTGTCGAACTACCTGCTTCCCTGTGTTCAGGAAGGGGTTCAGGTCTGTGTTCAGGAAGGGGCTCAGGACGGAAAGGGCTCCACGATCACCGAGCGCGCCGAGATCGAATCCACGACGATCACCCGGAGGTTTCTGCCGATCGGATGGTCCGCCCAGGCCGCGTAGGCCTCGGATCCGCCCCGTACGGACACCAGCACCTCACCGGGACCGTCGGCCGGGATCGGAACGGTAACCCTGCCGATCGCGCCGACAGGGCTCTGCGCGGAGTCATCTGCCACGGACATACGTCGTTGCTCCACCCGTCTCCCTCGTGGCGGCACGCCGGGCCCCGGCGGACGGGGTCGCTCCACGGTCCACGTGAGCCCGCGTCCGTACGGTCATCGCGTCAGTCGCGATCATGGCGATCACGCTCCTGATCATGGCGACGCTCCTGGAGGGCCGCGCCTCCGACCTCGTCCGTCATCGAGGACGCCCCCGGCAAAGCGGCCGACGGCGGCATACCCTCGATCTCTTCACAGTACTCCGGAGGGGGTCGCGGCAGCATGGCGGGCGCCGGACCGCCCTCGGCTCCTTACGGGCCACGCGGCAACCTTTTCCGCGCGGGCGGCGACCAGGGGACACAGGGACAGACACCCCCCACCCCTCTGGAGGACTCGTGCGGTTCAGAGCCGGCACGTACGCGGCGCGCTCAGGATCCCCGCCGCGACCACCACGCCCACCACGCCCCCTCGTCCGCCGGGGGATGCCGCTGGGCGTGCTCGCGGTGTCCGGCGCGGTCCTCGCCGGGCTGATGACGCCCGCGCCGGGCGTGGCACGGTCCGGTGAGCGAGTGGTGGCGGCCACGGCGCGGCTGGAGCGGCTCGACCGTGGCCTGGTCAGTGTGCACACGGGCAATGACAACCTGGTCAGCTGGCGGTGGCTGGCGACCGACGCGGACAATGTCGCCTTCAACCTCTACCGGGGCTCCGTCAAGGTCAACGCCGAGCCGATCACCACCACGAACTATCCGCACAGGGACGCACCCAACTCCGCGGACTACACGGTGCGCGCGCTCGTGAACGGCGCGGAGCAGCCGGCCTCACCCAGCGCGGTCCAGTTCCGCTCCGGCTATCTCGACGTACCGATCTCCGTCCCGGCGGCAGGACCGGACCACACGTACGAGGCCAACGACGCCTCGGTCGGCGATCTCGACGGGGACGGCGACCTCGATCTCGTCCTGAAGTGGCAGCCCACCAACGCCAAGGACAACTCCCAGTCCGGCGTCACGGGCAACACGATCCTGGACGGCTACACGCTCCAGGGCGAGCGGCTGTGGCGGATCGATCTGGGCCGCAACATCCGCTCCGGCGCGCACTACACGCAGTTCCAGGTCTTCGACTACGACGGCGACGGCCGGGCCGAGGTCGCCATGAAGACCGCCGACGGCACGGTCGACGGCACGGGAAAGGTGATCGGCGACGCCTCGGCCGACTACCGTAATTCCAGCGGGTATGTGCTGGAAGGGCCCGAGTTCCTGACGGTGTTCGACGGGCGGACGGGCGCCGCGCGGAGCACGGTCGACCATGTCCCGCCGCGCGGCTCCGTCGCCTCCTGGGGCGATTCGTACGGCAACCGCGTGGACCGCTTCCTGGCCGGGACCGCCTATCTGGACGGCGCCAACCCCTCCCTGATCATGGCGCGGGGCTACTACACCCGTACGGTGATCTCCGCCTGGGACTTCAACGGCGGTCAGCTCACCCGCAGATGGACGTTCGACACCAACAGCTCCACCAACAGCGGCAAGGGCTATGACGGCCAGGGCAACCACGCCCTCACGGTCGGCGATGTGGACGGCGACGGCAGGGACGAGATCGTGTACGGCTCGATGGCCGTGGACGACAACGGCTCCGGTCTGTGGACGACGCGCAACGGCCACGGCGACGCTGCCCACCTCGGCGATCTCGACCCGTCCCGCCCGGGGCTTGAGTACTTCAAGGTGGACGAGGACACCTCCAAGCCCGCGCTGGCCTGGCAGAACACCGCCTACAACCAGCCGCCGCACCCCAGTTTCCTCATCGGCGACAAGATGCCGACGCCTCCCCGGCCGACCATCACCACCTCGTGAATCCGCGAACTCCGTGAAGCCGCGGTCCACACCGTTCACACCCATCACCCAGCACCTCTCACCCCTCCCCCTCACAAGGAGCGCCCCACCATGACGCGACAACACAGCACGCGCCTCAGCACCGGGAAGCGGCGGGTGATCGCCGGCGGCCTCGGCGCCGCCGCCCTCGTCCTCACCTCGCTCACCTCCGGTCTCACCCTGCCCACCGCCTCGGCCGCCACCTGGCCGTCGTCCAACGGCAGCGAGGCGGTCGGCGCCACCAAGCCCATCAATGGTTCCGTGGACGGCGGTATGAAGCGCTACTACGGCACCGGTGACCTGGGCAGCGACGGCCAGGACGAGGACCAGGGCCCGATCTTCCAGCTCGCCGACGGGGCGACGCTGAAGAACGTCATCATCGGCGCCCCCGCCGCCGACGGTATCCACTGCTCCGGCAGCTGCACACTGCAGAACGTGTGGTGGGAGGATGTCGGCGAGGACGCGGCCACCTTCCGCGGCACCGGCAAGACGTTCACCGTCAACGGCGGCGGCGCCCGCAAGGCCGCGGACAAGATCTTCCAGTTCAACGGCGGCGGCACACTGAACATCTCGAACTTCGCCGGCCAGGATTTCAAGACCTTCGTCCGCTCCTGCGGCAACTGCTCAAGCCAGTACAAGCGCACGATCAATGTGACCAACACGGAGATCACCGCTCCCGGCGGTGTCATCGGCGGCATCAACACCAACTACGGCGACTCGCTGACCCTGCGCGGTATCACCATCGTCGGGGACAGCAGCAAGAAGATCGTGCCGTGCCAGAAGTACATCGGGAACAGCACCGGCGCCGAGCCGACGAAGAACGGCTCCGACGCGGACGGCACGTACTGCAAGTACAGCGCCTCCGACCTCACCTACAGGTGAGCAGTCGCGACTGAGCACTGACGCGTGAGCACTGATATGTGAGCCGTGCGCGCGCCGTGCCCGCCTCCGCCGGTCGTCGGCGGTACGGGCGCGGCGCGCGCCTTCTTACCCGCTGGGTCATCCGGCCACGGGCTCTCCGCTCGCGCTCTCCACTCGCGCGAGGACCGACACACGGCCGGCGGCCCATACCGGGCGTGAGCGGGAAGTACTGTCGGAATCAACCGGGACCGGCGTCGGCACGCATCGACGGAACGGAGGGGCGCTCCGGATGAATACGATCACCAACTGGCTCGGCGGTCTCTCCGGCCCCCTGGTCTATGCCGTGGTCGGCGTGCTCGTCTTCTGCGAGGACGCCCTGTTCTTCGGCTTTGTGCTGCCCGGCGAGACCGCCGCGGTACTGGGCGGGCTGCTGGCCGCCCAGGGCGAGGTGTCGGTGTGGTGGATGGCGGTGGTCGTGGTGCTCGCCGCGATCCTGGGCGACAGCACCGGCTATGCGGTGAGCCGCCACTTCGGCGACCGGATCCTGGCGACCCGGAGCCTGCGCAAGCGCCGGCACCATGTCGAGCGGGCCCGCGAGATGATCCGGGTGCGGGGCGCCTCGGCGGTGTTCTTCGCGCGCTTCATCGCGTTCCTCCGCGCGCTGATGCCGGCGCTGGCGGGGCTCTCGGACATGCCGTACCGACGGTTCCTGCTCTTCAACGCGCTGGGCGGGCTGTGCTGGGGCGTGAGCTGTACGGCGGTCGGCTACTTCGCCGGGGCGGCGTTCACCAGGATCGAGTCACAGCTGGGGCAGATCGCCGGGGCGGTGATCGCGGGGGTGGTGGTGCTCGCGCTGGCAGTGTGGGCGTTTAGGCGACACCGCCGGAGCCGCCCACCGCACCACTGACCGCGCCACGTTCGGCCCGGGTCCTCCGACCTCGACAAGGCGCTCGTGAAGTTCTGCGGGAACGCTTCCCAGCCGTGCGGTACCGAACCACACACCGACAACGAAACCGCGAGGTCAGGGGGGTTCCAGTAGCTCCCCTGCGGCGATCTCGCGCAGCGCCTCCAGGTGCCGGGTGAGGGCGGTGCGGCCCTTGCCGGTGAGGGAGAGCCAGGTTCGCGAGCGCTTGCCGACGAAGCCCTTGCGGACCTTCACGTAGTCGGCCTGCTCCAGCAGCGCGATCTGTTTGGACAGGGCCGAGTCCGTGATCTCGATGGCCTCCCGGAGGGTCTGGAAGTCGGCCTCGTCGACCGACGCGAGCGCGGCGGCGATGGAGAAGCGCACCGGAGCGTGGATGACGGTGTCGAGGGACTTGCGGGGGTGCGTCATCACGTCCTGGCCTCTGGGGTCCGGCCTGCCTTCCGTCCCAGCATGCCGACCAGGAAGAAGGGCACGGCGCAGAGCATCGCCCCAGGCACCCACCACAGCGGTTCGCCGGAGAAGAGGACACTGCCGAGAGTCACGGTCAGGGAGTAGATGCCCGCCCCGCTCGCCGTGATGACCGCGTACCGGTTCCGGTAGTGGCGTGGGAGCACCGGACGCGTCGCGGTGTAGATCACCAGCAGGAAGAACGGGAGCAGCAGGAAGACCGGGAGGGCGTACTCCACGTTCGGCTGGATCAGCAGCCCGTAGACCGCCGTCATGACCAGCATCACGATGCCCAGGAGGAACACCAGGAGATGTCGGCTCCCGCCTCCCTGACGCATCCGCGAAGCCAGGTCGTCAGCGGAAGCGAGGGCGTCCGCGGCTTCGTTCTTGTCCATCGTGGTCCCTTCCTGGCGGTATAGGTCTTGAGGATATGGTCCGGCCGGGCCTACGCGGTCTCACCCTGGTCCCACTTGAAGGTGCGGATGGCGAGAAGGACGGCGACCGCGGCGGTGACGGTGACGACCAGGATCGAGAGCCACGCCGGGTGGGTCGGCTCCCCCTGGGACATCTGAGTGAGCATCAGGTCCGCGAAGAAGGAGGTGGGCAGCAGGCTCAGTACGGTGCGCACGGCATCCGGCATCAGCTCCAGCGGGAAGGCGAGGCCGCTCAGGAAGAGTGCCGCGAGCTGCACGAGCGTCCCCACGTTGGTGGCGGCGTCCGGGGAGGACAGTCGGCCGCCGATCAGGTAGCCGATCCCGCCGAACATGGCCAGGCCGAGCAGGGCGATCCCGAAGAGGGCCGGGAGCCGGCTCGGCTCCACCTTGCCGAGCGCGACCGCCAGGGCGAGCAGGACGACCGCCTGGGCGGTGACCATGAGGACCCTGGCGAACATGTGCGTGAACACCAGCCGTGTCCGGCCGAGGGGGGTGGTGCCGAGCAGCCGGAGGGTGCCCTTGGCGCGCATACCCGCGAGCGGACCGGCGGTGACGGTCAGCGCCGCGCTCGTGACGGCCAGGAAGATCGCCATCGGGATGACGAGCTTGAGGAAGTCCGGGGTGCCCGGCTCCTTCGGCATGAACGAGCCGATACCGAGAAAGATCGCCAGCATGCCGAAGGGGAAGAACAGGGCGAAGTAGAAGTACTTCGGGTCGCGTACGAGTTCGCGCGCGTGCAGCAGCGCCAGTTCACGAGAGGTCGAAGAGATCACGCCGGCACACCTTCCGTCTCGGCGGACTCCTTGCCGGAGACCGCGCCAGGCGCTTCGCCTGATTCTTCCGCTTCCATGCCGTCGCCCGCCGCGTGGAAGGAGACGCCCGTCAGGAGGCGGAAGACCGCTTCCAGGCCGGCCTCCTTGATCTGGATCTGCCGGGCCCCCAGCGGTCCCGCGAGCAGCGCGAACGCCGCGTCCGAGTTCCTGGTCCTGGCCATCACCCGGGTGTCGGCGCCGGCCTCGTGACTCTCCACGTGGGACACCCCCGCCGTGGCGCGCAGGGGCGCCAGGTCGGTGCCCTGCCGGACGGTGAAGTGCACTTCCCGTTCGGGTGCGTGCGCGGCGATCAGGTCTTGGGGCGCTCCACAGGCGGCGACCGAGCCCTTGTGCAGCACGGCGACCCGGTCGCAGAGCATTTCGGCCTCCTCCATGGAGTGTGTCGACAGCAGTACGGTCCCTCCGGTCCCGCGGTGCTCGCGTACCGCGTTCCACAGTTCCTGTCGCGCGTTGGGGTCCATGCCGGTGGACGGCTCGTCGAGTACCAGCAGGCGCGGGCGGGAGATGAGCGCCGTGCCCACGAGCAGGCGCTGGCGCTGGCCGCCGGAAAGCTTCGACACCCGGACGTCGCGCGAGTCCGTCAGGCCCATCCTCGCGATGATGGCGTCGGGGGTGTCGGGGTCCGCGTAGAGAGAGGCCCAGACGCGGAGCAGTTCCGCCACGGTCTGCTGCTCGAACACGGCAGCCTGCTGCGGCTGGATCGCGACGTACCTGCGCACCTCGTCGCGCTGCTCGAAGGGGTCGTACCCAAGGACCCGGACCCGCCCCGCGGTGGGGCGGCGAAGGCCGACCAGGGTCTCGATGGTGGTGGTCTTGCCCGCGCCGTTGGGGCCGAGGAGACCGAAGATCTCGCCCGGCCGCACGGACAGGTTGACGTCATTCATGGCGACGATGTCGCCGTGCGGGCCTTGGTAACGCTTCGTTACGTGCTCCAGCAGGACCGCCACGCTGGGGGGCGGGCTCTGGGAGGGGTCGTGTTCAGCCATTCCGCGTCTGCCTCTCATCGGATGCCGCTGAGGTCTCGCGCCGTCTACGGGTACATCAACTGCATTCCAGACTGGCATTCACTTGCCAAAGTGTCAAGTGCTTGCGAAACGGAGAAGTGCGAGGTTCGGTCACGAGCGTTCGGTCACGGGCTACGGACGGGACTCAGCGCGCCCGCCCGTCGAGGCCAGCACACCGAGCAGGCTCTCCTCCGCCGGCACGAATCCCCAGCGGTTGAGGTCCATGTGCAGGTAGTTCAGCAGCAGGACCGCCCGAGGTACGGGATTGCCATCGGCCGCCGCCGCGTCGAGGGTGCGCACGACCGTCGCGACCTGCTTGTCGACGCTGTCGCGGAGACCGTCGCCGAGATGGCCGGCGTTACCGGTGCCCCGCACCGCTCGGGAGAGCAGCGCGCGCAGCTCCTCCTGGCCCGGAGCCGCCATCCGCAACTGCCGCCCCCACTGGCGCCGGTGTGCGTGCCAGAATTCCGTCCGCGCGTCCTCGGG
Source organism: Streptomyces sp. NPDC056835 (assembly GCF_042789485.1). Classification (NCBI taxonomy): domain Bacteria; kingdom Bacillati; phylum Actinomycetota; class Actinomycetes; order Kitasatosporales; family Streptomycetaceae; genus Streptomyces; species Streptomyces sp. NPDC056835. Next base: position 309,506 of record NZ_JBHUBB010000004.1, read on the forward strand.
GAGCGCCGCCCGGACGAGAGTTCTCATGTACGTGACGGCCAACGCCGCCCGGTCGAAGAGCGGTGGGAGAGCGCCGATCCGCTGGTCGTCGTACCAGCCGCAGGACGCCGTGAACAGCTCCTCAGTCCTGGCCACCCCGCGGGAGCCTCCGTACTTGGCGAGTTCCGGCGCGTACAGACAGCAGCGGGCCTGCTTCACCAAGGGCAGCCCCCGCGGTACCGAGCCGGGGACGAGGCGTTCCGCGACGACGGGCTTGCCGAGCGCGTGCAGCAGCCCGACGAGTTCCGGAAGCCGCTCGTGGACGCGGTCGACACCGTCGGTGGAGCAGTGGAGGCGCAGCCGCAGGTGATGGCCGCTCATGTCCCAGTAGCGGGTGAAGAACCAGGCCGAGGCCGCCTCTTCGGCCGCCCGCTCGGCCAGCCAGGGGATCAGCACCCGGGTGGCCTCGTCCATCAGGTCCGGATGACCGGGATAGGCGCGGACGTACCACCAGTCCGTGTCACCGCGCGGACCGGACCGGTCCGCTCGGTCCGCTCGGTCTGCTCGGTCCGCTCGCGCCGCCGGGTCTGCCGGGTGGGCCCGGCCGGCGGGGTCCGGTCGGTTCGCTTGGTCCAGAAGCCGCACGTTCAGTTCTCCTCGGGCCAGGCCAGCAGGGCCACGTGCTCGACGACCCGGGGCCGGCCGAGCGCGTCACGCTGGGGATGCAGGGACCGGTCGGGAAGCGCCTCGACCAACCGGAGGTGACTGGTCTCCGGGCTGAGCCAGTGATGCAGGACGCCCACCGAGAGCGGTGAGGCCAGTGAGACCCACATCGGCTTCCGGTCGGCGCTCATGCCCATCGCGGCGCCGGCGCCGCCGAGTTGATGGACGAAGACCTCCTCCGGAATGCCGTGGGCCTGCCGGAACGCTTCGAGCCGGACCGCGAGAACGGTCTCGTCGACGCCGCCGTCCTCGGAGCGCGGGAGCGCGGAGGCCGGCACGATCCACGAGGAGCGGCGGGTGACGACGCGGCCACCCGGACCTTCGGTGCGGCGGGGCAGCTTCACCACGTCGTCGCCGCAGAGCGGGCGCAGCTCGTGCGCCTTGGTCATCGTGTAGTCCGAGTACGGCGAGCCGTTGACCCACGGGTCGGCGAGGATCGAGAGCAGCCGGACGTAGGACTGGAGCAGATGCTGCGGAATGAGCCCGAGATAGGCCAGGCCAACGGGGTCGCCGGCCATGTCGAACAGGGACAGGGTGTCGCGCTCCGCGTCGTGAGCGAGCACCAGGTCGTCCAGGGTCGCTCCGCCGTCCGCCCCGACCTCGCCCGGCAGCACCAGCGGCGGCAGCAGGCCGCCGCACTCCGACTGCACGGTGTTGCAGTCGCCCCACACCACCAGCTCCCGGCAGCGCACCCCCGCCCAGCAGCGTTCGACGTACGCGGTGAGGCGCCCCCGGAAGCCGTCGCCGAGCAGTTCGCCGAACCGGCTGAACAGCCCGCCGCTGCCCGAACCGTACTGGTTGACCACCAGCCGGTACCGTCCTGCCGCCAGCTCGGTCTGGTCCGCGGCCTCGATCTGGAAGAAGAGTCCGGCGTTCGGCGGGGCGCTGGTGGGCCCGACCGGAAGCCAGGCCCGATCCCCCGGATCGGCCCGGCTCGCCATGTCGGCGTACAGAGCCCGCTCAAGCGGGGGGTTGGAGTCCCTGTCGACGCTGAGCCGCATCAGGAAGCCGAGGGGATCGCGGCAGACGCCGCCGGTGCCGTACTCCGCGACGAAACTCCCCAGCAGGAAGTCATAGAGGTGTGAGCGGAAGAGGTACGGCCGCATCCGCTCGCCCAGCGCCGTCAGGTCCGCCCGGACCTCGGGCACGGTCAGCGGGTCGGGCAGGGCCAGACCGGTCTCGCGGTCCTCGTAGATCAGCCCACTGGGCTTGCGTTCACCGCGGTCGTTGTGTTCGTTCCAGTCACCGGTCAGGTCCCGAAGCTCCACGGCGGTGGCGATCCGGCCGCCCACGTTCCGCCGGCGGGCACCTTCGCCCAGGTCGTGCGCCCGCAGCAGCTCTGCGCGCGCGAGCGGGGAAGCGTCGGCGGCGTTCTCCAGCAGCCCGGCCAGTGCGGGGAACGGGGCCTCACCCTGGCTCCAGGGCGGCACCGGATGCACGAGCCCGGCGTCCAGCATCCGGCGGAACCGGGCGAACGGGCGGGTGCCCCCGAGAGCGGCGAGGAGTTCGGCGTGGCCGATACGGGGCGGAAGGCCGGCCAGCGAGGGCAGAGCGTGGTCGGCCTCGACCGCCCGGTCGTTGCGCCAGACGACGCCTTCGGTGATGAGTACTTCACTGTGCAGCAGTAGCCCGTCGGGCTCGGTGGGGGTTCCCGGACGGACGGGAGCGACGCGGTAGTGCAGCAGCCCGGCCGTCGACTCGTCGCGGGCCAGCCGGCGCAGCGCCAGGTAGGCCATGGTGGCGGACGTACGGCTGCGCGCACGCCCTTGTCCCGTGGCCCCGGCCTCTCCGACGGTGGTCAGTCCGGAGAACGGGCTGGTTTTGACGGCTGCGCGGGCGACGTAGGAGTAGAGCGTCTTGAGCTTCTTCGCCGAGCGGGCCTTGTGGTCGGCGTGCCTGATCCAGTCCGGGGCGGCGATCGCCAGGGATTCGGCGAACCCGAACGCCCCTTCCTCGGGTGCGCCGTTGCGGCTGGTGTCGACGGTCCCGTGCGGCGCGGTGCCCGCTCCGACCGTCCGGTGCAGCGCGCGTACGGCCTGCCTCCGGTCCTCGGCGAGCTGGGCACCGAGCTGCCCGAGCAGCCCCTCGCGTTCCTCGGTCAGCCGCACCCAGTCGTCCAGGAGAGCGGCCTGCCGGGTCGGGAGGAGCGCCGCCAGGCGGCGCCGTATCCCGTCGGCCTCGTCCGCGTTCCAGGGCAGCGGGTCCAGCCGGTTGACGGACCGCTTGGCGCTGAGCACCTTGCGGCGCAGCGGTACGTCGTCGTCGAGCCGCGGGACGAGCGAGAAGAGGACATCGACGAGTGCGGGTGCCACCTCGTTCAACCGCGCCGCGGCCGCCGCGTGTTCGGTGAGCAGCTTGCGGGTGGCCGGGGCGACCAGGTCGAGCGTGTCGGAAGGCAGTCCCGCCACCCGGGTCAGCAGGACGGGCGAGACGAGGAGCGAGGTCATCGGCCCACCACCGAGAGGGCGAGGTCCGCGGTGACGGGCACCGCGTGGAGCATGGCGTAGGCGAGAAAGCAGACGTAGACGACGGCGAAAAGCCCGTAGGTCGTATAGCCGCGACGGGCGCCGGTACTGAGGTTGGCGAGATGCGTGGGGAGTTCTTGGCGCCGGGCTGTGTGGCGCAGCAGCGCGAAGGCACGGCCGCGGGCGTTGGTGAGTCCGGTCGCCGCTTCGAGCGCCGTGTAACCGTCGCTCGGCATCAGCGGATTCAAGTTGATCACCAGCATGAACAACTGCATGCTCAGCAGGAACGCGGCGGTGTCCTTCAGCAGCCCACCGGAGTTGAGGGCGACCGCCCCGGACAGCGCGCAGAACCAGCCGTCGCTGACGATGCCGGCCATGGCGAGCACCACCCGGCCGCCGCGGCCCTTGACCCGGTAGGCGTCCGTACGGTCCACGTAGGCGACCGGCATGAAGTAGAAGAGCAGCGCCACCCCGAGCCCGCGGATCGGCGTGCCCAGCATCTGGGCGACCAGCGCGTGCGCGCTCTCGTGCACCAGCACGTACAGCAGCATGACGCCGGTGGCGATCAGGAAGGCCGGTCCGCTGAGGTCCTTCAGCGCCGGCATCGCGGTGAAGAGGGTGTGGAAGCCGAACGTGTACCCGGCGATCGCGCCGAGCGAGGCGATCAGCACCAGCAGCGAGGCCGGCACGGTCCGCAGCACGGAGGCCACGGGTTCCAGTACGCGGGGCAGCGAGCGGGTGAGGATGATCCGCGGCATCAGCATCGATGTACGGACGCGGCCGCCGCTCCCGGGCTTGTCCGGAAGGTCGGAGCCTTCGAGCAGTCCGCTCTTCTCCAGGGAGGCCAGGAAGGTGTCGATCCGCCGGGAGAGCGTGTCGTCATCGGCCCGCCGGGCACCCGAGGCCCGCCGGGCGCCCGAGAAGCACGCGACGAGATCGTCGCGGGTGCGGGTGCCGTCCAGATAGCTGAGCACCACTTCGCTGGCGCGCGTGATGCGATGGTAGTTCCCTGTGACCGGATCGAAGATCAGCGGCATGTCGTCCATGCCGCGTATGACCTCCAGCTCGTCTCGGAGCTTCGGCGGCGAACTGATCACTGCTGTCTACCTCTCCTGTACTCCTGGGTGCCCGGGGTCAATGGGCCGGCCCATTGACCCCGGGCACCGCCTTGCGGGATGCTGCGCAATCGCGTGAACCACCTGTCCGCGGGGCTGACTTCAGCCCCGCGGACAGGGCGGAGCCGAGTCCGGCGGGACGGTGCTGAACGGTGTCAGCCGACGTGGCACCGCCTGCCGGACCCGGTCACCCGTACGTCGACGCCGTGGTGGCGCTGCTCGCCGAGCTGACCGGGCAGGACGCACACGCCGCGGACGTCGCGGTGGAGAAGGAGCCCAGGGCGTTCCCCTGCGGCAGCTCCTCCACGGACAGGTCGCCGTCCAGGGCGTAGAGGTCGAACAGGTCCTGATCGCTGTGCTGTTCGTTCATGCGGTGTCACCTCTTCTCTGGTTTCTTCGGTTGTGCGGATTCCGCGGGCGTCTTCGACTCCTCGGAAGCCGCTTCCCGCCGCTGGTGACGCGGCGGGAGATCGTCAGCCGACGCAGGAGGCCGTGGTGGCGCTGCTGGCCGAGCTGACCGGGCAGGAGAAGGAGCCGGCCGAAGTGGCGCTGGAGAAGGAGCCCAGGGCGTTGCCCTGCGGCATCTCCTCCACGTAGAGCTCCTCGTCCATCGAGTAGAGGTCGAGGACTTCCTCGGTCGTCAGACCGTTCATCTGGGTGTCCCTTTCTGAGACGTTCCGTGGCCGCGGGACCACGTGAGCGCGATCAGCCGAAGGTGGAGGCGCTGCCGACGCTGGAGGCCGAGGTCGCCGGGCAGGACGCCGTCGACGCGGAGGCGGCGGAGAACCAGCAGCCCAGGGCGTTGCCCTGCGGCAGCTCCTCGATGGAGAGTTCGCCGTCCAGCGCGTACAGGTCGAACGTGTCGTCGTTGATGTTCACGGGTGGACTTCCTCACTTCGGATGGTGCGTGGGATGTGGGGAGTGGAAACCGGCACGTCGTCGGACGCCGAGGGCGCCCGTGTGCCGGTCAGGTGTAGCTGGAAAAGGAGGTGAAGGAGGAGGCGGTGGTCGCCGGGCAGGACGCCGAGCTGGCCGATCCCGCGGTGGAGACCGACGCGAGGGCGTTGCCGTCCGCGAGCGACTCCATCTCCAGCGAGCCCTCAAGGATTTCCTCGATTACGTACAACTCCAGTTCAGGCATGGGGAGCTTCCTCTCGTACGATCCCGTCAGGGATCAGCCCTGACAGTTGGCGGTCATGATGCTTCCGGCGCTGCTGACCGGGCAGCTGGCCGTGGTCGCGCTGGAGGCGGTGCTGAAGGTGCCCAGCGCCACGCCCTCGGGGATCTGCTCGACGAACATGTCCTCGTCGCCCAGATCGATGGTGTGCAGGTCCAGTTCCCACGCGTTGGCGTCGGTCATCGGATTCCTTTCTTCGGTTGTGTTCGTGCTCGGTTCACCGGTGGCTGGTCGGCCCCGGAGTCTTGGGGGGCGGCAGCACGGGTGCGCCGCCCAGGGCGAGGGCGAAGAGCTGGTGCCGGCTCGCTCCGTCACTGCGCAGCGGCTGCCGGACGGAGGCGGGGATGAAGCCCGCGAAGACGCTGCCGACGAGACCGACGGCCACGGCGTCGAGCCACATCGTGTACGCGGCGGCCCCGGCGCGGCTCATCAGCGTCCGGTAGCCGTGCGCGCCGTGAACCGCGCTCGCCCGGTCGAGATCGGCGGCGAGGGAGATGATGGCGGCGGAGTCGCAGAACTCCCGCTGGATCGTGAGGCCGTGCAGGGCCTCCCCCTCCGGCAGCGGCGCCACCTTGACGTAGGACCGCTCCCCCGTCCCCCCGCCGGTGCTGCTCCCGGTGTCGAGGCTGTACATCCCGGGCTCAAGTCCGCCGAGGCGGAAGGCGACGACATTGATCCGGAGCGGCACCTGGTCCTGCTCGTCCGGCCAGGACGTGATGTCCGCGGCGATACCGCGCGCGGCCACGTCGGCGACGAGAGAGGCGTCGACGGGATCCGGGCTGAAGAACCGCGTTGAACGGCGCTGCTCCAGCACCGTGAGCAGCGGGGACCTCTCCCGCTCCCGTGAGGCGAACCGGACGGGCGGGCCCAGGGCCACGAGAGGCCGGGCCGCGGGCAGTTCCCGGCCGGGCGGGGTCCCGGCCCCGGTGGCTGTCCCGCCGGCTTCCCCGGTGGCGGGGGCGGGATCCCGGAAGGCGGCGAGGAGTTCCGCGACGAGGTCCTGCGCGCTGCTCATGTGGCTTCTCCCAAGTCGATGACCGCGGTGACCGGTTCCATGTCGGGGTTGATTCCGAGGCCGGCCGCGATGGCGTCGTCGTCCCACCGCGGCCGCAGAGCGAAGCGGATGCCAAGGGTCTGGGCGGCCTCCCGCGCGGTGGCCTGGGCGCAGCCGCTGTCCAGCAGGACGATCCGCAGCGCGAAGGCGGAGTACTTGCGGGCGACCTTGGGGAAGTCGCCGGTCAGTACGAGAGTCAGCGGCCGGTCGCCGGTTACGGCGTCGGTGCGCGAGGACAGCAGGGCGAGCCGGTGTTCGGCCGCGACGTAGCCGTAGATGCCCGATGCCAGGCCGGGTACGTCGCGGACGACGGCGTACGCGGTCACCGAGCCGATGTTGCCGCCGCTGGCCGTCCACCTGGCGACCTTGTCGGGGGCGTCGGCCTTGATCCCCGCGGTGACGGAGAGCAGCAGCGCGAGTGTGTCGGGACCGGGCTGCGCGGCGGGCCACCGCCTGCCCAGCCGGGTGTGCTCCGGTGGCAGGAGTTCGACCGCGCCGGCCACCGGCCACGTCCTCGACAGGCGCTGCAAGGCCAGGTTGGACGGTTTGTAGTGCATCTGGTGAGCCTTGAGGTCGGCGAACTCCTTCGGTGGCATGGCCACAGAAGCCTCGAAGCGGGTCGCGGGCGCGGCGTGTTCGGCGGTCGGACCTTCGGCGACCGAGCAGCGCGGACAGCCGGGCCGGGTCGCCGCCGCCGTGTCCCGCTGGCTGAGCGTTTCGAGATTCACCAGCCGCCAGCGCATGGGCAAGGGCGTGGGTGTTGTACGCGAGACCGCCGCGAACAGGTCGCGCACGAACAGCGCGACGGCGAGGGCGAGGTCGCCTTCGGCGCTCGCCCGGTGCGGTTCCCGGCCCCCGTCGGTCTCGGTGCCGGCTCGGGCGTCGTCATCGGCGTCGTGGGCGGTCAGGCAGTCCAGGCACGGTGTCGTCCGCGGGTCGACCAGCGGGCCCAGTGCGGCACGTCGGCCCCGCACCCGTAGCCGCAGCAGCGGGATGCCCTTCTCCCAGCAGTGCTCGGCGAGGGCGCTCACGCCGGTCCCGGCGCCGTCCGACCCGGTGTCTGCGGCGTCGGCCCACACCACCAGCGTCACCCGCTCGCTCGGGGTGGCGCCCGCGCCCAGGGCGACCGGAATGGAGCCGGTGAGTTCGTCCCGTAGCAACGCCGCGAGCGCCGGGGCTCCGAAGATCTCGACCCGGGCGGTACGGAGCCTGGTGGCGGCCTGCTCCCAGCAGGCGTTGGCCTCGGTGGCGCTGCCCACCCGCGACAGGAAGTCGGCGAGGCGGCCGTCGATCCCCTGCGCGAGCGCCGCTTCCGCTTCGGCCGGCGGACCGTCCTCGACGACGCCGCAGGTCCAGAGCAGGGACAGCGCCTTGAAGATCACGTCCTCGGGGCGGCCCAGCTCGGCGGCGATCCCGGCATGGGTGCGCTCACCGTCGAGCAGGGCCAGCAGTGCCGGCAGCAGATCCGTGGCGGAGCTGCCGCGGAACAGCTGCTTCTTCGGCGGACCCGTCACCACCACCTGGTCCGCCTCGGTACTGACCACGAGGCCACGGCGCAGCCGCGGACGCCGCGGGACCCGTAGCTGCGGGTCGAATCGTGCGGCGGACCCGATGGTTTCCGCTGTGATGGACCGGTCACTCACGATGTCCGCCCTTCGTCGATCGAGGCGAGCCGACGCCACAGGGCGTCGCTCGTGGCAGGGGTGCGACAGCGCTCGCAGCGGTTCACCGCCACCACCGGAGCCCTGTTCGTGGCGCCGCTGATCTGGTCGAACTTCCTTACGGTGGCGCCGACCGCCCCCTTGCCGTCCGGCTCCCTGAGGGCCTCGTCGACGGCCTGCCGGGCGAAGGCGGTGGCAACGCCGACGTGGTGGAGGGGGTAGCCCGTCGGGTGACGGTCCCCGGTGCCCGCCGTGCCGTGCTCGGCGCGCCGGTGCTGGTCGCGGCGGCGTACGTAGCACCGCCGGCAGGCCGTCCGGCCGGGGACCACCACGGGGCCGCACACCACCTCGGTGGCGGTGGAGTGCACCCCGAACCAGGGGATGCCCCAGTCGAAGGCCGCCCGGTCCGCCGCCTCGTAGACACGGGGGCGGTCGTACGAGGTGCTCAGCACGATCAGGTCGGAGCGCGGCCACAGACTCGGGTGGGTGCCCTCGTCGATCTCCATCAGGGTGACGTCGTGGTTCCGCTCCCGGGAGCCGTCCCTCAGACGCCGGGCGACGTCCTTGCCGAAGGGGCCGGAGGCGAGTACGAGCAGGTGACGATTCATGACCGACCTCACGCGAAGGGCTGCGGGTTGGGATTGACGCCGGCTTCGTCGCTCACCGGGTGCCCCATGGCGCGGGGAGCGTCGTAGAGCCGGCGATGGCCGAGATAGCGGGCCCGGTGAGCGAAGGAGAGCGGCATGAGCTGCGGCACCATGACCCGTACGACGGTCGCGCCCACCTGCCGGGCCTCGTCGGTGGTGAGGTCCACGACCACCACCTCGCAGCCGGCCTTGGACAGCCGCTCCAGCAGCCACGGCAGCTCCGCCGCGTCCGCCGGGGGGCGGGCGAGGCCGGAGAGGGAGCGCACGGGGCGGTCGCCCTCCAACAGGAAATCGAACCGGTCGCGTTGGCCGCGCTTGCCCGCGAGCAGCGCGCCGCCGATCACGCTCACCGTGTCCTCCGGATCCTCCGGACCCGAGTGCCGACCGGCGTGGGAGCGCAGTGCGATACGCAGCGAGGCGGCCTCGCGGTGCAGCTTGGCGATCGCCTTGGCGGGGTCCGTGTCGCAGGTGGCGACGACCAGTTGGGCGAGATCACGGTCGTGGTCGGCGAGTTGCACGCCGTAGACGACGGGGATGCCGAGGTCGGTCGTGGCGTCGAAGAGCAGGGTGCGGATGCTCTCGCAGGACGCGCGTTCCACGTACGCCCGGTATTCGGCCGGCAGTTCGTCGAGCGTGAACTCCAGGCGCGGCAGTCGCAGCCGCTGGAGCCAGGTGAGCGCGATGGAGTCCCGTTCGACCACCTCCAGCAGGCCGTTGGCGATCGCGGCGAGCGGGTCCGAGTGGGTGGCGCAGCCCGTGGAGACGGGGTGTACGTGCCGTTCCGCGGCGGACTCGGGTGAGCACTTCAGATAGACCTGGACGGCGGGGACGTACACCTTGCGGCCGCGGGCGAAGGACCAGCCCTCGACCCAGCGCAGCGGCATCCGCGGATCGGTGGGCACCAAGCCGCAGCGGGGATCGGAGAGTTCGGCCTCCGAGAGGTTCGGCCACTCCCATGGCGGGATCGCGTCCGCACCCAGTTCGGCGGCGGTCGCCCAGATCATGTCCTGCGGTGACCAGGCGCAGGAGGAGTACCGCTCCAGCGATTCCGCCGCCGCGAGATGCGCCGCCGTCTCGCGGTCCAGTGCCCCGCCGGCGCCGTCGAAGTTGCCCGAGGAGGCGTCGTGTGTCCATTCGGACTGCGTGGCGAGCACTGCCCCCGGATTCCCCAATGAGCCCGTGTAGACCGGGAAGTCGGGCTCCCCCTCGGTCACGGGCAGCCAAGTGAGCCTGGACACGAGCCCGTACGGCGACACCAGCTTTCCCATCGCGCGCAGCGATGCGGGCACCGCGGCGCCGTGAGGGGTCGCTTTAAGCGTCCTCATTCCCAAGCCTCCTTAATGGCAAATGATCTGACCGCGTGCCGCCTCGCCTGCCGGCCGATCCAAGGTTGTTGAAACGACAAAGAATTAGCCTTCGGCGAAGGCCGAATTCTGCTTCTCGTGAAGGACGACCGCCGCCGACCACCGCTGCCTACGGGTCACTGGCGAGTTGGCAGAAGAAGTGTTTGACTCCGTGTGCGGTAGCGCGGGTCGGGTTCGTGAGCGGTTGACGACAGTTCCACCTATCTACACGCGGTGGACCGGCCGGAGCGCTGTTCGCAGACACAATAAAAGCGTGAACGGGGATGAACAGCGTGAATGAAGGGATCGAGGAAGGCTTCGCGCGATACGTCATCGGCGCCCGACCAGCGCTGCGACGTAACGCCTTCTTACTGGTGGGGGACTGGCACGCGGCCGATGATCTTGTGCAGCAGACACTGATCACCCTCTACCGCCGATGGGAGCATCTGGACCAGCACGACAAGCTGTCCGGCTACACGCGCACCGTGATGGTGCGCCTCTTTCTGAGCGACCGCCGAAACCATCGCTGGACACGCGAACGGCTGGTGGACTCGACACCGGAGCCGGAGCCGACACCGGCGGAAGCGGCACGGATCGAGGACCGGATCGTGCTGCTCGACGCTCTCGCCACCCTCTCGGCCAAGCAGCGGAGCCTTGTCTACCTGCGCTACTGGGAGGACTTGAGTGTCGAGGAGTCCGCACGGATCATGAACTGCTCCTCGTCGACTGTCCGCAGCTCCAGCTCACGGGCCCTGCGGATTCTCCGGGAGCGGCTCGGTGACCTCACGGACAGACAGGAAAGCCCCCTGTCCGGTCACTGAGGTGAGCGCGCGCGGTCCGTATCCTCCGTATCCGACGAACGGGCGGCGGACAGCCGATGAACGTCCGCCGCCTGTTCGTTGCCGCGCGGGCCACCTGTCAGCGGGTGGCCCGTGGCTCGGGGGCCGTACTCCTCCCGGGCCACGGAGCGAACGGGCGCGCTTGCGGAGCGCGCGCAGGAGAGGTAGACATTCGGGGAACGCTACCGACTGCACAGATGCGCTTCTCGCGGCAGGCGGCCGAACCGAGTCCGGTGATCAAGGAATGGACAGCCATGATGCACCTCGCTTCTGCCTTCCCGCACCGCTGGATTGATGTATGAGTGACTCTCAGGGAGATGAGTTTCCGGCTGCTGACCAGGATGATGCCACCGCCACAGCACTCCGCGGGGCTCTCGGTTCGCTTTTCGGGTCAATGCCCGGTCCGGCGCCCGGATTGAGCGATGAGGAACTTCTCGCCGAGATTCGCCGAGCCGCGAAATCAAACACATGTACTGCGGCGACCGAATCCGCCAGAGCTGACTCCTCCGCATGCGACGGATCCGCGGATGCGGAGCCTCCGCGGTAATTCCTGAGTCGCCACTCCCGTCACCGCGCACCCAGCGGTGTCCGAGCACCCAGCGGTGTCCGAACAGCTCAGGGCATTACTCCGCCGACGGCGAGCGGTGCCGGTTCGCCGTGATCATAGTCCATCGTCAGGCGGATGTTGACGTCGCCGTACGGCAGGCCCTCGGCAGTGGTGGCGATACCGTCGCCGTCCCTGTGCGCGCTTGTGTCGGGACAGTGGACGACTTGTGCCGGAACAGCGGACGAAAGGAAGAGTGATTGTGCCTTCCAGCCGAGGAGAGAAAACAAGCATGGACACATCAATGAGGACCACACTGGGGGAGCAGCTCATGCTGCTGTCGTTGGACGACGACACGGGTGCCGCGAAGGAGTCCGAACACGTCGGCTGGGCGATCGCCGGGGCCTCGCTGGTCGAACTGGCACTGGCGGGCCGGATTGAGGTCGCCGATGACAAGGTGACCGTCCTCGACCCCGCACAACTGGGCGACCCGACGCTCGATGCGGCGCTCGCCGACATCGCGGGCCAGCAGAAGCCGGGCAGGACGAAGGACTGGATCAAGCGCCTCAAGAAGGACGGGGTCGACGGAGCGCGCCAGGGCCTACTGCGCAAGGGGCTGATCCGGGAGGAGACGAAGAAGGTGCTCGGCCTCTTCCCGGTACGCCGCTATCCGGAGTCCGACGGGTCGGTGGAGGAGGCGCTGCGGCAGCGGCTCGACGCCGTCGTCATGGGCGGCGCGGAGCCGGACGAGCGTACGGCGACTCTGGTGGCGCTGCTGCACGGCGCGAAGCTGGACCGGCTGGCATTTCCCGAGGGGGACAAGGCCACGGTCAAGGCGAACATGGAGGCCATCGCGCACGGTGGGTGGGTGGGACCCGCGGTGCGTCAGGCCGTGAAGGCGGCGGAGGACGCGGTTACCGTGATGGTGACGATGACGGTGGTCATGACGCCCGGGGGCAGCTGACAGTACCGAGTTACCGCGGCGGTGGCTCGCGCCCCCGCGCCCCGCGCACGCCCGCCGTCACCCGCGCCGGCCTGCCCCGCCCTTCTCCGAACCACTGGGGGTGTCCCGAAATCAGGTGACGGGACGGTCAGTCGTTGGGGGAAGGGTCGGTACGGGGCCGGAGAACGGCCGCGAGCGGCGCGGGTGTTAGTTTCCTTCCCGTGTTAAAACACCAGGACGAGACCAGGGCGGCCTACGACGGGGTCGTCGAGCTGTACGCATCGATGTTCGCCAATCGGTTGGAGACGCAGCCGTTCGCGCGGAACATGATCGGCACCTTCGCCGAGCTGGTGCGAGGGACGGGGAACCCGCGGGCAGCCGACGTCGGGTGCGGGCCCGGACATCTGACGGCCATGCTCTACGACTTGGGGCTGGACGCCTTCGGGCTCGACCTCTCCCCGGTCATGGTCGAGCACGCCCGGCGGGCCCATCCGGCGCTGCGGTTCGACGAAGCGCGAATGGAGGCCCTGCCGGTCGAGGACGGCGCGCTCGGAGGAGTGCTGGCCCACTACTCGATGATCCATACCCCGCCTGGGGAATTGCCCGCGCTGCTGGCCGAGCAGGTGCGTGTCCTGGCACCAGGAGGCCTGCTCCTGGTGTCGTTCTTCGGGACCGAGGGACCGGAGCCGGTCCGCTTCGACCACAAGGTGACGCCCGCCTATAGCTGGCCGGTTGACCGGTTCGCCGAGTTGCTGGCAGGGGCCGGGCTCGTCACGGTCGCTCGGCTGCTCCACGACCCGGCCTCCGAGCGGGGCTTCCTCGACGCCCACTTGCTGGCCCGCCGCCCCTAGGTCCTGTCTTCAAAGTAGCGCCGTCCGCCCGGAGGGTGGGCTCGGAGGCGTCCGGTGCGTGCGATCGCAAGGCGGAGGGTCACCCCAGT